>NZ_JAFNNJ010000019.1:0-2026 GCF_026536825.1 Gilliamella sp. B3367
ATTATACCTTAATTGATCTAGAACATATTTGTCGTGAACTTTATGATGATAAGTTTGCTAAATGGATCTTAAAAAATAAAAATCCATCTGAAATGTTATTTAGAATTGCTGATGAAGCTGGTGTAGTTTTATTACCAGGTAAAGGGTTTGCAGTGCAACATCCATCTGCTCGGGCTTCATTAGCTAACTTAAATGAATATCAATATGCAGCGATTGGTTTATCTATGCGTAAACTGGCACAAGAGTATTATGCAGAGTACCAAGGTAAAGCTAATAAAAAATAGATAATCATACTGATTAACTTATCAACTCTACTATCAAACCCTAGATTATCTAGGGTTTTTTCTCTTATATCTCTCAAATTTCATTATGAATATTAGTTATTCAATTCTAATAAGAAACAAGTTAATTCAATAATATTGATTTTTTATATCGTTGTTTAATGGCTTTTTTATGGATGTGACTGTAAATCATAACGCAATGTTCAACACTATTTCATATAGCAACACATTTTGAATGTTCTCATAAAATTATTACTTTGCATCTAATTTAATCACTTCTCCTTTTTATCATTAAAAAATGCTAACCAATAAATTGGCCACTGGTTTTTAGATAGTAGATTGTTAACAGCATAGGCTATTATTACCAGAGAGATGGAGCCAGAAAGCACGGGAAACAATAAAAAGCTGAAATCGTAATTAACCTGACTTGCTGTTAATAATATAACCAACGGATTAGCACCTGCTGGTGGATGTACACATCTTAAGAATTGCATTGCTGCAATAGCACAACCCACCGCTAAAGCAGTAATAAAAATTGAATCACCAAATAATTTCAAAAATATAAGACCAATAAATGCTGATATAAGATGCCCAAAAATTACATTCCTTGGTTGTGCAAGAGGAGACTGAGAAACAGCAAATAAGATAACACATGAAGCTCCAAACGGAGCCATAATAAAATAGCTACCAGAATAGATAGTCAGATATTCCAGAGTTAAAATTGCCAAAGTTCCGCCTAACAATCCTTGAAATAAATCAAGTAATTTAGGTCTATTAGGTAGTTTTTCACTACCCCAAAGAAAGAATTTCATTAATTGTTTTCCTTATAAGTTATAATATATGAATAGAAAATATGAACAGATCTGTACAAAAAATTGATAGTAGTACAGATCTGTTCACTTTGCAATTTATTTAGGTGATTTATTTTGAAAAAAACAGATGAATTAATTATTAAGACGGCAGAAAAACTGTTTTATCGAACTGGTTTTTCTAGTGTAGGAGTAGATGATATTAGGGATATATCAGGATGTTCTAAAACAACTTTATACAATCACTTTGGAAGCAAGGATAAACTTATCGTAGAAGTGTTAAAACATAGAGACTCAATATTTCGTTCAAAGCTTGAGGATTCTATTAAAGGACTCTATGGAAAAAATGCTATTTTGGAAATATTTAAATGGCATAAAAAATGGTTTTCTGAAGTGGATTATAATGGCTGTTTATTCATGCGAGCAGTTGAGGAAATGCGTGAAACCTTGCCTTGCGTATCAGATATACTTATGGAGCATAAAGAATTTGTTAGACATCTAATTTATTCAAAACTTGAAGATTATTCATATAAAGAGTCTTTGACAAATAAACTGATGGTGATTCTTGAAGGATTAATTAATATTAGTGTAGTGTATAAAAATGATAGGGATCTTAATGATCAGATTGAACAAGATACCATTAATTTAGTATCAGAGATGATGAATAGGAATTAAGAATACAAATTAAAAATGTTTAATTGAAAGTAACTGTCAAATCAGAAAAATAATAATTTTCGAATTCACTTAGTGCATTGTGTGAAATGAGGGATACTGATCAAAGTTATAAAGCCGCATTGAAATCGTTAATTCGTCGTCGAGCAGCATCATTGTATCAACATTTGGGACTTGAGCATCATACTGATGAAAATAGTGTCGATTATTATACCTTAATTGATCTAGAACATATTTGTCGTGAACTTTATGATGATAAGTTTG
>NZ_JAFNNJ010000020.1:0-1440 GCF_026536825.1 Gilliamella sp. B3367
CCCGCGATATCTTGCTTTTGTTCACTTTCATTGCGGATAATAATGGTGCCGTCTGACACAGCGGAGTGAGTTATCGACTGTTCATAGCTTTTTTATTATAACTAGCTTTATTTTCGATATGATTTCGATTAGTGGATAGTTGAAAAAGTGAGGAACTAAAGCCACAAGATGAGCTTAAGTTTGAGGCGGTCAAGCAGATGACTGCTGATGAGCAGAAGTCAGTTAAAGAGATTTTAGATGCCATGATTTTAAAACATCAGGCTAAGCAGTTAATTGGTTGATTAAAACCGGGCGACTAAAGAAGAGAAGTTACACAAGACAGTAAATAACAGCGCAGGTTAACGGTGTACCACCACCGCTAACCTGCTAACCACAACTAACTTACACGGAGTTAACTATGGCTAAGACACATTCTAAGCTAAAATCAGCTACAGGCAAAGAGCTTGCATCGCAACCCAACGAACGGTTTTATACCGTCGGTTATGTACCACAAGGCACAAAGCCTAACCCCAAACCACAACTGACCATTAAAGGCAGGTGGCTGGAGCAGATAGGCTATTATGTAGGCTGCCCTGTTATCATTAATATTGAACAGGGCAAGTTTTGTCAAAGCTTAATTTTAAAGCTAAATATCAAAGATCTCTAATTAAGGGATCTTTGTTTTTCTGAATTAACTGTTGATACATTTTTTTTGCCTCATTTAAGCTTTCTAAATTTGCTCCGCCGGAAAAATCTGGATCATCTGATTGAACAGGATCATCTTCCCAATTGCAGATATAACATATTTCGTAGTCACCCAATTTTCTTATAGTTTTATTACCACAACATGGGCAAGAATATAATTTTTTTTCAATCATTTTTGTTTATTCCAGTATTCTAAACCTTTTTCAGGTTTAAACATTGTTCTAGGTGTTCCATCTGCATTTTTTATTACAAAAATATTTGTTGATGGATTGTAGTATAGCGTATCTCCATTTTCTCTAACTTTTGTCAAAGTTCCTTCAGGTGGATTTCTTACAAAATTATGGGTAGCATCAACGTATTGTTTTGAATTTTGAAATTCAGGAAACTCATGTTTATGTTTATCCCAATGATCGTAAGCATTTTTAACAGATTCTTTTTTACTTGTTTCTGTCCAAATTTTATCTTCTGGACGCTTACCTAAATTAGCATTAATATCTTGTTCTTTTTTTACATGCTCGCCAAATTTGCTACTTTCATTAGCTTTCTGATTGGTAGCCTGATTATCCAGTATTTTATCCTTAGTCTCTTTATAATTTCCACCACCTTGTTCAACATTGCCTTTTCCGTGTTGTAGCTCTAAATCTGTTTTGTCTAATGGTTTATTAGCAGTAGTCCCCTTTCCAGCTTTTACTTCATTCTTATTTAGAGGGATCCATTTTTCTCCCGTCCATTGCATAAGTTTACCGCCAATATAAG
>NZ_JAFNNJ010000021.1:0-1232 GCF_026536825.1 Gilliamella sp. B3367
CACCTTCAACTAATACTTCATCATCTACAACCCCAATCTCCTTGCCCGTTGAGGGTCAGAGTTTTGCTGATATTCGTATGTTCGTTCCTACTGATACTAATTCAGTCGCTTTGAGTACACTTATCGGTCCTCCTAATAATTATTGGGGTGATGATGATGGTGATTCTGGCGTTAGTGCTACAGGTCGTTTAAGTTTATCTATCGTCGATAAAAGCGGTCAAACGGTATCACGTAGTACCGTTCCAACAATTTGTAAGGCACCTTATAAGGTTACGTTATCCAGTTCTGACGGTACATTATCTACTCGTTATGGTTTTCCTAATCGTAGTACTTTCAATGCAAGTAATGTGACTTATTACGTCAATCCTAAGGCTTCGCCTGTGGTTTGTTTTGCCAGACCTGATTTGACTTACGCTTCAGGTCAATATGCTGGCCCTGCTTCAATGTGGGACCCTGCTAATGGTTTTATCCCTCAGTCAACTGAGCCATCACTTTACGGTAGAAACTTTCCTACAACTGGTGCTAATGGATTGTACTTTGATTTACTCATTAGTGGTGTTAGTCGGCCATTGTATTGGTCTCCTGTTTCTCATGGAGGTATCACTGCTACTATGTCTAATTCTACTGCTACAAGCGTACGCGTTACTTTAACGGGTCCTTACGCTACCACATCCCAGATTAGTTCAGCCAATCCTGGTCCTCTTTCCACTATTTCTTTGCCTCAGACTTTCGAGTTGGTCGGTCGTGATACTAATGGTACTCCTGTTGTTAAATATGGTTTTACTTTGAAGCAGTGGTTCGTCAACCGTAGTTCTAAGCTGGACACTTATCCTAATACATTATCTTGGTGTAATAGTCTTGGTTATCGAGTGCCTAAGGTAAAGGATTTAACCAATGCATCTTGTCGTGGTGAATATTCAGGTTCTAACTGTCGTGGTTCAGTCGGCGCCACTCCTTCTTCTCCTAATAATGTGTACATGCGTCATATAGGTTCAGGTTTTTTCACTGAGTGGGGCTATATGGCTGATTACTCTGGCGTTGGCTTCACCAACTATTGGTACTGGACTAGTGACCCAGGTGGTAGTTACCAGTTTTTCGTGAGCACAGACGGCGGTCACGTGGATTGGACCTACACCTACAGCGACGACTACGGACTTTGCTCCCATCCTTAGTTTTTATTTCTTCGTCCTTAATCCTTAGGGCGGGGGCGGGGGTGATAAAAAATAGTATTA
>NZ_JAFNNJ010000022.1:0-542 GCF_026536825.1 Gilliamella sp. B3367
CCTTCTAACGCTTTTAACGCTGAACCACGAATTACTGGAGTGTCATCACCTGGGAAATCGTATTGAGATAGAAGTTCACGTACTTCCATTTCAACTAATTCTAATAATTCTTCATCATCAACCATATCGCATTTATTTAAGAATACGATGATGTAAGGAACACCTACTTGACGACCTAAAAGGATGTGCTCACGAGTTTGTGGCATAGGACCATCAGTTGCTGCTACTACTAAAATAGCACCGTCCATTTGTGCCGCACCAGTGATCATGTTTTTAACATAGTCAGCATGGCCTGGGCAGTCTACGTGTGCGTAGTGACGAGTTGGTGTATCGTATTCAACGTGTGAAGTGTTGATGGTGATACCACGTGCTTTTTCTTCTGGTGCATTATCGATTTGATCGAATGCGCGAGCTTGACCGCCGTATTTTTTAGAAAGTACAGAAGTAATAGCTGCTGTTAAAGTTGTTTTACCATGGTCAACGTGGCCGATTGTACCAACGTTAACGTGGGGTTTTGTACGTTCAAATTTTTCTTTAGACAT
>NZ_JAFNNJ010000023.1:0-501 GCF_026536825.1 Gilliamella sp. B3367
ACATATCCAACACAGTCTGCCATGCAATACTGGGGGCTGTTGTTGCTGAGCTACAAGGGAATTCCGCCCTTGCTGGAGGACTAGGTGCCGCAGCCTCTGAACGTGGCGCTGAAATAATTGCCGGTATACTTTATCCGGGCAAATCTATAGATAAATTAAGCCAGGATGAAAAACAACAAATCAGCGCCCTCGCCCAACTGGCTACCGCCCTTGCTGTCGCAGCCGGTGGTGGCGATATTCAGGATGTCAACACCGCTGTTGCTGGGGGGAAAAATGCTGTTGAGAATAACTATTTGACCGAAAAAGATATTGAGAAGGCAAACAAAAAATATGCAGCTTGTCAAAATGATGAAATGTGTAAGTTACAAGTTCTTCTCGAAACTAATGCTCTTGAAAAAGATAAAGAAAACGAATTGTTTGATTTTAAGCAACAGTTACAACGTGAAGCTTTAGAGTTGTCACAAGAGGTTATGATAGCATGTCAAAACGATTCTCTTTGTG
>NZ_JAFNNJ010000003.1:0-325922 GCF_026536825.1 Gilliamella sp. B3367
TAATTCACCCAATCGCAATGGCAGACGGCTTACGTTTCGCTATCCGTGAAGGTGGTCGTACTGTTGGTGCTGGTGTTGTTGCTAAGGTTATTAAATAATTTAAGCAAGCACTATTTAGAAAGGGTGTCGTTTGATGCCCTTTCTTATCTAGTCTGTTTAGCAAAATGTTTTTATTAAGAAAGAGCATTTTGGAAAATGGATAATATTATAAATAACATAATTATAGGTTCTATATGCTAGTAAGTAACGAGAGTCAAGATACAAGCACAGTTCTAGACAAGTTTAAATGGGTTTTGGTTCTAGTATTAATTGCGTTAATTGTTTGGGGAAATTCTTATTTCTCTGCGCCTAATGATATATATCAACCAAATACAGTTGTTCGAATTATTGCGGTTGTTGTCATTTCGCTTTTAACCTTATTTATTGCATTTACAACCAATAAAGGAAAATCATTTATAACATTTCTGCAAGAATCACGAAAAGAGTTAAGAAAAGTTGTATGGCCAACTCGTAAAGAAACAGTACAAACAACTTTATTAATAGCTGTTATTACAATTATTGTTGGTACAGCTCTTTGGGGTATGGATTCTTTATTCCGTTCAGTCATCTTTTATTTAACATTAATAGGGCGTTAATATGAGTGAAACACAACAAAAACGCTGGTATGTGATCCAAGCTTATTCTGGCTATGAAGCACGTGTTGCACAATCATTACGTGAATATATTAAATTACATAATATGGAAGATTCTTTTGGTGAAGTTTTAGTACCAACCGAAGAAGTTGTCGAAATGAAAAGCGGTCAACGCCGTAAAAGTGAACGTAAATTTTTCCCAGGTTATGTTTTAGTTGAAATGATGATGAACGATGCGACTTGGCATCTAGTTAAAAGTGTTCCAAGAACTTTAGGATTCATCGGTGGAACATCAGATCGACCAGCACCAATCAGCCAGCGTGAAGTTGACGCTATCATGAATCGTTTACAACAAGTTGGTGATAAGCCACGTCCTAAAACCCTATTTGAACCAGGTGAACTTGTTCGAGTTAATGAAGGACCGTTTGCAGACTTTAATGGTGTAGTTGAAGAAGTTGATTATGAAAAAAGTCGCCTAAAAGTATCGGTATCAATTTTTGGTCGTTCAACACCGGTTGAACTTGATTTTAGCCAAGTAGAAAAGAGCTAATTTATCTGAATATTTTTAATTCAATGAAAAGAAAAATCACAGAAATTATTCTGTGATTTTTTTTTAACCTCCCTTATAAAATAACAACTATTATTCTTTATTCACTACTTAAACGTAATGACGTAGATAGCCTTGTTTTGATATCAACGTCAACGTTCTATTCTTTCGATAAAAAGTACGATATAAAATGTTGGTGAATTTTTTTCATCACCGACAAATTGGATACTTTTTTTATATTTTTTTCTTCAAAAGTTCAATCCTATCACTACATACCTCATTAAGTATCTCTCCTAACAAGTATTTTGATAGTTCATAATGATGTACTTAACTTTAAGTCTTAAACAATATTCTTATTAAATAGTTGTAAATATTATAAATTGTCTAAAAAATTAGATCGTTATCACAGTATCAATTATGCATTTTATGTAACATATAAAAATTATAGTTTTTTATTCAATGAAAAAGAAAATATTAATTATCTAAGGGAAGGAATTAACTATGCAAAAAAAAATATTAACATTATTAATGTTGATGGGAATTGCTGTTGGAAGTGCATCGGTTGCTAATGCCAAAGGTCGATTGGTTATTTATTGTAGTGGTACAAACGCGTTATGTGAGGAAGAAGCTAAGGCTTTTGGCGAAAAATATAATGTTAAAACATCACTTATTCGTAATGGTAGTGGTAGTACATTGGCAAAAATTGAAGCAGAAAAAGAAAATCCGCAATCAGATATTTGGTATGGTGGAACGCTAGACCCACATTCTCAAGCCGGTGAAATGGGATTATTGTATGCATATCAATCACCAAATTTAGAGCAAATCATACCAGAATTCCGTGATCCAGCTAAAATAAAAGGGAATTATTCTTCAGCCGTTTATATTGGTATTTTAGGATTTGGTGTAAATACAAACAGAGCAAAACAGCTAGGTGTTGAAGTACCAAAATGTTGGGCTGATCTGATTAAACCTGAATTTCGAGGTGAAATCCAAATTGCTGATCCACAAAGTTCTGGCACAGCTTATACAGCACTAGCGACTTTTACTCAACTATGGGGTGAAGATAAAGCCTTTGATTATCTTAAAGCGCTTAATCGTAATATTTCTCAATATACTAAATCTGGAGTAGCTCCGGCACGTAATGCTGCAAGAGGAGAAACTATGATTGGTATCGGTTTTTTACATGACTATTCATTAGAAAAGGAAAACGGAGCGCCATTAGATTTAATTTCACCTTGTGAAGGCACTGGTTATGAGATCGGAGGTATAAGTATTATTAAAGGAGCACGTAATTTAGATAATGCTAAGTTATTTGTTGATTGGGTATTATCTAAGCAAGCACAAGAAATTGCTTGGCAAAAAGCCAAATCCTATCAGATTCCAACTAATATAACAGCAGAGTCCTCACCACTAGCACTAAAATTAAATGATCTTAACCTAATTAAGTATGATTTTGATAAATATGGTGATTCCAAAATGCGAACTTATTTAATTAACAAATGGGTTAATGACGTCAAAATGGAAAAATAACATTATTTTTCTGGAATATTACCTACTACTAGCTGTGTATATCAGCTAGTAATTACTAATTACTTCTTTTTGTGTAGATAATAAAATTTTTGCACTATGTTAGTTGTGGTGAATTTATGTCATATAGTATTTCTAGTCAATTAAAACAGCAAATGTGTAAGTGTGATCCAGTTTTTTTCTGGTTAGCTTTTATTGTTATTTCTTTTATTTTATTTCCATCCTATGGATTAGATTATGGATTGTTTGAATCAACTACTGATGAATTATTAGAATCATATGGTTGGTCAAATATTGGTATTAGTATTGTATGGTTTGTATTACCATTAGTTTTATTAGTAAGACCTATTAAGCCTCTTGATCGTTCTGCGCTACCTCGTCATTATTTTGATGCTGTTTATGCATTATTTTGTATGGTATTTACCGTAACAAGTTCATGGTTTTTTAATCACAGCATGGGCTATGCGACAATATTTTTGTTTATTGGCTTAGGGATGATAATGACTCATGCATTTGCTCGCCTTGAGTGGATGGGTGGGGATTGCTTTGTTATTGGATCAATGATAACAATTATCGTATTGATATTAATATTTATTTTATACCCAACTATTACTATCTTTATGCCAATGTTTACTGACGGAGAGAAGTTTGTACCATTCCAATTCATCGATATTTTGTCAAAATCTTATATTATTCGGGTGATTTTTAACTCTATTTTATTAGGTATTGCTGTTGGAATTAGTGCAACATTTTTTGGTTTAATCTGTGCGCTGTATACTGCTAGAATCGCTAAGCGTTCGGTGGTTATAGGTCGAATTTTTTCTCTATTACCAATTGTTACCCCTCCTTTTGTCGTTGGGCTTGGTGTTACGCTGATGATGGGGCGATCTGGTTATGTTACTGAATTTGCTGCTAATTATTTAGGTTTATCTGATACTAACTGGTTGTATGGTTTTACTGGTATCTGGCTTGCACAGGTATTAGCTTTTGCTCCAATGTCATTTATGATTTTAGACGGTGCAATCAAAACAGTTCATCCTTCATTGGAAGAAGCTTCTTATACACTAAGAGCAACACCCTATAAGACATTTTTTTCTATTTTTCTGCCATTAATAAAACCAGCATTAGCCAATTCATTTTTAATTGTTTTTGTACAATCACTTGCCGATTTTAGTAACCCTTTAGTTTTAGGTGGTAATTTTGATGTGCTTGCTACACAGATCTATTTTTATATTACTGGGGCACAGTTAGATTATCCTTCAGCAAGTACCCTTGGTAGTGTGCTATTACTATTTTCTTTAGCAATATTTTGTGTACAGTATCTTTGGATTGGTAAAAGATCTTACGTTACCGTTTCAGGAAAATTTTCTCGTGGTGATGTTCAGCCATTACCAATTAGTTTGAAATGGATCATTGTGGGATTATTTGCATTTTGGACACTATTTAATGGATTGCTTTATGGAAGTATCTTCTATGGTAGCTTTACGGTTAATTGGGGCGTTGATTACACCCTAACATTGGCAAATTTCATTAATCTATTTGGACAAGGATTTAGCGATGGCGCATGGCCATCTTTATTAGATACCTTATTATTTGCAGGTATTGCTGCGCCAATCACAGCCTTTTTGGGTTTATTAATCGCTTATGTTGTTGTTAGACAACATTTTAAAGGTAAAAAGATTATTGAGTTTACTACAATGCTTTGCTTTGCTGTGCCAGGAACAGTTGCTGGAGTATCTTATATTTTAGCTTTTAATACCGCCCCTTTTTATCTAACAGGTACCGCTGCTATAGTGATTATCTCGATGATTATGCGTAATGTACCGGTTGGTATTCGGGCTGGAATAGCTGGGCTAGGGCAATTAGATAAATCTCTAGATGAAGCTTCATTAAGCTTAAAGGCTGGATCATTTAGAACTATATTTTATATTTTAATTCCGCTTTTACGCCCAGCGATTTTATCAGCTTTAGTTTATAGCTTTGTGCGAGCTATTACTACGGTGAGCGCAATTGTGTTCTTGGTTACACCCGATACACGTGTTGCAACTGCCTATATTTTAAATAGAGTTGAAGATGGTGAATACGGTATTGCCATTGCCTACGGCTCAATATTAATTGTAGTTATGCTGTCAATTATTTTGTTGTTTGATTATTTAGTTGGTGAATCAAGAACTTCTCGTTCAACTGCTAAAAATACCCAATAGTTTGTCTCAGAAGGACTATAGGTTTAATTGAACGTAAGTAGCTTTTGGTTATGCTTGAATCTTAGGATTGTTTAATTATATAAATAGAATCTATAAGGTTAATAAATTTTTTGAATTAAATTAAAAGTTTAATATTAAAAAACTTTTGTGTAGGAATGAATTATGTCGAATGAGAATTATGTTGAACTAAGAAATATTACTAAACGATTTGGTAAAAACACGGTGATTGAAAATTTCAATTTATCTGTTGCTAAAGGTGAAATGATTACCTTACTAGGCCCTTCAGGCTGTGGAAAAACCACAATTTTGCGTCAACTTGCAGGACTTGAAAAGCCTAGTGAAGGGCAAATATTTATTGATGGTGAAGATGTAACTAATTTATCTATTCAGCAACGAGATATTTGTATGGTGTTTCAATCTTATGCACTTTTTCCACATATGTCGATAGGTGAAAACATTGGTTATGGATTGAAAATGATTGGTGTACCTAAAGAGGAGCGTAAAAAAAGGGTTGAAGAAGCATTAGAATTAGTTGATCTAGCCGGATTTGCCGATCGTTTTGTCGACCAAATTTCGGGTGGACAACAACAACGTGTTGCTTTAGCCCGTGCGTTGATACTTAAGCCTAAAGTTTTATTATTTGATGAACCATTAAGTAACTTGGATGCCAATTTACGTCGCAGTATGCGAGAGAAAATACGAGAACTACAGCAACGTTTTAATATTACTTCATTTTATGTCACTCATGATCAGAGCGAAGCTTTTGCTGTATCGGATAGGGTACTGGTTATGAAAAAGGGGATCATTATGCAAGTTGATTCACCACAACGTTTATATCGCAGACCCGCTTCAAGGTTCATGGCTAATTTTATGGGGGACGCTAATATTTTCCCTGCGCATTATGACAATGGTTATATTTCAATTTTTGGTTATAAGCTCGATTGCCAAGATCAAATCAAACCTAAATCAACACAATGCGTTGTTGGTGTTAGGCCAGAGGCTATTGAATTGATGGAAAACCGCGCTGAAGATTGCCAAAAATGTCGTGTCGAAAATGTAGCATACATGGGGGCTCAGTATGAAATTTCAGTTAACTGGCATGATCAAATTTTACTTTTACAAGTTAATTCTATTTTATTAAAACCTAAAGTAGGCGATGAATTTTATCTAAAAATTCATCCAGAAGGAATGTTTGTGTTAGATGAGTAAATTACCTATACAGATTTAATAAATCATTTTTAGTGATACAATTTGGTTTGCTTAACTGTTTTTATCATTTTTTACTAAGGTATAATACCTCCTCTTCTAAGGAGGTATTTTTGTTGCCATTCAAATCGTTTGTTCTTTAATCAGATAACTCTTAGTAAACAGTGAGCAAGAAAGGATATATTGGTGGTGCGAAGCCTATATTGGAATATCCAAAATTAGCCATTAAAGGGAAAATAACTAGCGGCAATGATTAATATTAAAGATTATTCTGAGTGCACTTCAAATTAACAACAATAAAATTTAAGAAGCAGTTTCACTGCTCACAATTAAGATCTTCTAATTGTTGTTGTAAATCCAGCCAATTCATTTCTACTTGTTCCTGCTGGTTTTTTAGTTGACTCTGTTTTAATAATAATTCAGTTAATTCTGATTTTTTATCATTTTCATAAATAATCGGATCTGATAATTGCAATTCAATGTCTTTAAGAGCGGTACTCAATTGTTCAAGTTTTTGCTCTTCTTTTTGCAACAATTTTTTAATTGGCTGCATTTGCGCTCTTAATTCCGCTTCACGGCGTTTTTGTTCTTTGCGTTCTTGCGAAGAAATATTTTGGACACTATCTTTTTTAGCTGTATCTTGATCTGGTTCAGGCTGATTTTCCGCTTTCTGCTCGTCGGCAAGCCATTTTTGATAATCATCGAGATCACCATTAAATGGTTCAACTTTGTGATCGTGAACTAAATAAAACTCATCAGTTGTTGAACGTAGTAAGTGGCGATCATGCGATACAACAACTAACGCGCCTTCGAAATCAATAAGCGCTTCAGTTAATGCTTGGCGCATATCTAAATCTAAATGGTTAGTTGGCTCATCAAGTAACAGTAGGTTTGGCTTTTGCCAAACAATTAATGCTAAAACTAATCGAGCTTTTTCACCACCTGAAAATGTTTTTACAGGTTCATTGACTTTATCGCCATGAAAATCAAAACCACCTAAGTAATTACGCAATTCTTGTTCTGTTATTTTAGGATCAGAAAGCTTGGTTAAATGCCAAAGTGAGGATTCTTCACCACGCAAATACTCTAACTGATGCTGAGCGAAATAGCCTAATTGAACACCTTTGGCTAAATTAATATGACCTTCTTTAGGTTGTAATTCTCCCGCTAATAATTTAATTAAAGTCGATTTACCAGCTCCGTTCCGTCCTAATAAACCAATTCTCGAACCGGGAACAAGATTTAATTTAATTTTTTCAAGGACGATTTTATCTCCATAACCAGCAACCACTTTATCCATCATCAATAATGGACTTGGTAAAAATTCAGAAGGTTTAAAATTGAAATGGAAAGGATTATCCACATGTGCTGGTGCAATAAGCTCCATTTTTTCTAACATTTTAATTCGGCTTTGAGCCTGTTTTGCTTTGGTTGCTTTTGCTCTAAAGCGATCAATATAGCTTTGCAGATGGGCGACTTTTTGTTGCTGACTTTCGTATAATGATTGTTGTTGTGCCAATTTAGTTATACGTTGGTTTTCAAATGAAGAATAGTTTCCGGTATATTCAAATAAACTTTTTTGTTCAATATGAATAATTTTATTAACAAGTGGATCTAAAAAGTCTCGGTCATGAGAGATTAAAATAAGCGTTCCCTGATAATTACTCAACCATTTTTCAAGCCAAATCACTGCATCTAAGTCAAGGTGGTTAGTTGGTTCGTCAAGCAGCAGTAAATCAGAACGGCACATTAACGCTTGCGCCAAATTTAGTCTCATCCGCCAACCACCGGAGTAGGATTTAACCGGTAAATTGAGTTGTTCGTTAGAAAATCCTAAACCATGTAATAGTGTTGCGGCTCTTGCCCGTATTGTCCAAGCATCAATGGTATCGAGTTGTTCGTGAATGATCGCAATTTGCTCACCATTATTTTCTTGATTAGCAATCGTTAGTTTTTGTTCTAATTGGCGATATTCTCGATCCCCATCAATAGCGTATTCAATAGCTGGAACATCTAAAGCAGGTGTTTCTTGATTAACCCAAGCAAGCTGCCATTGTGTAGGTATTGATACACTTCCAGCATCAGAGTGAATTTCGCCTTTAATTAATGAAAAAAGGGTGGATTTACCACAACCATTTTTACCTACTAATCCAACTTTTTGTTTAGGATTAATTGTTGCTGAAGCGTTATCTAAAAGCAGATTAACACCACGACGAATTTGGATAGAATCAAAAACAATCATAATATTGCCATCTATTACTCTAAAAAAAAGCTATGCTAACAAAAAAAGAACTTTATGCAATACGTTTTACTGGTGATTTATCCGCATTGCATTTGAATCGAATATTTATGATTGATAAGGTAAACAATGCGGAAAATGATAAAATAAGATTATTTATTAATATGTTGAATAAAAATCATATTTAATAATTAATGTAATAATTGCCTAAATATTAATATCACTTAAATTTTACTTTTTATTGCCGACAAAGCTCTGCGAATAAAAAGCCAACAGATAAGGATAAATACAAATAATCCTAGGTATTGTGGTAAATTTCCTAAGTTTTTAAATATTGCCAATGGGGCATCACTTCCTCCATTAGTAATACTTATCACAATTACTACCGCTAATATAACGCCAATTAAACTTTCACCAACAATTAAGCCTGATGCAATTAAAGCTGCTTTGCTATCCACTTTTTTAAATTGTATTTCTGGATCAACATTATTTTTCTTTGCGTTAGCATAAGTATAACGTTTTATAATCCAAGATAGTAATGTGCCAACAAAAATCGGTGTAGTGACACTTGGTGGCAAATAAATGCCTAATCCGACAGCAAGAGCTGGTAATCTAAATTTTGAGTTATTTTTAGCAAAAATTAAATCAGTGATGATAATTATTCCCCCTAATACTAGGCCAATAAAAATCATTGTCCAATCAAGTTTATGCGAAAAAATACCTTGTGCAATAGTTGTCATTAAAGATGCTTGAGGAGCAGCTAAAACTTGAGAAAGATCCATATCACTGCGAGGAACAGCACCTGTAAATCCGTAAGCGTGATATAAGGTTTCTAGAATAGGAGCTATAACTAAAGCACCCACAAAGCAACCAATTAATAAAGCAACTTGTTGCTTCCATGGTGTTGCATTGACTAGATAGCCTGTTTTTAAATCTTGCAAATTATCATTTGATATACATGCTATTGCTAAAACAGTACTTGTCGTAAATAATGCTAATGCTGTTGCAAAATTCGATCCTTCAATCGTTGATAACATGCCATTAATTTCACCTAGTCCTAATAAAATAAGTGAAACAGCAATAACTGCAACTATTGCAATACCAGACATAGGACTTGCTGATGATCCGACTAAACCAGCCATATATCCACAAGCTGCAGCAACTAAAAAACCCATAATAAAAGAAAACAATACCGCACATGCAACTAATGACCAAGCTATGCCTGTAGATAAGCCACTATCAGCTATAAATGAATAAAAAGTCACGACTAAAATGACTAACATCATCCCCATAATAGAAAAAATCCATTTAGGGGATAGATCGCGTTCTGTTGTGTCTTTTATTGACACATCTGAACGTAGAGTTTTAAAAGAAATTTTCACTCCTTCAATAACTGGTTTTATTAAAGAGAGCAAAGTCCAAACAGCTGAAATAGCAATCGTTCCTGCACCAATAAAACGGATATCGTTGTCCCAAATTTGCATGGCAACTTGAGATAAAGGTAAACTTGAATCATAACCGTTGATAGCTGTTAAAATCGGTATGCCAAATACCCAAGCAATAATAGTCCCAAGTAGTATTGCAATACCTGAAATAATACCAATTAGATAGCCTGCACTTAATAATGCTAAAGAAAACCCTAAGGGTATTTGAAATATTGCTTTGCCTGCTGTGAACCAATAAGCTGTACTTCCGGATAACAGTTTAAATCCATTAGTAAATAAACTGATTAAAGATGCAATTACTCCACCGAATAAAATATCTTTTAATCCACCATTAGCGTCATTTCCTTCTTCCTTTGACCCAGCCTTTAATATCTCGGCAGCAGCAACACCCTCAGGGTAAGGTAAATCGCTTTTTACTACCATGACATGTCGAAGCGGTATAGAAAATAACACACCTAACATACCACCAGCCAAACATACAGCAAAGGTTAACCAAAATGGGAAATCATGCCAGTATCCCATCATTAATAAGCCCGGAATAACAAAAATGATTGAAGATAATGTCCCTGCAGCAGAAGCTTGCGTTTGAACCATATTATTTTCTAAAATGGTTGAATTAGGGAAAAACCGCAAAATCGCCATAGAAATTACAGCTGCAGGAATTGCAGATGAAAAAGTTAAACCGACCTTTAAGCCCAGATAAACATTTGATGCAGTAAAAATCATTGTTATCAGTGCACCAAGAATAATACCTCTAAATGTAAGTTCTCGTAGTTTATTCATATTTTTAGTGTTTTTTAAGTTGAAATTAAATGTATTATATACTTAATTGTGTATTTTGAGTGTAAATCTGTGTGATTTTATTGTTTTTAAATTTTTATTCATTGTTTTTAAATGGAAATATTTTTATTAAATTTTGGATGCTTACTATTTAGTTATTAAAACATTACTATTTTGTTTTGATACAATGTTATTTAACAATTACTACTTTGTGAGAAATATCGTGAACCAATTAGAACGTTTACAAGCTATTACTAAACAATTACGTAATCCAATTAAAGGTTGCGAATGGGACAGTAAGCAAACTTTTGAATCATTAAAATCATATACTCTAGAAGAAACTTATGAAGTCTTAGATGCCATAGAAAAAAAAGATATGGCTGAACTTAAAAATGAACTGGGTGATCTACTGTTTCAGATTGTTTTTTATGCTGACTTAGCAAATGAACAAGGTTTATTTAATTTTGATGATATCTGTCTCTCTGTGGCTGATAAGCTGATTAGTCGTCATCCCCATGTCTTTTCAAATGATACTACTGTTAAGCCAAATTGGGAACAACTTAAGCAACAAGAACGTGATAAACGAGCACAATATTCACTATTAGATGATATTCCCACCGCCATTCCAGCATTAATGAAAGCTGAAAAAATACAAAAACGCTGTGCATCAGTTGGATTTGATTGGGTAGAGTTAAAACCTGTTATTGATAAAGTTAAAGAAGAGCTTAGCGAAGTGGAAGAGGAATTGAATAAAACCGCACAAGATCAATCCAAAATTGAAGAAGAGCTTGGCGACTTATTTTTTGCCACCGTTAACTTAGCCAGACATTTAAAAGTTAAATCTGAGTTATGTTTACAAAATGCCAATAACAAGTTTATAAGGCGTTTTAAGCAGGTAGAATTATTACTTAAACAAAAAAATCACAATTTAATTGACGCAACACTTGAAGAAATGGAAGATGCATGGCAAATTGTCAAACAATCTGAACAATTATCTAGCGAAGTAAATCAAAATGACTGAACAAAAAAATGAATTATATCAAGAAATCGAAGCATGGGCACAAAATGCCATTTTACATAGCCCAACGTGGAGTATTAACCAGCTCGATTTTTCCGAAAAAAGTATTTCCGTTGTTGAAATTATTATTGGTGAATTAGCTGATAAAAATTTTAGTATCCCTGAAGAACAGCTTAATATGATTGCTCAAGAGTATGGTTGTTACTTATTACTGACAGCCCAAAAATTATACGGCGGTGAGTTTTATTGGAATGAAGAACTTGAACAACCGATGTTAATTTGTTGTGAACCACAAGCAGCTATCGTGTTATTAACTTGGAATAAAGTCAAAGGGCGCCTTTTAGGGGATGAAGCTGATCATCTAGCCTTTTTCTTAGAAGGGTTTGCTGAGGCGACTAAAAATCCTGAAAATGGTTCTCAGATTGTCTATTTATAACCAAATAATACAATAATTAAAGGTTATTAGCTGATACAATTTCATGTTATCAGCTAATAGTCATTAATGCCAATTATCAAAGTGAATATGCATTGGCGATTTCAACTCGATAAATGACGATATTTAGGTTGTAATCAATAAACGTTATGGTTTAGGCAGATCAATAAATATTAAGTAATAAGCCTTACTCCCACTCAGTAGGGAATGGAAATAAGGTTTACTTAGTTAATCACTTTATACTTCTAAGTAATCTAAAATCCCTTCTGCCCCTTTGCGACCTTCGCTAATGGCAGTCACCACTAAATCCGATCCTCTTACCGCATCACCACCAGCAAAGATTTTTGGATGGCTGGTTTGGTAACCTTTGCTTTGTGGTGCGATTATGCGCCCTCTATCATCAAAATCAACACCATGTTCGGCTAACCACGGCATAGAATGAGGTTTAAAGCCAAATGCCATTACAACTGCATCTGCCGGAAGTACAAATTCCGATCCTTGAATTATCACCGGAGAACGACGACCTTTTGCATCAGGTTCGCCAAGCTCCGTTCTTACCATTTTTACACCAGTAACATGACCGGCATCATTGATTTCGATGCTCAGAGGTTGTACATTGAATTGAAATTGTGCGCCTTCTTCTTTAGCATTTTTAACCTCGCGTTTAGAACCTGGCATATTAGCTTCATCACGGCGATAGGCGCAAGTCACTTCAGTTGCACCTTGACGTATAGACGTTCGAACGCAATCCATTGCTGTATCACCACCACCTAATACCACGACGCGTTTATTTTTCATATCGACATAAGGCGCATCATCAGTTTGTTGGTGTTGCATAATATGTTTAGTATTAGCAATTAAAAATGGTAGGGCATCATAAACACCATCGGCATCTTCATTTTCTAGGCCTGCACGCATTGATTGATAAGTACCAGCACCAACAAAAACTGCATCAAATTCATTGATGAGATCGGCTAATTGTACAGCTTTACCTACTTCAGTATTAAGGCGAAACTCAATTCCCATTTCGGTAAAGACATGTCTGCGGTGAATTAAGACTTCTTTATCTAATTTGAAAGCAGGAATACCAAAAGTTAATAGGCCACCAATTTCCGGATGACGATCAAAAACAACTGGTGTAACACCATTACGAACTAAGACATCAGCGCAAGCTAATCCAGCAGGGCCTGCACCAATAATTGCGACTCTTAGTCCAGTTTTTTCAACGTTAGATAGATTTGGTTTCCATCCCATTTTAAAGGCTTCATCAGTAATATAACGTTCAATACTGCCAATCGTTACGGCTCCAAATTCAGCATTTAAAGTACAGGAACCTTCACAAAGACGATCTTGCGGACAAACTCGTCCACACACCTCTGGTAGACTATTGGTTTGGTGAGATAGCTCAACAGCCTCTAAAATTTTCCCTTCATTAATTAATTTTAACCAATTTGGGATATAGTTATGTACTGGACAGCGCCATTCACAATAAGGATTACCACAAGCCAGACAACGATCTGCTTGTGCTTGAGATTGCGAGGCTGAAAAGCCTTCATAAATTTCAACAAACTCAATTTTACGGACGTTTAGCGATTTTTTAGGCGGATCAACACGTTGTAAATCGATAAACTGATAAACATTTTGACTCATATCGTGTTTTCTCCTTACTGTGCTTGCACACGTAGCTCTGCTGAAGAGCGACTACGGTGACCTAATAACGCTTTAACATCACTAGATTTTGGTTTAACTAAAACAAATTGTTTCGCAAAATCTTCCCAATTAGCTAATATCTCTTCTGCCCAAGATGAGTGAGTAAGCTGTGCGTGTTCCATGATTAAACCACGTAAATGTTCTTCATGAATCGAGTAGTCAGCTACATTTAACATTTCCACCAACTCTTTATTAATACGCTTATGCAAATCACTATCGGTATCTAAAATATAAGCAAAACCACCAGTCATACCAGCACCGAAGTTTACGCCAGTTTTTCCTAAAACACAGACAATTCCGCCCGTCATATATTCGCAGCCATTATCACCAATGCCTTCAACGACACTTATGGCTCCAGAGTTACGCACAGCAAAACGCTCACCCGCTCGACCAGCAGCAAATAATTTACCGCCAGTTGCGCCATATAAACAGGTATTACCAGCAATGGTTGCTTCATGGCTCAAAAATGCAGAACCTTGTGGTGGACGAATGACAATGCGACCTCCAGCCATGCCTTTACCAACATAGTCATTAGCATCCCCTGTAAGGGTTAAATCCACACCACCAGCATTCCAAACGCCAAAACTTTGACCTGCAGTACCATTGAAGTTCAATGAAATAGGGGAGGTAACCAAGCCTTGATCGCCATATTTTTTAGCAATATAACCGGATAAAGTGGTACCAACAGAGCGATCTGTATTTTGAATGTCAAAGTAGAAACTTTTAGTTTGACGATTATCAACCGCATCTTGTGCTTGAGTTATGATCTCTTTATTAAGCACACCTTTATCAAATGGTTTGTTATCTTCAATACAGTGAACTGGTTTGCCTTCAATAGGGGATGCTGTTTTAAGTAAACTTGATAAATCCAGTTTTTGCTGTTTTGCAGTAATACCATCTAGTTCAATAAGCAGATCAGTACGACCGATTAAATCAACAATTTGTCTAACACCAAGTTCAGCCATAACTTCTCGAGTATTACGTGCAAGAAAACGGAAGTAGTTCATCGCTTTTTCTGGCAATCCATGATAATGTTCGCTACGTAATTTTTCGTCTTGAGTGGCCACGCCGGTTGCACAGTTATTTAGGTGACAAATACGGAGGTATTTACAACCCAATGCAACCATTGGTCCAGTACCAAAACCAAAACTTTCAGCGCCTAGAATTGCAGCTTTTACAATATCTGCCCCCGTTTTTAATCCACCATCAACTTGCAAACGAATTTTATGACGTAACCCATTAGCAACTAATGATTGCTGGGTTTCAACCAAGCCAAGCTCCCAAGGGGAACCTGCATATTTGACTGATGTTAATGGGCTGGCACCAGTACCACCGTCATAACCTGAAATAGTGATTAAATCTGCATATGCTTTAGCAACCCCTGTTGCGATAGTGCCTACTCCCGGTTCAGAGACTAATTTAACCGAAATCATTGCAGTTGGATTAATCTGTTTCAAGTCAAAAATCAATTGAGCTAAATCTTCAATTGAATAAATATCGTGGTGTGGTGGAGGTGAAATTAATGTCACTCCCGGCACAGAAAAACGTAATTTTGCAATATAAGGGGTGACTTTATCACCAGGTAATTGTCCTCCCTCACCTGGTTTTGCGCCTTGGGCTACTTTGATTTGAATAACATCGGCACTCATTAAGTAACCTGGTGTAACACCAAATCGACCAGAAGCCACTTGTTTGATACGTGATACTTTTATCGTGTTGTAACGAGCGGGATCTTCTCCACCCTCACCAGAATTAGAAAAACCACCTAATGTATTCATTGCTTCAGCTAATGATTCATGCGCCTCTGGGCTTAAGGCACCGATTGACATGGCAGCGGAGTCAAAGCGTTTAAACAATGATGATTCTGGTTCAACTTCATCAAGCGAAATAGCCGCGTTTTCAGGAGGATTTAGTTTTAATAAATCTCGCAGAGTTGCTGGTGGTCGATTATTTACAATATCCGCATAACGTTGATAATCTTCATAATTACCTTCATTAACTGCTTTTTGTAGTGATTGCACCACATCTGGATTATAAGCGTGGTATTCACCACCATAAACAAATTTGAGTAATCCACCTTGTTCTAATGGTTTACGTCGTAACCATGCTTTTTTAGATAAATTAAACTGATCTTGAGCAAAGTCCTCAAAATTGGCACCACTGATACGGCTAGTTACACCTTGGAAGCATAGCTCAACGACTTCTTCATGGAGACCAACTGCTTCAAATAGTTTAGAGCAACGGTAAGAGGCGACTGTTGAAATCCCCATTTTTGACATAATCTTATATAAGCCTTTATTAATACCATTACGGTAATTAATAATCGCTTCACGGTAAGATTTATTCATCGTACCATTATCGACCATTTGCGCTAAAGTTTCATAAGCTAAGTATGGATAGATTGCAGTTGCGCCAAACCCTAGCAAGACTGCAAACTGATGCGGATCTCGGCAGCTTGCGGTTTCAACAATGATATTTGCATCACAGCGTAGATTTTTTTCAACTAGACGTTGTTGCACTGCGCCAACAGCCATTGGGGCTGGAATAGGTAAGCGATCTGGCGCTATATTTTTATCAGATAGGATTATTAGTACAGTTCCTTCACGTACTTTTGCTTCGGCATCACCACATAATTGTTCAATTGCATCACGTAAGCTACCATCAATTTCATAAGTGATGTCAAGCGTTTCAGATTTGTAGTAGCGTGATTCTAAGGTCGTTAATTGTTTAAAATCCGAATGAACTAATACCGGGTATTTAAAAGCAACTCGATGAGCTTGACCTTCAGCTTCAGCAAACACATTCATTTCACGACCAATGCTCGTTGATAGTGACATCACGTGTGCTTCACGTAATGGGTCGATAGGTGGGTTAGTTACCTGAGCAAATTTTTGTCGGAAATAATCATAAATTAAGCGAGGACGACTTGATAATACTGCAAATGGCGTATCATCGCCCATAGAGCCTGTTGCTTCTTGACCATTTTCACCTAAGACTCGAATACACTGGTCAAGTTCTTCACTGCTATAACCAAATTGTTTTTGGTAAGTAGCTAGTAAAGTATCGTCATAATCACGAGAGCCGATATCATCATCAGGAAGATCTTCAAATGGAATCAGTCGTTTTACATTCTTAGCCATCCATTCTTTGTACGGATGACGTTTTTGTAAATCGTTATCCGTTTCTGACGATTGTAAAATGCGACCTTCTTCAGTATCAATCACTAGTAATTCACCAGGGCCAACACGTCCTTTGGTCACTACTTCATCTGGTTGATAATCCCAAATACCAATTTCGGATGCACAAGTAATTAGTTTGTCAGTGGTAATCACATAACGTGCAGGGCGAAGGCCATTACGATCTAAGTTACAAGCGGCATAACGTCCATCGGACATAACGATACCTGCAGGGCCGTCCCACGGTTCCATATGCATAGAGTTGAAATCAAAAAAAGCACGGAGATCTTCATTCATATCCGGATTGTTTTGCCATGCAGGAGGCACAAGTAAACGCATAGCACGAACAATATCCATACCGCCTACTAAGAATAATTCAAGCATATTATCTAGCGAGCTTGAATCCGAGCCTGTAACATTAACAAACGGCGCTGCATCTTGTAAATCGGGTATAAGTGGCGTTTTGAATTTGTAAGATCGCGCTTTAGCCCATTGCCGATTACCCTCGATAGTATTAATTTCACCATTGTGGGCTAAATGTCTAAATGGTTGAGCAAGTGGCCAACGCGGTACGGTATTGGTTGAAAAACGCTGATGGAATAAACAAATTGCTGTTTCCATACGAATATCAGCCAAATCTAAATAGAATCTAGGTAAATCTTTAGGCATACATAAGCCTTTATAGATATTGACCTGATTTGAAAAACTACATACGTAAAACGTATCATCTTGCACACGTTTTTCTATGCGGCGTCGTACCATATACAAACGACGCTCTAAATCAATTTTTGTCCATCCAGCAGGGGCATTAACAAAAACTTGTTCGATTCTTGGCAGTGATGACAGGGCGATTTCACCCAGAACGCTTTTATCAATTGGTACTTCACGCCAACCTAAAATAGATAGAGTTTCTTCGGCTAGCTCTTCTTCTACAATATCACGGCTTGCTTGGGCTTCGGCTTCATCTTGGCTTAAAAATAGCATGCCTACAGCATAGTTTGTTGCCAAACGCCATTCGGCATCTTCTGCGACAACTCTAAAAAATCGATCTGGTTTTTGCATTAAAAGCCCGCAGCCATCGCCCGTTTTACCATCGGATAAAATGGCACCACGGTGTTGCATTCGAGCAAGTCCGTGGATTGCAGTACGCACCACTTTGTGACTTGGTTGCCCTTCTATATGAGCGATTAAACCAAATCCGCAGTTATCTTTCTCATGATGCTGGTTATATAACATATCATTGCCTCTAATTCATCGTTATTATTTTTTGAGAAGATATAGGCATTAATCCCATAATAGGTGTGAAGGTAATTAAAAATAGGTTTTTGGTCAAATAAATATTACTTATAAGTCAATCTTTTAATAACTCAGTCTATATTTATTAATGAAGCTAATATCTCATATTAACTATTTGTTTATACTATAATTAAAATTTAATAGAGACAAAAGTTTCAGAAATTGGTTTTTTTCTCATAATAATAATTAATATTTGATTAAAAAAAAGTTGAGGAACGGGGTTTTTGAGCATCAAAATTGGCGATTTTTACATATTTTTTCAAGAATGAGTGAGTTAGAATCGCTACTCTTATATAATAGATAATCTTTATTATGGGTAATAGGTCTTATATGCAAAATAAAATTACAATTATTGGTGCGGGTGCTGCTGGGCTTTTTTGTGCCGGATTATTAGGACAAAAAGGTTATGATGTAACTGTTATTGATAATGGTAAAAAATTAGGACGCAAAATTTTAATGTCTGGTGGTGGTAAATGTAATTTTACCAACCTTAACGTAGAATCAACCCATTATATTTCAGAAAATCGTCATTTTTGTAAGTCTGCATTAAAGCGCTTTACTCAATGGGATTTTATTCAACTGGTTAATCAATACAATATTGCCTATCATGAAAAAGATCATGGACAGTTATTTTGTGATAATTCAGCGCAAGATATTGTTGATATGCTTGCCCAAGAGTGCCAAAAGGGGCAAGTTAAATTCATGTTAAACACTCAGCTTGAAGATGTTGAGGCTGAGCAGCAAGGATTTAAACTATCGACTTCACAAGGTTTTGTTCATACTGATAAATTAATTGTAGCAACTGGTGGGCAATCTATGCCAGCACTAGGTATGACCGCTATCGGATATAAAATTGCCGAAAAATTTTCGATTCCTGTTGTGCCCGTAAAAGCAGGGTTGGTGCCATTTACCTTACATAAACCTTTGCTAGAAGTATTATCCACTTTGTCGGGCATTGCCGTGCCGGTTGAAGTATCTAATGAACGAATATCTTTTAAAGAGAATTTGCTATTTACTCATCGAGGATTATCTGGACCAGCGATTTTACAAATCTCTAGTTATTGGCAAGCAGGTGAAGCCATTACCATTAATTTGTTGCCAGACGTAAGCTTTGAAGGTGATTTTCAACGCTTGTTAGAAAATAATCGCAATCAAAGCATTAAAAATTGTTTGGCGCAAATATTACCGAAGCGGTTAATTGAAGCTTTGATGCAATTAAATTTGATAGCCGATTTAACCGTTAAGCAATTAACGCCTACTCAGCAGCAAGTGCTTTACCAAACATTAACTAGGTGGATGGTTACACCGAATGGAACGGAAGGCTATCGTACAGCTGAGGTAACTTTGGGTGGAGTGAGCTGTGATGCTTTATCGTCAAAGACGATGGAGGCGAAAAATCACCTCAATCTCTATTTTATTGGTGAAGTTGTTGATGTAGCTGGTTGGCTAGGTGGTTATAATTTCCAATGGGCTTGGAGCAGTGCATTTGCTTGCGCGCAAGCCTTTGATTAATTATCAATTACCCCCATATGTATATCATATTTCTTAACTTTATATTGTAAGGTGGTTCGCGAAACATCGAGTAATTTTGCCGCTGTAATAATTTTCCCATTGGCCTGATTTAATGCATCAATAATAAGTTGCTTTTCATAATTTTCGACTTGTTCGGTAAGATTACCAGTTATTTCGCTGGTAGTCGGTTTTTCAAGCTTGGCTTCATCTTGTGAATAAGGGCTATGAAGGTCAAATAATTCTTCATCCAGAATAATCTGCTGCAATTCTCCTGGCTCATTTTGTAAAACCATACTACGGACAATAGCGTTTTCTAGCATTCGCACATTACCCGGCCAAGGCGCTGACATAAGTTGCTGTAATGCATGTTCACTAATACCAGTAATCACAACACTTACATCAGTTTTATGTTTATCAATAAAGTATCTTGCCAATACAGGAATATCTTCTTGTCTTTCGCGTAGTGCTGGCAGTTTAATTAATCCGACATTTAATCGATAAAATAGATCACTACGCATTTTGCCGGTTTTTAACAAATCGGCTGGTGATTCATTCATAGCTGCAACAATTCGAACATCAGCATGTTGCTCTTTATTCCCGCCTAGTGGCCAATAGGTTTTTTCTTGTAAGAATCGTAACAGTTTGCTTTGCATTTCAAGTGGCATCGCGTTAAGTTCATCAAGAAATAACGTACCACCATTAGCAAGTTCAAGATAACCTTGGCGATTTTCAGCTCCAGTAAACGCTCCTTTGACAGTCCCGAATAAAGTACTTTCAATCAATGTTGTAGGCAAAGCGCTACAGTTAAGTGAAATAAACGCTTTATCACGGCGTTGGCTAGTTTGGTGAATTAATCTAGCAAATAGCTCTTTCCCTGTGCCGGTTTCGCCAACAATTAATACTGGCACATCATTACTACCTAAAATATTAGTTTGGTCGATCACCTGTTGCATTTTTTTTGAAGCAAAAACGATTTCTGGTAATGGTTGTTCTTTATTTTGATATAATTTTCTATTAAGACTGAATACCTGATCTTGCAGTTGTCTAACATTAGATAAATTACGACCAATTTCAACCGCGCCAATAATTTCTTTTTTGTGATTATAAAGAGGAACCGTTGTATGTTGATAATCAACTAATTTGCCCACATGATTATAATAGGTTTGATAGGTATCTTGATATTCTTTACCATGTAAAGCTTGTAGCATAGTACTATCTTCTTTTTTCAAATTAGGGTAAACTTTAAGCATTGGTTTACCTATGGCTTGTTCCATTGGATAGCCATCAAGTTCTGCACTTTCCTGATTGTAGTAAATATATTTACCTTCTTTGTCAATAATAGCCATAGGCTGATGTATTAGATCAAAAAAATGTTTAAATATTTCCAATGCTTGTAATAATTCAGGATCAATTATCATGATACTAAAACCTTTTGAAAGTTGGATTCTTACTAAGTATAGCGAGCGTTAATTTAAATATCTTTCAATTATTACTAAAAAAAGTGACAAATTTTTGTCATAAAAACATATTTTTTACTAAATGACTAATATTAAATTTGTAATTATTCTGTTAAACAATTGATTGTTTGTGTTTTTTTAAGTTGGCACGTTGATTGCATTGTAAGTGAGTAATCTTTTTACTTACCTTTTTTATGTACTAATTAACTGGAGGTCATATGTCCGACACAATTATGTCAAATTATAACAAAATACGCACAGATCTTATAACTAAAGATCGTCGTTTCAGTGCTCAAGGCGGCAAACTTTGTTTTGATGGTGTGAATTTGGAAGAATTAGCAAAGAAATATCCAACACCTTTTTACGTATTTTCTGAAAAAGAAATTGACCGTAATATTCAGGAGATCAAAGATTCGTTTAAAGCTCATCCAAATACTAAGATTTTCTATGCGTCAAAAACATGTTCAGTAATGGGTGTGCTTAAAGCGATTAAAGATGCGGGTATCTATGCAGAAGCTAACTCAATGTTTGAAGTTCGTAAATGTTTAGAAATCGGTTTCCCAGGTAGCCAAATTGTTTTCAACGGTGTGGTTAAAAAACCAGTTGATTTAGAATTTGCTATCCAAAACGATCTTTACATCATCAACGTAGATAGCCTATATGAGCTTGATATTATTGATGAGATTTCTCGACGTTTGAAAAAAGTTGCAAATGTTTGTGTGCGTGTTGAACCAAATGTACCGTCAGCAACTCACGCAGAATTAGTAACCGCTTATCACGCTAAATCTGGTATCGACTTAGAACAAGCTGAAGAGACTTGCCGTCGTATTCTTGAAATGCCTTATGTTCATTTACGTGGTTTACATATGCACGTAGGGGATCAAGTACCAGAAGCAGAACCTTTTGCAAAAGCGACTAAAGTATTAGTTGATGAATCACGCCGTTTAGAAGAAGTTCTTGGCATTAAATTTGATTTAATCAACGTTGGTGGTGGTATTCCTGTTCCATATAAATATGACGAAGAAAATGGTAATCCATTAGAAGACAATATGTATGCTGGTATTACTGCACAAGATTTCGCCGATGCGGTAATCAGTGAAGTACATAAATGGCGTACTGACGTTGAAATTTGTATCGAACCAGGTCGTAAAGTAACCGGTTCAGCTGGTGTGCTTTTAACTGAAGTTGCTTGTGAAAAACGTAAAACTAACTACGATTTAGACGGTAACATTGAAGAACATGTTGAATGGAAATTTGTTGATGCGGGTTACAGCGTATTATCTGACAGTCAACACTTTGATTGGTTCTTCTATGTTTATGATGCATCAAGAATCACTGAGCAACATGATGAGTACATTAAATTAGCGGGTCCATTATGTGACGGTGGTGACTATTTCCATGTGGGTGTTAAAGGTGAAGAATTCTTATTACCTAAAGACACACAAATTGGCGATATCATTGCTTTCCTTGATGCCGGTGCTTATACCATCGAAAGCCAAACAGTTTATAACAACCGCCCACGTACTGCTGTTGTTATGATTGATAAAGAAGGCAAAGATCGATTGATTCGCCGTGAAGACACTTACGAGGATATGGTTGGATACGACGTGTATTAATCATGAACTGGCTGGGGCAATAACTGCCCCAGTTGTTATTATGTGAGGTTATTATGAGTGATTCTAAAGATTCAAGTTTACTTGGTATTAAAGACATTGTGTTTATGAATGTCATTGCAATATTGAGTTTACGTCAAATTCCTAATGTTGCTCCTTACGGAGCGTCAGCAATGGTGCTTTGGCTACTTGCTGCATTTTGTTTGTTTTTTCCATTAGCCATGGTTTGTGGTGAGCTTTCAACAGGCTGGCCAAAAGATGGTGGGATCTTTGTATGGGTAAAAGAAGCATTTGGTAAACGTGTTGGTTGGATAGTGGTTGTTTGCTTCCTGTTTTCATGTGTGCTTTTCTTCCCATTAATGTTGCAGTTTGGTTTTACTGCAATTGGTTATATGTTTAGCCCTGAACTTGCTCAGAATCAGGTATTTATTGGTGTTGGCTCCATGGCAGTATTCTGGATCTTAACGTTAATGAATATCAAAGGCATGAAATGGACTAAAATCATTAACAGTGTTAGTGCATGGTTAGGTGTATTTATTCCTGCTGCTATTATCGTGTTATTAGCTATTGTATGGTTAATGACTGGTCATCCAATGGCAACTGATTATAGCCATGTTAGTGATTGGATTCCGGATTTAAGTAGCTGGGATACTATTGTATTTTTATCAAGCATGATGTTTGCTTTTGCTGGGCTAGAAGTTGCACCAATGATCGCTGGTCGTACTCGTGATCCACAACGTGACTTCCCTAAAGCGATGGCGGTATCTGCAGTTGTTATCGTTGGTATCTATATGATTGGTACTTGGGCAATTAATACCTTATTACCTGCTGCTGATACTGATATTGTTGCCGGTGTAATGCAAGCGATGGAAGCTGCTGCTAAAGAGCTACACATGCCTTGGTTATTACCAGTAATGGCAATTTGTTTGTTCTTTGGTGCATTAGGTCAAATTAACTCATGGTTAGTTGGTCCTATTTATATGTTACAAGAAGCATCAAAAGAAGATAACTTACTTGGTGAACGTATTGGTCGCTTACATCCTGTATATCAAACACCAGCATTTGCTTTAGCTATCCAAGCAATAATTGTAACGGTACTTTGTTTCTCAACATTCGTATCACCAAGTATTGCTGCTGCATATTGGATGTTAACTGCATTAACAACCATTTGTTACTTTATTCCTTATTTAGTGATGTTTATTGCGTACTATCGCTTACGTATTACTCAACCAGATGTACCACGTAGCTTCAAGATTCCTGGTAAAGTTTTACCAATTATTTTACCTGGTTTAGGTTTCTTATCTACGCTATTTGCGGTGATCTTAGTCTTTATTCCACCAGCACAAATTGATATGGGTGGATATGTTGAGTACATCGCTAAAATTGTTGGTGGTGCAGTGCTTGCAATTGTGTTAGCTGAATGGATATACCATCGCGCACAAAGACGTAACCGCTTGCAATAAGATATAGAGGAGTAAATTTATGTACAAACCTATATTGGAAATTGATTTAGGTAAATTAAAAGACAATGCCCGTGTTGAAAAAGAACTTCTTGCTAAACACGGCATTGAAGTGATGGCGGTAAATAAAGTCTTTGATGGCTGTGTTGAAACCGCCAAAGCGGTGCTTGATGGTGGTATTGATGTTATAGCTGAATCAAGGACCTACAATTTGAAGAAACTTAAAGATGCTTTAAATTGTAAAACTTGTTTATTACGTAGTCCTTGTTTAAGTGAGATCAGTGAAGTAGTGAAATACGCAGATATTAGCTTAAACAGTGAAAAACAAGTTATCCAAGCACTTTCTGATGAAGCGGTAAAACAACAAAAAGTCCATCAAGTACTTTTAATGGTTGATATGGGCGATTTACGTGAAGGTATTTGGTTTGAACATGTCGATGATATCATCGAAACAGTCAAACTAATCTTATCTTTACCGGGTGTTGAGCTTTATGGGCTTGGGACCAACTTCAACTGCTATGGTACTGTTCTACCAACTGTTAAAAATGGTGTGGATTTTTTACACATAGCGCGTAAAGTAGAAGAAGCTTGTAATATCAAGATCAAGTATCTATCAGCTGGTAATTGTACAAGTTACCATCTGCTTGATAAAGGGATCTGGCCAGAAGGGCTTAATCACATTCGAATTGGTGGTTTACATGAGTTTGGTATTGAGTATGTGGATATGAAATATCTTGATGAGTTTCATCACTCAAACAAACCTGTAGAAAAAGCTTGTAGTGACATGTATAAATTGTATGCACAAATCATCGAGCTTAATAGTAAACCAACCGTTCCTGTTGGAGAATTAGGTGTTGATGCCTTTTTGAACAGCAAAACTTTTGTTGATCATGGTACTCGTAAACGCGCGCTTCTCGCTTTTGGCCGTCAAGATGTGCCAGCAGAAAGCTGTATACCGATTAATGACAACATTACGGTCTTAGGTCAAACCAGCGATCATACTATTGTTGATATTGAAGATGTTTCTGAAACATTACGTGTTGGCGATATGATTGGGTTTGAGCTTGATTATACAGCCCTACTTATGGCTTGCCAAACCAATGGTGTAGAAAAACGGTTTGTTTATTAATATCTATCAGCTGCTGGGCAACCAGCAGCTATTATTGATTACTAGGCGGTTTACATGGCAACATCAGAATCTCAAGAAAGTCCTTATCCCAGTACCTTAAAGAAAAACTTAAAAAATCGTCATTTATTGATGATTTCGTTAGGTGGCTCAATAGGAACTGGATTATTTATTGGTATTGCAGCACCACTTAGCACGGTTGGACCGTTAGGCACGATTATCGCATATCTACTTGCGGGTAGTATTATGCTGTCGACCATGCTTTGCTTAGGTGAACTTTCTTGTGCATTCCCACATGCGGGTTCTTTTCAGCATTATGCACTAATGTTTATTCCACATCCTATTTGGAGTTATACCATTGGCTGGTTATATTGGTTAAGCTGGGTACTGTCTATGGCTGCTGACTTAACTGCAGCTTCGATGATCGCTCACCAAGTTTTTTCCTCTATTCCCATCTATATTCTTAGTCTAATTATTTTAACCGTTATTACTTGTGTCCATTTAACGTCTGTTAGAGCTTTTGGCGAAAGTGAATACTGGTTTTCAACGATAAAAGTATTGGCCATTATTGCATTTATAGCTGTTGGCATTTATTTACTCTATCATCAATATAATCAAACACATGTATTACCAACACTTAAAACCGACCAAGGTTGGTTTCCTAGTGGATTTTTATCAATTTTTGTTTGTATGACAATTGTTACTTATTCATTTCAGGGCGTCGAATTAATTGGTAGTGCAGCGGGTGAAGCGCAATCACCTCAAAGCGTATTGCCAAAAATTATCACTGGTGTGGCTTTTCGTATCATCTTGTTTTATGTGTTAGCGATTGCGGTGTTAGCACTAGTTTACCCTTATGGAGCAACCCATAATGAAATTAGCCCATTTGTTTGGGTATTCAATAAAGCCGGGATTACCTTTGCTTCATATGTGATGCTATTTGTTATCTTTTGTGCTGCAATATCGGCCGCTAATTCGGCTGTTTATGCCAGCTCGAGAATGCTATGGTCGATGGCTCAAGATGATTTAGCACCAAAATACTTTTCAGAAGTCAATAAACGAGGCGTGCCAACTAAAGGAATATTATTTATCGCAATTATTGCGTTAGTTTCGCTGTTTTCTAAATATATTGCTGCTGAAAAATTATATCTCTATTTGGTAGCAAGTACTGGACAAGTTGGGTGTTTTGCTTGGATTATTATTGCTTGGTGCCAATATCAATTTCGTAAGGGAGTGAATGAAGGCAAATACTCTAAAGATATGATCAAATTTAAATCTCCGCTATTTCCTTGGTTAGCGATGATTTCTATTACTGTTAACATTATTATTATTGTTGGGGTATGGTTTGGTGAATCAGGGCATTTTATTTTATTATCTGAGGTAATCTTAATTTTCGTAATTTTAGCTTCATATTACTTTTTCAAAAAACGTAAATCCGATTAACTTTATTATCAGTTTATGTAATCACCTTAACTATCAATTAAAGGTGATTACTTACTGTTAGTAATTGAACTTTTAATTATCTGAATTATAAAACTTATTTTAAAAATGCAGAGACGCCAGTAAATACAACTTGAGCGGCAATAGCTGATATTAATAACCCGGTAAGTTTTGACAAAATTGCAATACCAGTATTTTTTAAAACGTTAGCAATGCTTTTTGCGCATAGTAACATGGCATAAATACCGCTTGAGGCAATCAATAGCGAAAGGGCGCCAATCAGGTTTTGCATACCTACCGAACTTGTCCCCATAACAATAATCGTACCAATGGAGGCTGGTCCCATACATAAAGGTATTGCAAGAGGAACCACACTAATATCATCATCATCAGTATGAATTTTATTTTTTTCAGGTGAATCATTCATCAATGAAACAGCGGTAATAAATAGCAATGCTCCCGACCCAATTCTAAAAGCATCGAGTGTAAAACCAAACACACTAAACATGGCATTACCAAAAAAGAATAACACAATACCAATAATAAAAACGGCACACGATGTTTTAAGTGCAGTCTTTCGGCGTTGTTGTTCATCATATTGTTTAGTACCACTTAAGAATGCACTTAGCACTGCTGGTGGTGTCATTAACGCGAATAACTTGGTTGTGGTGGCGAGAATTTCAACAAGATAGTTATCCATAGTATTACCCTTTATAGCTTTAGATATTGCTTGAAATCTGTCAACAATTGTTGGCGGGAATCAACTATACACATAAAAACGGTCACCATAAAGGTGACCATATTTAATTGGATATAATTTTAATAGTTTATTAAATATTAACCAATTTGAATTAGTTAAGGCGCTCTTTAATACGAGCCGCTTTACCACGAAGTTCGCGTAAGTAGTAAAGTTTAGCTTGACGTACTTGACCACGACGTTTCACAGTAATTGAATCAACAGTTGGTGAGTGAGTTTGGAATACTCGTTCAACACCTTCGCCATTCGAAATTTTACGTACTGTAAATGCAGAATGTAAACCACGATTGCGAATTGCAATAACCACACCTTCATATGCTTGAAGACGTTTTTTGTTACCTTCAACAACCCATACTTTAACTTCTACCGTATCACCCGGACGAAAAGACGGGATGTCTTTTTTCATTTGTTCTTGTTCTAATTGCTGAATAATTGCATTTTTCATAATTTTGTCTCTTACTAGTTATACTGAAATATTAATGGCTCGGTTTATCACGATATTCACGTTGGAATTCAGTGAGTAAACGTTGCTCTTCATCAGTCAGAGCTAGATTTTCAAGAAGATCTTCTCTTCTCAACCAAGTTCGTCCTAGTGATTGTTTCAATCGCCAGCGACGAATCGCTTCATGGTGACCAGACATTAACACATCAGGCACCGCCATTCCATCTAACACCTCAGGTCTGGTATAGTGTGGACAATCAAGTAAACCGTTTGCAAAAGAGTCTTCTTCTGCTGATGATTCATGATTCAATACGCCTGGAATAAACCTTGCTAATGCATCAATCATTGTCATCGCCGGTAATTCACCGCCACTTAACACGTAATCCCCAATTGACCATTCTTCATCAATTTCGGTTTGGATAACGCGTTCATCTATACCTTCATATCGACCACAAATCAAAATCAATTTTTGATATTGTGACAACTCGCAAACACCTTGTTGGTTTAATTTGCGCCCTTGTGGGGAAAGATAGATTACTTTTGTATTTTCACCTGCTACTGCTTTCGCAGCATGAATCGCATCTCTAAGTGGTTGTACCATCATTAACATGCCGGGACCACCACCATAAGGCCTATCATCGACAGTCTTATGCTTATCATGCGCAAAATCGCGCGGGTTCCAATATTCTACTGTTAACAGTCCGTTTTTTACTGCTCGACCAGTTACACCATAACAGGTAATAGCTTGGAACATTTCGGGAAAAAGGCTAATTACGCCAATCCACATATTCTTACCTTACCGATTAAAATGCGGGATCCCAATCGACCACAATCATTTTTGTTGTTAAATCAACTTGTTTAATAAATTGTTCTTCAACAAAAGGAATTAAACGTTCTGTTGCTCCAAATGCATCTTTTAGATTTGCTTTAACAACCAACACATCATTAGAACCGGTTTCCATTAAATCAGTTACTTGACCTAAATCATAACCGTTAATTGTTTTCACTCTACAGCCAATCAAATCCTTCCAATAGAAATCGCCTTGATTAAGCTCAGGCAATTCTTTTGCATCAACGAATACTTCAGCATTAGTTAACGCATTGGCTTGATCTCGATCATCAACGCCTTTGAGTTTGACAATCATATCTTGATTATGAGGTTTAAAGCTCTCAACGATTACTTCCTGCCATTTTCCAGCACGCTGGATATACCAAGGTTTGTAATCAAAAATACTATCTGGAAATTCTGTAAACGAAAAAATCCTGAGCCATCCACGAATGCCGTAGCTTGAACCAAGTTTACCAACAACGATTAGATTCTCAGTATTCATCTTTACACTATTACTTAATTAAGCAGCTTTTTGTGCTTGTTTGATCAATGTATTAACACGATCAGAAATAGTAGCACCTAAACCAACCCAATAATTTACGCGATCAAGATCTAAACGTAATTCTTCTGCTTTACCTTGTGCAATTGGATTAAAAAAGCCAACGCGCTCAATAAAACGACCATCACGTGGGTTACGGCTATCAGTGACAACTACTTGATAAAAAGGGCGCTTTTTAGAGCCACCACGAGCTAAACGAATAGTTACCATAACATCCTCTTAAATTAAAAAATAATCTTTCTTTTGCCCAACACGGACAAAATCAAAGCCCCAAAATTATACTCTTTCTAGCAAAAAGTGCAATGGCTGATTGTGTGTGAAAAAGTTAGGTAGTATCAGTTATCGACAAGCTTAGTTATAAATGAACATAAATTCATCTTTTTAACTAGTTATATTATAAATAATTAGCTTCATTGATAATGGTGAGCTTGCTTGCTATATAATGATATATTTTAAAAGTGATGGTTGATCTTTAAGACCTTTTCCGGAACAAAGCTCGTTTTAACACGTCAAAAAATCCTAACGCTTTGACCATTTTTTTGCTATCAACATAGACACGTATTGCTTTTAATACTTTTTTCGGCTCTTTGGACGCGAAAGCGAACGTGCCGTCTTTTTTGGTTTGTATGGAGTAACGAGATATCCACTTACCTTTAAAAAATACCGATGCGATAACATAATCGACCTCTTCCCAAGGAATTTGAATATATTTCCGAGGATCGCGTTGATGATAAAATTCGAACGCCTTATCACCAATCATAATATGGCCATATTCTGAAAAACCTGAAAAAGCAGTCGCTTTTACTGTTAAATCTACTTTGGTATTTAATGATTGAACCATTTAGCTACTTATATCCATTATTTTAATCTGAGTTGCTAAGGCACCCTTTTCTCATTATTTATAAAGAAAAGGGTGATTTTTGTTTGAGGAAAAACAGCAATTTTGCTTAAAAAGTGCGCTCCTCAACTTTTTTAGTCAACATTGTTGGCTTTATAAAAGACCAATAACATGACCAGTAACACCGACTAAGAATAGTGCAAGAATAATTATAATAGGTGATACTTTTTTACGAAGTAACCACATACAGAAGAACGTTAATAGTAATGGTACAAGTCCAGGAATTAGCTGATCTAAGTTATTTTGTAAAGTCGTTACTTTGTCTTGACTAAGTGCGAGCCCATCTTGCATTTGTATCAATGCTTTTTGTATACCTTCGGCACCAGCAGGTAGGGAATTCCAATCAATAAATGCACCATTATCTAATTTTACTGTGGATACGACTGGTTGGAATTTTATTGATACCCACCTTTGTACTAAAGCTGCCAGAACAAACATCCCCAAGATAGATGCACCTTTAGTGATTTTTTGGAGTAAACCTCCACCTAAGTTATCGGTAATTTTAGAACCAGTACGGTAACCTAATTCTTGGGTAAACCACATGAAGCACATGCGAATAATGTTCCAAAGTAGGAAGAATAGAATTGGACCTAGAATATTACCACTTAAGGCAAGTGAGGCACCTAGTCCACCAAGCATAGGACGAAGTGTAAACCAGAAAACTGGATCACCAACCCCAGCTAAAGGTCCCATCATTCCCACTTTTACCCCTTGAATAGTGACATCATCTACAGGTGCTCCATTAGCTCGTTCTTCTTCAAGGGCTAACGTCACACCAAGTACAGGTGATGCTAAATAAGGATGTGTATTGAAAAATTCTAAATGGCGTTTAAGTGCTGCCGAACGATCTTCTTTTGTGGTATATAATTTTTTGATAGCAGGAATCATTGAATAAACCAAGCCACCATTTTGCATACGTTCGTAGTTCCAAGAACCTTGAAGGAAAGTTGAACGCCAAGCTACCGATAAACGGTCTTTTTTCGATAAATGAATTCGATCTGTCATGTTCTTCTCCAAGTTCTTAGTAATCATTTAAAATATCATCAAGTGGATCGCCTTTACTACCACCATTTGATGAATTGCCACGTTCAGAAAGATTTAGATAAATTAGTGCTAAAGCAATACCTAGAGCACCAATTGCAATCAAGGTTAATTGTGATATCGCGGCAACAACAAAACCAATAATGAAAAATGGCCAAACTTCACGACTTGCCATCATATTAATTACCATCGCATAACCAACAGCCACTACCAAGCCTCCACCAATACCCATACCTTCTGATAGCCATTTAGGCATTGAATTTAATGCGTCTTTTACCACTTCAGCAGGAATAAATAACAGCGCTGCTGCTGGTATTGCAATACGTAAACCTTGTAAACAAACCCCTAATATTTGTAACCATTCGATTCTACGGATATTACCTTGCTCTGCTGCAGCATCCATTAAATGCACTAATGGGACGGCAATAGTTCGCACAATCATCGTTAAAAATAAGCCAGCAACTGCTAGTGGGATGGCAATAGCGATAGCTGTCGATACTCCAGCCTCACCTTGTCCACCAAGAACTAAAATAATAGATGAAGCAACAGCAGCAAGCGCGGCATCAGGTGCAACCGCTGCGCCAATATTTGCCCAGCCTAATGCTATCATCTGTAATGAACCACCTAACATTACGCCAGCTTCTAGATTTCCTGTTACTAAACCAATTAGTGAACAAGCAACTAGTGGTTGATGGAATTGGAATTGGTCTAAAATACCTTCCATTCCAGCTAAGAACGCAATAACTATCACTAAAATGATAGCAATAATTGATAAAGTCATAATAATAACCCCTTAATTAAACTAATTCTTTTGTTCAGCTAATTCTTGTTTCGCTTTCTTTAATAATTCATCCATATTATCCTCAGAATCATTAGGTACTTTGCGAATGTCGAATTTCACATTTTTCGCTTTTAATTTCTCGAATGTATCAACATCTTCAGCGCTCATTGACAGCACTTTGTTGACCATTACCTTGCCGACAGAATGCGCCATTGAACCAACATTTAATGTTTGAATATCAACACCGCCATCTATAGCGCGAAGTACATCTTCAGGGTTTTCGAAAAGTAATAAGGCTTTTGTGTTACCAAAACGAGGATCATGCGCAACTTCAATAATTTTTTTAATTGGCACAACATTGGCTTTAACACCAGGAGGTGCGGCTTCTTCAATCAGTTTTTTCCTTAATTCATCTTTGGCAACTGAGTCTGAAACCACAATAATACGATTAGGGTTAGTCGCTTTAGTCCAAGAGGTTGCCACTTGTCCATGTAACAAGCGTGAATCAACACGCGCTAATACAATTTTCAATTTACCATCGCCTAAAACAGTACCTTCAGGGATAGTGCTTGTTTGTTGATTGTTTGGCGTTGTTTTAGCTGCCACTTCAACCGTTGTTCTAATACCATCTTGGGCTGATTCAATAATGGCGGCAGCCACTTCTTTGGCGGTCTCCATCGATAAACGTGATGAGTATGCCTCAATCAACATTGGAAGATTTAAACCTGCAACGATAGCCCAATTTGGATGTTCACCACAGAGTGTATTGGCTTGGTTAAATGGTGTTCCACCCCATAAGTCGACTAAAAAAAGTACTTCATTTTGATCATCGAAAGTAGCAATTGCTGCCAGCATCCGTTCCTTTAAGCTTTCAGGACTATCACTTGGATGCAAAGTAACGGCTTTAACGTTTTCTTGCTCTCCAAATATCATCGTCCCTGATTGTAAAATACCTTCAGCAAACTCACCATGAGTTGCCAAGATTATTCCAACCATAACGTACCTCCCAGTTTTTTATATTATTGCTAATATAAAGTTAATAAAATAAATCTATTTACTTATTTTAATTAACAATATGATTTATAAATTCGATCTTCATCAAGGTTTGATAAAATATATTGCTAAATTTTAGAATAATCTTTCTTTATCAGAACAGTAATATTTGTGTAATGCTAAGAAAGATTATTTATTGCTTTGTTCTAATGCTTTACGGATAAAACCGTTATTTTGTTGTAATGCTGTTTTTGCTTGCTGAGCTGTTAAACCTGCAAGAATCATTAAAATAGCTGTTTTACAATTTTTGTTACATTGACTTAGCGTGGAGATAGCCGTCTCCCGACTACAATCGGTCGCTTGCATGACAATTGATATTTGACGTTCTACGAGTTTAGCATTAGTGGCCTCAACATCAACCATTAAATTACCGTAAACCTTACCCATTTTAATCATGCTAGCTGTGGTTAACATATTAAGCACTAATTTTTGTGCTGTACCGGCTTTCATTCTTGATGAACCGCTAACTACTTCTGCGCCAACAATTGGGGTAATGGCAATATTGGCCAAGTTAATCATCGGTGCATTGGGGTTGCAACATAAGCTAATTACTGTTGAACCCAGTGATTGAGCATATTGCATACCGCCGATAACATAAGGTGTGCGTCCACTTGCTGCGATACCTACTAAAATATCTTTTTTGCTAAAATTGATATTTTTTAGATCATTAACTGCTAGCTCAGGTGAATCTTCTGCATTTTCAACCGCTTTAAATATGGCAGGGTGCCCGCCAGCAATTAATCCAACGACTTGTTCTGGAGGCGTTCCGTAAGTAGGTGGGCACTCGCTCGCATCTAAAATACCTAATCGTCCAGAAGTGCCGGCACCAAGGTAAATTAAACGGCCATGATTTAAGAAAGCCTGGCTGATTGCATCTACCGCATTGGCTATATTAGCTAATTGTTTTTCGACTGCGATTGCCACTTTTTTATCTTCATTATTGATAATTTGAAGTATTTCAAGGGTGGATGCGCAGTCGATGTTCTCGCTCGCACTATTGCGATTTTCGGTGATCATTGCTGATAAATTAATGTTTGACATGTGATTTTAAACCTAACCATACAAACCCGATAAGAATGGCAAATAGCATACCAAAACCTACACCGATAGTAATAACAGATAATCCACAAGCAATAGCTAACGTATAAGCGCTGAGCATAATCATCATTGCACTATATTCGCTTAAGTTTTGTATCGAAATTACACTACCAGCACCAATAAGCTCTTTCCCCATTTTTTGAATTAACGCATTTAGTGGGACTAAAAAATAACCACCTAAAGCACCAATAATCACTAATAGAATATAAGAACTCGTCATATTGCTTTGTAAGGTAAATGCAATGACGGCAAACCCCATTAATATTCCTGCTGGAATACATCGTAATGTATTGGATATTGAAACCATAGCACTAGCAAGGCCAGCACCAACAACAATACCTATTGCCACAACGGCATTTAGATTTGTTGGGGTTGAGTTGTCAGTAATACCTAACACAATTGGCACCCAGCTAATTAATAAAAAGCGCAAGGTAATACCCGCTCCCCAAAATAGGCTAGTGCCAAGTAAAGTATAAAGTGCTTGTTTATTATTGAAAATGATTTTAAAGGTTTTAGCAAAATCCTTTATCATACTCATAAACTTCCACTCAATGTCTTTTCGAGCGACAGGAAGTTTAGGAATAAAAATATTGGCTATAACAGCTAGGCCATACATTATTACACAAGTAAGTAATGCAAATGTGATGTTTAAGTCAGCAATATGGCCTCCAGCAAGTGAGCCTAGTAAAATAGCTGCAATTGTTGATGCTTCAATTAAACCATTTGCTTTCACTAAATTATCGCCTGAGGTTAGCTCACCTAAAATACCATATTTTGCTGGTGAATAACCGGCTGCTCCCACACCAACTAGAAAATAACCTAAAAATGGATTGATATTTAAGCAAATAACAGCAGCACCTAATAATTTAATACCATTTGAGATCATCATCGCTCTGCCTTTAGACATGCTGTCAGCAAATTGACCAACAAATGGCGAAAGAAGGATGAAAGGGATGACAAAACCGATTTGTAATGCCGATTGGCTCCACTCTGGATAATTGAGTTGTTTAATAAAAGCTAATATTGCAAAGAAAATAGCATTATCAGCAAAGGCTGAAAAAAACTGGGCTAGCATGGTTGCAGCCATGCCAACGGTTAATAAAGGCTGTTTATTCATAGTGAATCCTTGCTATTATTCATTTTCATCAGCCATTTTGCGTAGCGTAATAAAATCGATTTTGCCAGTACCAAGCAATGGTAATTCTTTAACCACACGAATATCTCTAGGAATGGCTAATGCAGGAATACCTAAATCTTGTGCTGCCTGATTAAGCTGTTCTCGAGTTAATGTAGTTGAAGTAGTAAATAGCACAAGCGCTTCACCTTTAGCGGCATCAGCTTTTACTGTAGCGCCATGCATGGCATCAGGATCGACTTTTCTAGCTAGCGCTTCAACACTTTCCAGTGAAACCATTTCGCCCGCAATTTTAGCAAAGCGTTTCAGTCGCCCTTTAATTGTCAAAAACTCATCTTTATCAATATCTACGATATCGCCAGTATCATACCAGCCTTTTTCTGCATTACCGTTTTGGTCAATGGCAACGGGCTCTTCAAGTACGCCGGGTTTTTCAACTCGTAAATAACCTTTCATTACGTTAGGTCCTTTAAGCTGTAATTCCCCGCCATTGGTAATCCCTGGGATAGGTATCAATCTTGATTGCATACCTGGCAATAGACGACCAACAGTTCCGGCTTTAAATGCCATTGGCACATTAAGGGCAACAACTGGTGCACATTCGGTTACGCCATAACCTTCTAAGATTCGAATGCCATATTTATCTTTCCACTGTTCTCGCACCGCTTCGGAAAGTTTTTCAGCGCCGGCAACCACATAACGTAATCGCATAAAATCATAAGGATGAGCGTAGCGAGCATAATTGGCTAAAAATGTTGGTGTGCCAAATAACACGGTACAGTTTTGGTCATAAATGATTTCTGGCACCATACGATAATGTAATGGGTTCGGATATAAAAAGGTACGACTTCCAGAAAACAACGGTAAAAATAAGCCGGCAGTAATACCAAAAGCATGGAATAATGGCAATGCGGACATAAAACGGTCAGCCGGTGTCGGATCGATAACGGTACGAATCTGTTCAACATTTGCCAATAAACTACCATGGCTGTGCACTACACCTTTAGGATTGCCTTCTGAGCCTGATGTAAATAACACTAAAGCTTCATCATCACTTGATTGTTGTCGTTTCACTAAACGTGGAATGTATTGATGAAGTGCCACATAGAGTTTATCAACAAAAGTCAAACTACTACGCAAGTCCTCAAGGAAATACCAATTTACGTCCTTAATTTCTTCTAATAGATAATCAAGCTTACCTTTTTGAATAAATTTGCGTGAAGTAATGATCGTTTTTATTTCAGCCGCAGTAATTGCACAGGTTAACCCTTTAGTTCCTGCTGTATAATTAAGCATGGCTGGAATACGATTTTTGACTGATAGACCAAAAATAGTTGCAACAGTAATCGTTGCATTAGGGAGCAATAAACCAACTCTTTCTTTTTGTTTGGTAATCTTAGAAATAATGCAACTAACACCGATAATTTGCTTAAGCAAGTTTCGATAAGAGGCTTCGTGAGTGGTAGGATCTTGAACCATTCGCGATTTTACCCCATAACGAACTTGGGCTTCGAGCAACGCTTCAAAAAGTGTCAATTTTGGTCGGCTTGCCATTCTGGCATTCATCATAATTTGATGTAATTTTTCACCAGCAATATATCGTCGTTCACTTGCTTTTGGTGCATCAGGCATTGGGATTGATGTTGGTTCCAATACATGAATTGTAATTTTAGGAAATAGATGACGTTTAAATAAGCCTTTTAAACGGCTAGTTAACGTAAATTCTGCACCTTCAATCCAGACAGGTACAATCGTTGCTTGAGAACGAGCAGCAACAAATGCTGCACCGTCATAAATCTTCATTAATGAGCCGGTTATGGTAATTCGACCTTCCGGGAAAATAACAATTGGTCGTCCTTTTTCAATTTCACGAACTAACCTTTTAATCGCCATTGGACTTAATGGATCCATTGGCACAAAATCAACGTAACGTTTGGCTAAACGGACTAGCCAATGATCAATGTAGCCTGCGTAGATAGCAAATACTGGTTTAACTGGTAAAAATACGCCGATTAAAATGCCGTCTAGGAAGGAAACATGATTAGGTGTGATAAGTAATCTGTCTTGTTTTAAATTATTGAGATTCCCTTGAATCTTTACATGAAATAAAATTTTTAAAAAAAACTTTAATATTTTAAATAACATCTGATTTCTCAATTTCCGTACAAAATTGTACTTTGTAATAATAATGAAAATAAATTAAATATACAAGAAAGCGAAAATTATCAATTTATATTGATATTAAACAAGAGTTTTTAATTTTTTGTTGGTAAGATTAAATAATGGATAATAAATAATATGAAAATAAATATTAAATAAGGAATCGAAATGTTAATTTTAACTGCCCAAGATATTCAACAATTCTATACTATGAAAGATGCCGTTTCAGCGGATAAACAAGCACTGAAAATCTATACTCAAGGTAATAGTGAAGTTCCATTACGCATCAACTTTGACATGCAAAAAGGGCAATGTTTGATTATGCCTGCTCATATAAAAGAAAATGATGTGGTTGGCTTGAAAATTGTCTCGGTTTTTCCTGATAACCCGAAACTTGGTAAGCCATCTGTTCCCGCGCAAGTGTTTATGATCGATCCGTTAACAGGCGAAGTTTGTGCGATGTTAGATGGCACATTTGTGACCCAATTACGCACAGGCGCGGTACAAGGTGCAGCTACCGATTTATTAGCCAGAAAAGATGCTAAACGTGCTGTATTAATTGGTACTGGTGGACAAGCTGCGTCACAGTTAGAAGCGATGTTAACCGTCCGTCAATTGACTGATGTAGCGATCTTTGGGCTTGATGTCAATAAAGGCAAGCAATTTACTGAAGAGATGAAGAAACGATTCGCTCATTTTTCCGCTAACCTCTATTTTTCGAACGATTTAGATGAAGATATTCGCCAAGCAGATATCATTACCTCTGTCACCACATCAAAAGTTGTGACATTCAATGGCGATTTGGTTAAACCAGGAACACATATCAATGGAGTAGGTGCTTACACGCCAGAAATGCACGAAATACCAAGTAATATTGTTAAAAATGCTGATATTCGCGTACTTGATACCAAAGATGGTGTATTTGCTGAGGCGGGTGATATTATCGATCCAATTAATCAACATTTAGTTACAAAACAAGATTTTTATGAATTAGGTGATTTAGTTATTGATTCACAAAAATGTCGCCAAAACGATCAGCAAATCACGTTATTTAAAAGTGTGGGAACGGCAGTATTAGATGTCTATGTTGGTTATGATATTTACCAGAAAGCCAAGGAAAAGGGCCTAGGAATGAGTGTTTAAAACGCCTACCAAAAACCACGACATATCAAAAAAAGTTGAGGAACGGGGTTTTTGAGATCTTAAATTAGTGTTAATTCTGTTTTTATTAAACTTCATAATAGGTTAATTATAAAAAAAGTTGAGGAGCGGGGTTTTTAAAGATCTAAGACTCGCTTTTTAATTCTTGTTTTTGTGAGCGACCCAATAATGACATGGCTGCAAGTTTTGGATCTTTATGTTCGTAAAGCACTTTATAGATTTGTTCTGTGATAGGCATATCAACATGATATTTTTGAGCTAATGCCCAAACTTCTTTAGTATTTCGGCAACCCTCAACCACTTGAGCAATAATATCTTGTGCTTCTTGAATGGATTTGTTTTGACCTAATAAAATACCAAATCGACGATTTCGGGACTGATTATCTGTACAAGTAAGTACCAAATCGCCTAAACCAGCCATCCCCATAAACGTGGCAGGATCGGCCCCAAGCGCTTCGCCTAATCGCATCATTTCGGCAAGTCCGCGGGTTATTAAAGCTGTTCTCGCATTTGCACCAAAACCCAGCCCATCGGACAAACCAGCACCAATTGCAATAACATTTTTTACCGCGCCACCAAGTTGAACGCCAATAAAGTCTTTACTGCTATAAACACGAAATGATTTACTACAGTGAAATAAATTTTGGAGTTCAGTTAAAAATTGATCATCGGTTGAGGCAACGGTTACTGCTGTTGGTAAGCCTGATGCAACTTCTTTAGCGAAAGTAGGGCCTGAAATAACCGCTAATGGGATTTTATCACCCAATACTTCTCTGGCAACATCTTGTAATAGTCGACCGGTATCGACTTCAAGTCCTTTGGTTGCCCAAACAATTTTGCTATCTTTTCTTAAAAATGGTTTGATTTGTTTAAGAATGCTACCAAATGCGTGGCTTGGAACAACAATTAATAAAATTGGTGAAGCTGAAACGGCAGTTTTAAGATCCGCTTCAACTTGAAGTTGGTCAGGAAAAGAAATATCCGGTAAAAATTGTCTATTTTGTCTATCATGTTGCAAAATAGCCATCTTATCTGGGTTATGTCCCCATAATAAGGTTGAGTGACCATTTCGTGCCAGTAATATTGCCAGCGAGGTTCCATAAGAACCTGCGCCAATCACTGTCACTGCTGCATTTTTATTCATAAACATAGACTTTATTAACTAGTAATTACTGTAAAGTTTCAGTCGATTCGGTTTTAGCTTCTTGCTGTTGCAAATAGCTAATGAATAAAGCTTCAAAATTTACAGGTTCTAAATTAAGTTGTGGGAAAGTTCCTTTATTTACTAAGCTTGAAATAACTTCACGCGCATAAGGGAATAAAATATTAGGACAATAAGCACCTACACAATGTTGAATTTGAGCATCGTCAAATCCGATAAGCGAGAAAATACCTGACTGAGTCACTTCACAAATATATACAACTTCTTCTTGTTGTTTTACGGTTACTGTGACACGTAAAGAAACTTCATGCACACCTTCACTCAACGCTTGTGATGATGAATTTAGTTCTAAATTCATTTCTGGTTGCCATTGTTTTGTGAAAATTTCTGGAACGTTGTTTGTTTCAAATGAAACATCTTTGGTATAAATGCGTTGAATAGCAAATTGTGTTTCAGGTGTATTGTTTTGTTCTGTCATGATAAAACCTTATTTTAATATTATATTATTTTCTAACTAATGGTAAGTTTTCGCCGTTCCATCCAGCAATACCATCTTTTAATGTAAATACATGCAAAAAGCCCTGTTTGACTAATACTTCACCAATGCTTGCTGATGTTAAACCATTATCATCAACCACGATGATAATATCTTCTTTAAATTTTTCAATGGTTTTTGCGCTAGCATTTTTAATGTCAACGGGTAAAATGTTGTGAGATTCAGTAATATGCCCTTTTTTGAAACTATCTGCTGAGCGAATATCGACAATAACTGCGTTTTGTTTGTTGATCATACTAATTGCTTGCGCGTTATTAATTATTTTCACTTTTGATAATTTACTTTTCACGGTCATTACAATGATTGCAACGAATAACACAATCCAACCTAATGAAAGTAAAAGGTGATTTTGGATAAAAGGTATAATTTCGAGTGTAACAAAGTCCATACTTTTATGATTACCTATTATTATTAAAAATAGGTTAAGATTATAACGATATTGTCTACTGAAATATAGACCTAAAGGGAGAAATCTTATTTTAAGCTAATAAGATTTAAAAGTTTTAAGGATTGAAACTATGTTATTTAAAAGATTTATTTTGTTGCCATTCATTTTCGTTACTTTAATTTCGTCAGCATTAGCAGAATCAAATAATCTTAATACTGACGAAATACTAAGCCTAGAGGAACTAAAGGAAGATAGTCAATCTAGTTCATTAGGGTTTGATCCGAATCTAACTTGTCGAGACTTTTTCCATGAAATTGATCCAAATGCCCCTGATTTTTTTCAATATGAAAAGTGTAGGACAACCGACTATGGGCAAACATGGCCTATTGAGGTTATTTATAAAGTTGAAGGTAAATATGCTAAGCAAGCTCATGAATATTTAATTAAGACTATGGGAATGGGCGATTTGAAATTCGTATGTTGTTATTGGGAACAACTAAAACCAGTAGCAATTGTCAATCCAAAAGATAATGTATTATATGAGGCTACATTTATTTCGGAAGAAACCCTAAAAAAGGATTGGGATAAAACAACCTTTTATTTAATAATAAAAGGTTATCGAAAAGAATCGTAGATCATTCAAAAGAGTTAGCAAATTCACTTTTCATTAATGGCACCAAAATGTAACGCAAGTAGCAGTATGTTACATTTTGGTGCATTATTTTGGTGCCATGTGCATTATTTTGGTGCATTAATGTTAATTTTTGCTATTATCTAACCAATAAAAACCGTTCAAAAATAGTGGTTAAAAAATTGGCATCAAATTTGCATATAATTTAATAAATAGGCAAATATGCCTTTGAACTGAACATTTATTTTATATGTCCTCAATGGAGAAGCTACATGTCTACACAAAAAGTTTTTACACTAATAAAAGAAAACGATGTTAAATTTGTTGATTTACGTTTTACTGATACTAAAGGTAAAGAACAACACGTTACCATTCCTGTTAGTCAAATTGACGCAGATTTTTTTGAAGATGGTAAGATGTTTGATGGCTCTTCAATTGCAGGTTGGAAGGGGATTAACGAATCAGATATGGTGTTAATGCCAGATGCATCAAGTGCCGTGATTGACCCATTTTTTGAAGATGTGACATTGAATATTCGTTGTGACGTTTTAGAACCAGCAACATTACAAGGCTATGATCGTGACCCGCGCTCAATTGCTAAACGCGCTGAAGAGTTTTTAAAATCATCAGGCATTGCTGATACTGTTATTTTTGGACCAGAACCAGAATTCTTCCTATTTGATGATGTGCGTTTTGGAACGCCGATGTCAGGTAGTTTTGTTCATATTGATGATATTGAAGCTGCTTGGAACTCAGGTACTAAATACGAAGAAGGTAACAAAGGTCACCGTCCAGGTGTTAAAGGTGGTTACTTCCCGCTTCCTCCTGTTGATTCTTCACAAGATATTCGTTCTGAAATGTGTTTAATTATGGAGCAACTAGGTTTAGTTGTTGAAGCTCATCACCATGAAGTTGCAACTGCTGGTCAAAATGAGATTGCTTGCCGTTTCAATACATTAACTAAAAAAGCTGACGAAGTGCAAATCTATAAATATGTTGTACAAAATGTTGCACATGCTTATGGTAAAACCGCGACATTTATGCCAAAACCAATGTTTGGTGATAACGGTTCTGGTATGCACTGCCATCAATCACTTGCTAAAGATGGTGTGAACCTTTTTGCTGGTGATAAATATGCTGGCCTTTCTGAAATGGCTTTATTCTATATCGGTGGTATTATCAAACACGCTAAAGCAATTAATGCTTTTGCTAATCCAGCAACTAACTCTTATAAACGTTTAGTACCGGGTTATGAAGCACCTGTTATGCTTGCATATTCTGCTCGTAACCGTTCTGCATCAATTCGTATCCCTGTTGTTACTAGTCCTAAGGCTCGTCGTATCGAAGTTCGTTTCCCAGATCCAGCTGGTAACCCATACTTATCATTTGCTGCACAGTTAATGGCTGGTTTAGATGGTATTATCAATAAGATTCATCCGGGCGATGCGATGGATAAAAACTTATATGACTTACCACCAGAAGAGTCTAAATTAATTCCACAAGTTGCAGGTTCACTTGAAGAAGCGTTAAATGCTTTAGATGCGGATCGTGAATTCTTAACCCGTGGTAATGTGTTTACTAATGACACTATCGATGCTTATATCGATTTAAAACGCCAAGATGTTGATCGTGTACGTATGACTCCGCATCCGGTTGAATTTGAATTGTACTATAGCCTATAAGTCATTATTTTATTATTTGAAGTTTTAACCACCGCTGTTTGGCGGTGGTATCTAATGAGAACGGAGTGCTTACGATGACATTTGATAATGAATCTGATGCGAATCTTGTTCTCGACTCTATGATAACCAATATTTTATTACTTGATAAAAAGCTCAATATTCTTTATGCCAATACTGCGGCACAACAATTACTAGCCCAAAGTTCTAAAAAAATATTAGAAAGTTGTCTTCCTGATTTGTTAGGGTATTTTTCGTTAGACCTTGATTTAATGCAAAATGCCTTAGATCAAAACCAAGGTTTTACCGATAGTGAAGTAAATTTAGTGATAAATAATGAACTACATATTTTATCATTGACGGCACAACTGCTTGCTAATGGTCATATTTTGATCGAAATGGCACCACTTAATAGCCATAAAAAACTAAGCCAAGAACAATTACAACAAGCTCAACAAAATGCAGCACGTGAGCTTGTCCGTGGACTTGCCCATGAAATTAAAAACCCATTAGGTGGGCTTCGAGGTGCAGCGCAGCTATTATCACGTGAACTGCCTAAAAATGAGTTGCAAGACTATACACAAATTATTATTGAACAAGCAGATAGATTAAGGAATCTTGTTGATAGGTTATTAGGTCCACAACAACGTTTACAACAAAAACAGCAGAATATTCACCAAGCTATTGAGCGAATTTATGCGCTTTTAAGTTTAGAAAAGCCGTCAAACGTAACGATTATACGTGATTATGATCCTAGTCTGCCTGAATTAGTGCATGACTCTGAACAGATTGAACAGGTAGTTTTAAATATCATTCGTAATGCGATACAAGCGATTGGTTCGAAAACAGGCTCTATCACAATAAGAACGAGAACGGCATTTCAGGTTACTTTGCATGGTCAGCGTTACCGACTTTGTGCTCGCATCGATATTGAAGATAATGGACCTGGCGTTCCAGTGCATATTCAAGATACGTTGTTTTATCCTATGGTAAGTGGTTATGAAGGTGGTAATGGTATCGGTTTGTCGATTGCTCATAATATTATCGATCAGCACCATGGAAAAATTGAGTTTAATAGTTGGCCAGGCCACACAGAGTTTTCTATCTATCTGCCCATCAAACAATGAGGTTAATTGAAATGAATGTTTGGATTGTTGATGATGATAGTTCGATTAGATGGGTGTTAGAAAAAGCACTTACTAATGCTCATTTTAATTGCATCAGTTTTTCAAGTGGTCAAGAAGTGATTGATGCTTTAGTGAATCACCCACAAAAACCAGCCGTTATATTATCTGACATAAAAATGCCTGGAATTGATGGCTTATCTTTACTTAATTATATTAAAGAGCAAATGCCCAATTTGCCTGTGATTATTATGACGGCGCATTCCGATCTTGATGCCGCTGTTAATGCTTACCAAAAAGGTGCTTATGATTATATTCCTAAGCCTTTTGATGTTGATGAAGTTATTCAACTGGTGGAACGAGCTATTTTACAAACTCAAAGCAATAAACCGAGCAGTCCCTCTAGCAGTAAAGCTTCTACTGGTATTATCGGTGAAGCTCCATCAATGCAGGAAGTGTTTCGTATTATTGGGCGACTTTCAAAATCATCTATTAGTGTGCTGATTAACGGCGAATCAGGAACGGGTAAGGAGCTAGTAGCTAAAGCATTGCATACCCATAGTCCACGTTCTCAGTCACCTTTTATTGCACTGAATATGGCTGCCATTCCAAAAGATTTGATTGAATCTGAATTGTTTGGTCATGAAAAAGGCGCATTCACTGGTGCTGCCCAAATAAGGCATGGTCGTTTTGAGCAAGCCAACGGTGGTACGCTATTTTTAGATGAAATTGGCGATATGCCGTTAGATGTGCAGACGCGATTATTAAGAGTGCTTGCCGATGGTCAATTTTATCGAATTGGTGGTTATTCACCGGTTAAAGTTGATGTTCGTATTATTGCCGCAACCCATCAAGATCTTCAAGCGAGAGTAAGGGAAGGTAAGTTTAGAGAAGATTTATTCCATCGCTTAAATGTTATTCGTATTTTATTACCGCCATTACGAGATAGAGCACAAGATATTCCAAAACTGGCTGAACATTTTTTACGTACTACTGCCAAAGAGTTAGGCGTCGAAAGTAAAGTGCTGAGTCCTGAAGCGCTTAATTTATTATGTATGTTTAATTGGCCGGGCAATGTTAGGCAATTGGAAAATGTTTGTCGTTGGGTGACTGTAATGTCGTCAAATAATGAAATTTTTGTTCAAGATTTACCTCCAGAACTTTTACAGTTATCGGTGCCTGCTACATCTGTTAATTATGACGTTAATACCAATCCTCAGCCGTTAACAGATTGGAAAACGATGCTCGAACAGTGGGCTAAGCAAGCATTATTAGCGGGCCAAACAGGGATATTGACACAAACCGTTAGTGAAGTTGAACGGATTTTATTGAAATGCGCACTTAATTTTACTCGTGGTCACAAACAAGATGCTGCCAACCTTTTAGGTTGGGGACGAAATACGTTAACCAGAAAGCTTAAAGAATTACCCGAAGATTCCAATTATTAATTGACATAGAATTGATCAATAATCAGCCTTTAATTTAATATTATTGGCTGATGTTTTTATAAGCTTATTAATTATTGATTTTTTTGTTTATCAAAGTTCATTGAACACTTATTTATTTTTAGTTACAATTCAGTCTAAATGATAATCATTCTATTTATCATTTACGCGCTTTTGAACTAAGCTAATAATTAGGAGTTACAATGTTTTCATCTATCAAATTTAAATTTTTAGTATTACTAACCGCTTTATTTGCTTTGGTTGGTTGTGATGATAAAAAAGAAGCACCTGCCGCTAATAAAACATCAATTGTTGTTGAACATGCTCAAGGTAAAACAGAGGTTCCTGAAAATCCGAAAAAAGTAGTCGTATTTAATACTGCAACACTTGATATTATTGATGCATTAAATATTCCCGTTACAGCAGTTCCTCAATCTGATGTGCATTTCCCCGAGTTCTTATCTAAATATGCTGATAAAACTTATACCAATGTCGGTACATTATTTGAACCAAATTATGAAGTATTAAGTTCATTACAACCTGATGTGATTATTGCAGGTGGTCGGGCCAATGATGTATATAAAAAATTAAGTGATATTGCGCCGACAATTTCGCTTGATATTGATCCTAATAATTTTGTGGCTAGTTTGACGCAGCGTACTGAGCAGTTAGGTAATATTTTTGGTAAACAAGCAGAAGCTAAAAAACTAATTGCTGATTTTAATCAGAAAATTGATAGCTTAAAATCAAAAACTAGCACTGCTGGAACGGCTTTAGTGATTATGGTTAATGGCGGAAAAATGTCTGCTTATGGTCCTAAATCACGTTTTGGTTTTATTTTTGATGTATTAGGTTTTAAACCTGCAACAACATTCCAAGAAGCAGGACGTCATGGTAATGCAGTAACTTCTGAATTTGTATTAAGTGTTAATCCACAATGGATATTTGTGCTTGATAGAGATAACGCAATTGGTAATAAAGAAGCACAATCTGCACAACAGGTTTTAAATAACGAATTAATTCAAAAAACCGATGCATGGCAACAAAACCATATTGTTTATTTAGATTCTACTTCTATGTATATCTCTGGTGGTATTCAAACTTATAGTCGTTTGATGGATCAAATAAGTGATGTTTTACAAAAATCATCAGCAAATTAATATAAATCATGTCTAAAACGGTTTACTTTATTGCAGGCATTGTTTTTTTATTCGCAATGGCTGCATTAAGCCTTTTTATTGGTGCTGGGCATGTTACGTTAGCTGATTTATGGTCTGACAGTAATATGCGACAAATCTTTTTTGTTAGTCGAGTACCTAGAACAGTGGCACTATTATTAGCTGGCAGCGCGATGAGTGTTGCTGGTTTAATTATGCAACTCCTTACCCAAAATCGTTTTGTGGAACCTTCGTTAGTAGGTACAACTCAGTCGGCTAGTCTTGGTTTATTAGTGATGATGGTGCTTGCGCCAGGTGCAAGTGTGATGATGAAAATGGTGGTTGCCAGCTTATTTGCTATGGCGGGCACTATGTTATTTATGTTCATTTCTCGCAAAATTATTTATAAATCTGCCCTGATGGTGCCTCTTATTGGGATTATGCTTGGTGCGGTAATTAGTGCCATTTGTACTTTTTTTGCGATGTATTTTGACCTATTACAATCACTTGGTGGTTGGGAGTCAGGAGACTTTTCCGGAATCTTGCAAGGTCGTTATGAGTTATTATGGTTAGTTGGAGGTATTACTCTACTCGCTTGTTGGAGTGCAGATCGGTTCACTGTTGCCGGTTTAGGTAGAGACTTTTCGGTTAATGTTGGGCTTAATTATAATCGAGTCATGTTAATTGGTCTTGTTGTGATTGCTTTGATAGGTGGAATAGTCGTTGTGGTGGTTGGTGTATTGCCATTTTTAGGACTGATTGTTCCCAATATTGTCAGTTTATTATTTGGTGATAATGTTAGAAAAACGATTCCTTGGATCTGTTTATTAGGCAGTGGGCTTGTTTTGCTATGTGATATTATTGGACGCGTTATCCGTTATCCATTTGAAATACCAGCCAGTGTCATTCTTGGTGTAGTAGGGGCTATTATTTTTTTAGTATTGTTGAGTAAAAAACGTCATGCTAGTTAATCAAAAACGCCATATTTCTAGCCGAAAAACAGTATGGTTATTACTTGGTATTGCCGTGCTTTGTGTTGTTTTTTTCATGACATTTAATTTAAAAGGCAATATCAGCTACATTTTGACACACCGGACTTGGATTGTATTAACGATGATTTTAGTCGCCTTTTCGGCAGCAACGTCAACATTACTTTTCCAAACTGTTACGAATAATCGAATTTTAACACCTTCAATAATGGGGTTTGAATCACTGTTTGTGTTGATTCAAACAGTGGTAATATTTTTTATTGATGCCCAAGGTATCCCTTATATTGGTATTGTCGGTAAATTTATCTTTGAGTCATTACTATTAATTTTATTTTCTCTATTTTTGTATCGAGGATTATTTAACAAACTTAAACAAAATCTTCATTTAGTTTTATTAATTGGGATTATTCTAGGAACGCTGTTCCGTAGCTTTTCCAATTTATTACAACGTCTAATGACACCAACTGAATTTGCTGTATTACAAAGTCGAATTTTTGCAACTTTTACTCGAGCTGAACCCGTACTAATTGTCTTTTCATTAGTTATTTCCAGCATAATTGGTCTATTTTTATGGCGAATGCGTTTTCGGTTTGATGTACTAGCATTAGGTCGTGATAATGCGATTAATCTTGGTATCGATTATCAAAAAAGTGTCACCATTATTTTATTATTAGTTTCGGTATTAGTGTCAATATCGACCGCATTAGTTGGTCCATTTACGTTTTTAGGCTTACTTATTGCAAATTTAGCGTACAGTATTAGTGGTTCCAGCCAACATCGCTTTTTATTGCCAACCGCATTTTTATTAGGAATTATTTTCCTTGTTGGTGGGCAAATGTTTTTAGAGCATGTTTTAAACATGGTTGGTGCATTATCTATTGTAATTGAGTTTATTGGTGGTTCGCTGTTTATCTTCTTATTATTGAAAAAGGTTCCAATGTGATAGAAATTGATAATATTAGTAAAAAATATCAAACCATATCTGTATTAAAAAATGTGAATGCGACCATATCACAAGGTGGAGTGACAGCTATCATAGGTCCTAATGGTGCAGGTAAATCGACATTATTATCAATTATCAGTCGTTTATTACTGGCTGATGAAGGACAAGTAAAAATACAAAGTATGGACGTGGTTAATACGCCAAGTGACAAACTTGCCACCTACTTATCGGTATTGAGGCAAGAAAACCGTTTTACTAGCAGATTAACTGTTTTTGAATTAGTAGGATTTGGACGTTATCCTTATTCAAAAGGGCGATTAAATAAAGATGACTTAGCACATATCCATCGAGCACTGGAATTCTTAAATTTAACTGAGTATAAAGATCGGTTTTTAGATGAACTTTCTGGCGGGCAACGACAACGTGCTTATGTTGCTATGGTGCTTTGTCAAGATACTGAGTATGTTTTGCTTGATGAACCGCTAAACAATCTTGATATGAAACACGCAGTTTCGATGATGAAACAGTTACGCCGAGCGGCCGATGAGCTCGGTAAAACGATTGTTATTGTTATCCATGATATCAATTTTGCCTCAGTTTATTCTGATTATATTTTAGCCATGAAAGATGGCCAACTTGTTTATCAAGGTAGTCCAAAAGAAATTATGAATTCAACTATTTTAGAAGATATATTTGATACGCCAGTAAAAATAGAAACGATCCATAACCAAAACATTGCTATTTATTATTAATAAAAGATTTTTTAACTAAAAGGGTTTAGATTCACACTAAATCCTTTTTTTCTTATAATTCGTTAAGTTTAAATGATAAGTTCTGTTTACATTTAATTTGTGTTCAGTTTAAATAACTGATGAATTTTTTTATTGAGATATATTCATGAAATTAGAACAAATTGCACTGTTAGCTGGCGTTTCAAGAACGACAGCCAGCTATGTAATAAATGGTAAAGCTAAACACTACCGAGTTAGTGATAAAACCATTGCTAAAGTGATGGCAGTAGTGAAAGAATATAATTACCAACCCAATGCTGTAGCAGCAGGTCTAAGAGCGGGGAAAACACGTACTATTGGTATCATCATTCCAGACTTTGAAAATATAAGTTATACCCGAATTGCAAGTTACTTAGAGCAGTTGTTAAGAAAAGAAGGCTATCAATTATTGCTTTCTTGTTCTGAAGATAATCCGGAAATTGAAAAAGAGTGTGTAAAACATTTAAAACAACGCCGTGTAGATGCTTTAGTCATTTCTTCATCGTTTGTTAATGATTCTGATTATGCGTTTTACAACGGTTGGCAAAATAGTGATACTCCTTTGTTTGCATTAGACAGAACACTCTCAACATCTGAATTTAGGAATGTTGTTGGATCTGACAAAGAAGATTCTAAAATGCTAGCTCAAGCTTTTAATCAATTTGTTGATGGAACAGTCGCTTATATTGGTGCATTACCTAACTTGTCTGTTAGCCAGCTACGAATGGAGGGTTTTAAGGAAGTTGCTTTAAATCATAGCAATAAAGTTGATTTTTTGTGTGCAAATAATTATAGTCGTCGCGATGCAGAGGTTACTTTTAGTCAATGGTTGGCAAATAATGATTTACCAAACGGCATTTTTTCCACTTCTTTTTCTTTATTACAAGGCACCATTGATGCAATTCTGAAAAAGTTTGGTCGTTTACCGGATAATCTAACAATTGCCACCTTTGGTGATAATGAGTTACTCGATTTTTTACCGTGTAAATTGATTGCGTTATCTCAAGATCATAAATCAGTATCAGAAGTAACCATTGAATTATTATTAAATAGTTTGCATAAAAAGAACTATCAACCAGGAACAACAGTCATACCGCGACGTTTAATTTATCGAGGTAGCCTGAGTCGAGAAAAATTGCTAAAAAGTCAAATTAAATCGTCATAGAGCTAAAAAGATTTACTCAAAAAGCTGATCTAGATCACATTTTAGGAATTAATAGATATAATTTATTTGATAATTAGGACGTTTATATTCATTATCGCTGAAACGATTCAATCATGATTCAATAACGATTATGGGATTGCTGAGTTGTTTTTAGTACACCCAATATTATAACCCAGAGGTATTTATTATATGTTTCATTTAGTTAAAGAAGATATCCATTTAAATGAACAAGCAACCAACAAAAGTGAGGCAATTAAAAAGATTGCAGCCGCATTAACTAGCGCTGGTTATGTTGAAGAAGGCTACGTTGATGGTATGCTTGAACGTGAAAGTCAAGCTGCAACTTATTTAGGTATTGGTATTGCTATACCTCATGGCACACCTAAAACTCGCCACTTAGTTAAAAAAACTGGGGTTCAAGTTTTTTGTTTTCCTCAAGGCGTAGAGTGGGGTGATGATGGCGAAAAAGCTTATCTAGCTATTGGTATCGCTGCGAGTTCTGATGAGCATTTAGAATTACTTCGCCAATTAACTCATGTACTTGGTGCTGATGGGGTTGAAGAGCGAATCAAAAAAATTCAAACTGCCGATGAAGCTTTAGCTATTTTAACTGGCAAAGAAAGTGTAGAAGATAGTCAATTTGTAATTGATGAATCCTCATTATTATTGGATATACAAGCTGATAGCTTAACTACATTACAAGCTTTAAATGCTTCACGTTTAAAACAACACGATGCGGTTAATGTCAGCTTTATTACGAACGTACTTGATAATAAACCAAGTTATTTAGGTAATGGAGTATGGTTAAGTGACAGCCGCGAAGGCAATTTAAAAAATGCGATTGCTATTAGCCGTACGGTGAATGATCTTAATCAAGATGGCAAACCTGTTAAGCTTCTTATTACTATTTCAGCTGTTGATGATTCAGTTACAGCTATCGTGAATAACATTGCATCATTAGCTTATAACCAAAAATTAGCATTATTAATTTCTGCAAAAAGTGATGATTTTAATAATCTACTCCTATCAGGGGATCATTCTGTATCATCTGAAACATCAGAAAATGTTAATGATTCATCAAACAGTGGTGCTAATGGTGAAGAATTAAGCCGAGTATTTGTTATTCCAAATGAAAATGGCTTACACACTCGTCCATCATCAGTTCTTGTCAAATTAGTTAAAGAGTTCAATAGCAAAGTGACGGTAGCTAATCTAGATGGTAAAAACGAGCCAGTTAGTGCAACTAGTTTAATGAAAATTGTTGCGCTAGGTGCGAAAAAAGGTAGCCGTTTACAATTTACTGCTGTTGGTAATGATTCAGAACAAGTATTAGATGCAATCGGTAAAGCAATTGAAAGTGGTTTAGGAGAGGGTGCTTAATCATGACTTATCGTGTTGCAACGATCACTTTAAATCCTGCTTATGATTTATTAGGTTTTTGTCCAAAAGTTGAGCTTGGTGATGTTAACTTAGTTCAAACTAACGCTTTGCTTGCTGCGGGTAAAGGTATCAATGTTGCCAAAGTATTATCTGATCTTGGTATTAAATTAACCGTGGGTGGTTTTTTAGGTAAAGAGAATCGTGATGGTTTTAATTTACTTTTTAAATCTCTGAATGTTGATGATAAATTCCAGACCGTTGATGGTCGTACCCGAATTAACGTTAAACTCACTGAAGAAAATAGTGAAGTCACTGACCTAAATTTTTCAGGTTTCACGATTAACGATCAAGATTGGCAAACTTTCGTTTCCAATTCTTTAGAATGGTTGAAAGAGATAGATATGGTTGCCATTAGTGGTAGTTTACCTGCTGGAGTATCACTGGAAAAATTCACAGAATGGATGAAACAAGTTAAAACAATTTGTCCTAAAGTGGTCTTTGATAGTAGCCGTGATGCTTTAGTAGCAGGGCTTAAGGCCAACCCTTGGTTAATTAAACCAAATGATAAAGAACTGGAAATGTGGGTAGGCAGAAAACTATCTACATTATCAGAAATTAAAACAGCAGCCATGGAACTTATCGATGGTGGGGTAGAAAACGTAGTAATTTCACTTGGCAGCAAAGGTGCTTTGTGGGTAACTAAACGTGAAGCATGGTTAGCCAAACCACCTAAATGTAAAGTGGTTAGCACTGTTGGTGCTGGTGATTCAATGGTCGGTGGGTTAATGTATGGTTTATTAAATAATAAATCAATCAAAGACACCCTAGTATTTGCATCAAGTGTTGCCGCTTTATCTGTTGAACAAGCTGGTGTTGGTGTGTCAGACCGTCAAGCGGTTACCAACATGTCGGAAAAAATTGAAATAATCGCTGGATAGGAGTATTCATGAATATATACATTGTTGAAGGTAGCAATTCAGGCCCAGTTAATGGGCGATTAGCTAAAGCGGAATTAGCGTTAGCTGCTAATTCTTTAAATTTTAAAATTGTTGATAATGCAACATCAGCCGATACTATCATTTCGGTTGGTAGCGGTAATATTAGTGACAAATCAGTTATTGGCAAAAAAGTTTATGTTGTTAATGATATAAATGATGTTTTTGCTGATCCTAAAAAAATCTTAAATGATGCACAAAGTAAAGCAACTGTTTATGAACAATCGACTGGTGATACTAGCACTTCTGTGGCAAACAGTGGACAAAAACGTATTGTTGCGGTAACTGCTTGCCCAACAGGTGTTGCTCATACATTTATGGCAGCTGAAGCGATTGAAGAAGAAGCGAAAAAACGTGGTTGGTGGTGTAAAGTAGAAACTCGTGGTTCTGTTGGTGTTGGAAATGAATTAACACCAGAAGAGATTGCTTCTGCTGATGTAGTTATAGCTGCATGTGATATTGATGTTGATTTAAGCAAATTTGCTGGTAAAAAACTTTATCGTACCAAAACTGGTCCAGCTCTTAAAAAGACCGCTCAGGAATTAGATAAAGCATTTGAAGAAGCAACAATTTATCAACCGTCTGGTTCTACTTCTGTTGCAACATCAAGCAATGAAAAGAAAGGCTTTTATCAACATCTACTAACAGGTGTGTCTTACATGTTGCCAATGGTGGTTGCAGGTGGTTTGATCATTGCGCTTTCTTTTGCTTTTGGTCAGTTCCAAGAAGTATTAAAAACAGTTACTGTACTTGAAAATGGCGTACAAGTTGTTAAACAAACTCTTGTAAATGAGCTTGTTGGTGAACCTCATTTAGCTCAAATTGGTGGTTTAGCCTTCTCGTTAATGGTTCCATTGCTTGCTGGTTATATTGCTTACTCAATTGCTGATAGACCAGGGCTTGCTCCTGGCCTAGTTGGTGGTTTACTTGCAGTTTCAACTGGTGCAGGATTCTTAGGTGGTATTATCATTGGTTATTTTGCAGGTTATGTCGCATTAGCTATTACAAAATACTTACCATTACCAAAAAGTATGGAAGCATTGAAACCAATATTAATTGTGCCTTTACTTGCAACTTTAATTACTGGTCTTGTTATGCAATTTGTTGTTGGTACGCCAATCGCATGGTTAATGAAAATTATTACTGTATGGCTAAATACCATGAATGGTGCTAATGCTGTTATGTTAGGTGCATTATTAGGCGGTATGATGTGTACTGATATGGGTGGACCAATTAATAAAGTTGCTTATGCTTTTGGTACTGGTATGATTTCTTCACAAGTTTATGCACCTATGGCTGCAGTTATGGCGGGGGGAATGGTTCCTCCATTAGCGATGGGATTAGCTACTTTAATCGCTCGTAAAAAATTTGCTAAAGCAGAACAAGAGAGTGGTAAAGCGTCTTTAGTTTTAGGCTTATGCTTTATCTCTGAAGGGGCAATTCCTTTTGCAGCGCGTGATCCGTTACGTGTTATCCCTTGTTGTATTGTTGGTGGTGCAATCACTGGTGGTATGGCATTGGCATTTGGTTCAACGTTAATGACGCCACATGGTGGTTTATTTGCATTAGCAATCCCTGGCGTAGTTAAACCTGTTGGTGGATATATATTATCAATCGTTGCAGGCTCTGTAATTGCAGGTGTTGCTTACGCATTGATTAAGAAACCTGAATCACAAACAACAGCTATCGCATAATAATTATGCAACTAAAAACGCCATCAATTGATGGCGTTTTTTTTATATTAAATTATTTTTTTACCCAGCGTTGTAAGTCTTTTGGTATAAAACTGTCCATTTTTTCTAACATTGAATCAGCAGTATCTGAGATAATTAATGTTTGATAAAAACTTTCTCGAATAAATCCCTCTAGTACTGCGTGCTTTAAAAAGTTCAGTAAAGGTTGCCAAAATTGGCTATTAAATAGTGCGACGGGTTTTTCATGATAACCAATTTGCATCCCAGTCCAAACTTCAAAAAGCTCTTCTAACGTGCCCGTTCCCCCTGGCATTGCAATAAATCCATCGGCAAGCTCAGTTAGTCTTGCTTTACGTTGATGCATATTTTCAACAACTTCTAATCGAGTAATACCAAGGTGTGCAGTTTCGGCTTTGACTAATTTTTCTGGAATGATGCCAATAACCTCACCACCATGATCTAAAACGGAATTAGCAATTATGCCCATTAATCCTTTATTGCCTCCGCCATAGATTAATCGTCTATTTTGATTGGCAATAACCTTGCCTAATTGCATAGCCGCTGTACGATACTCTGGACGATTCCCTTCACTAGCACCACAAAAAACACAAATATTCTTTTTCATAAATTTTACTCTACTTGTTAATCTGTACTATTTTAGCATAGTATTCACGCTATTTGCTTACAAGCTGAGCAGTTAAACTTAATTAGTGTTTTATAGATTGACATAATCGTCATAGATAGTTAATATTCTGTCCGTCAAGTGTTCCTCCATAGTTCAGTCGGTAGAACGGCGGACTGTTAATCCGTATGTCACTGGTTCAAGTCCAGTTGGAGGAGCCAACTTTCCACTTTATCTCATATCTATACATCTCTATTTGTTTATAAATCAATAATGTCAAAATCAAATTGATGTAACACATCATAGACAATTTGATTGGGGTTGGCTGAATAGGAATCGGTTTGAGGTTGTAATACCTTGTTGTCGGGTTGATTGGGTTATGATTGTTTATTGTCCGGCTAGGTTGCTCTTTTTTCCATTTTGGGTTGTAGACTTATTTTTTGTTTATGTATCTAACTTTTAATATTATTTATTTTTGACGTTGAAACATTTAGGATCATCAATTGAATTTATGATTAAATTAATTTCATTTCCTTTCTTTCTTGACATACTATATTTACAGATTTGAATAGTATTTCCTGATTGGATTTGTTCCATGGATATTAATTCTAATAAGTTGTTTTTATCCTTTTCAAAGATGAATTTATCAACCGTTAAATGTCTGGTTTCTTGTATAATTTCTAAGGTATATTCTTTTTTACTTACTTTTGTCAAAGTAAATGTTAGATCATTTCTATCACCATAGTTACTAATTAATAATTTATAGTTTTCTTTAAATTTTATATTTCCTTGTTCTATTTGAATTATAAAATGATCATACTGTTGATCCGATACTAAATTTTTATGGAGTTCCCCTGCATTATCAAATTGAATATGAAAAATATTATTTTTAATAATATCAGCTTCGCTCTCATCTTGAATCTTTTGTTTACTATAAACATTTTTAACTTGTCCTTGACAAGAAAAAGTTAATATCATTATTAGAATAAAAAAGATTCCTTTATTTTTTATTAATACACTCATTATATTTCATTATACCTTTTAATATTTCTGTAAACTTCTTTCTTTCTTCTAAACCATTGGGGACTTTTACATTTCATTAATTGCTCATGATACCAATAAAATATATGATTAATAGATAAATTAAATCAAAAATAATTATATTATACTAAGCGTGTTTAACATTGTCCTATTTTTCAAACTCACCGATTAAAATTCGTCCCCCTCGATCTTCAGGATCTGGTTTGTCATGGAATGATGCATGAAAAATGATGAATTTATCTTTATAAAATCCAATTGGATAAGAGGCTGAAAAAAAGCCTGTAAACTTTTGTTCAAACCAAGTTTGTCCATAGTCATAAGAATATCGGAAAATAGGATAAAGGGATGAAATAAGTTTATAGTCGCATACAAAATTTTTATAGCGATAATATCGGCTTCTATCCCCTTTTTCGAAAGTATATAAAAGCTCTTCTTTATTATTATAATAAGAACCTCCACCTTTAGACTTATTTTCATTGAATTTAGTAAAAAAATATTCACCATCCTTATAAGTCAGCACATCATAATTATTATGTAATTGCTGTATGACGGTTTTTGTATTATTTTTCGGGTCGTAGCGAATGACTTGTTTGGCATCTAGAATAAGTAATGTATCATCAGCAGTAACCCAAAAAGAACGGTTGTTTAATTCGTAGGGTAAAGGATACTGTTCCTCTCGATTCAATAAATTAACCAGTTTTAATGCCTTGTTATGGGAATACACGGCATATTTTCCATTAAAATTATAATAGGAGATATCAGCTTCAGAATCATATTCATCTATTTTAACGATTTTTAAACTGTTGTTATCTAAAAGATACATGGAATTTTTTTTACTGTTGTCTGGTAATCTACTTTGAGCTTTTATTAATGAATAATCATTGCTGGGATAAATCCATCTTATCTCTTGTTCGGGAAGCGATAACTCTTGATAACTTTTGCCCCGATCTTTCGATACATGTATTACTGCTTGATACCCTCTTTGGCTTGAATCAAAGGCATTAAGATCTTTATTTCCAATCAAAATAATGGTGTTTTCATTGGGGGCTATAAAATCTTCAAAACGAAAAGCAGACATCGGATCTAAGACAGTTGCTTGGTCGGTTAATTGGTATAATTGATTAAAATCGTATTTGGCTATCCATTTCATATTTCCTTGTTTATCGGGATTACAGCTGAATAAAAAAAGGCTTAATAGAGTAGTGATAATCAATTTATTATTTAGGGATATCATCATAAAAAACACTCTAGTTACATATCTTTTGTTATCGGACTCTTGTTATTAAATTTCAAAAAAACTAACGCCATTATAATGATTAGTTTTGAATGATTATTCTTTTTAATTTACTCATTTATATCGGTTTACTTACCACCGTTCATAATTATGAGAGTGATAAGCATAATAATCGTTTGTTTACTACACAACCTTTAATTCAATTCATCAATTTGTTTATCCACAAATTTGCGTTCGACAAGCTCACCGTCTTTATAGGTTTCTGTGTACAAAAGTTTGCCTTTTTTAGCAGAAGAATAGGGAACATAATAGGGAATAGAGCCGTCTTTTAACTTATATTCTAATTTATAAAACTTGCCTTCACCCTGTATTAACCCATTTTTATATTCGGCTTCAAAATATGAAGTACCAATTAAATGGTTTACTTTCTTCTCAATCCATAAACCTTCGCGAGTATGGTTTTTAACTAAACCTTGCTCTTGATTATCTTTATAGTTACCATTTTTAGGATAGTAACGAATAAATTTGCCTTCGTCATTTAGTTGATATTGATAAAACGGTGTTTGTGTTATTCCGTCCTCAGTAAAGGAATAGTCTCGGGTGGAAATGATCAGGTTTTCATCTATATAAAAAATTTTACCATCTGTAAAACCCATTTCTCCTGAGCGATTATAATAAATTCTTCTAGAATCAACCTGTACTCCATTTTTTAAGGATAACAGATATATAGATAGATTTAGATAACTGTTAGATTCTGATTTTTGTATTGCTAATTTTAAGATTTTATCGCCTTTTTTGAGGTATTTGAATGAAATAATAAAAGGTATCGCTTCTTCTTTATATAAATTATATCTGCTAAAAACCTCATCAGAATCTGAATATTCTATTTTAAAAAGTTTAGGATTATAATTTACGGTTTCCTCACAACCAAGTAAGGAACAAAAGCTATCCCTACTCCCATATCTATGAACAAAATTATTGTACAACTCTGCAATTGAATCTTCGTTTTTTGCTTTATGGAGTATTGCCCGCTGCCCTAATGGTGGTGATATAAGTGCACCTGACAAATCTTTTGCTGTGTCGGGAGTGGCAGGTGTATAAGTTATTGTCGGTTGCCCATACGAACAACCCAACCATAGAGTCAATGTAAGTAAAATAATTATTTTATGCATAGATATTAGGGATTTCTCGAAAGTTATAAATAGATAAATGAATATTATATACGGTATGTATTTTATTTCTATTTAGTTAAACTAATACAATCCGCATAATCACTCATTTTTATTCAGGAACAAAATCACTAATATTATTAAAGACGATATGATAACCATCACCCATGTTTAACTTTATTTTTTTATAGGTAAATTCAACAAACAGGCTTTGTAATGAGTGAAAATCACGCTCTTTTTTAGATAAAAACTTTTTTGCATATTCAATATACTCAGGGCAACAATCCTTATATTTTTCTGGGTTATCGATTATTTCATTCTGATAGAACTGTTTTTGAACCAAATAAGACTCTTTTCGGATCTCATCAAAATATCTTTCATGGCAAATGGCTTCTAGCTGTGATGTAGTTTTAATCGCTGTTGATAAAATAAATTTACCTTTATTGTTATGTAGCAGTATATCTTCTTTAAAAGAAAATGGTAAAAATACATTTCCCCTATCAATATCATCAATTAAGTTTTGAGAAACCGCATATTCTATTTCACCAGTTAATAGGAAATCTTGATCCTTGTTATCTATAAATTCTATTTGGAGATCATCTATACCCAGATACAGCTTTTTAATGATAAAAAGCGTCTTACCTTTTTGTACCAGTGAAAAGTCTTCAGGGTTTAATCCTTTTAATGCTAATTTTTTACTGCCTAACTGAATTAAAACAGGATCATGGTCTAACACAATGACTTTGCTAGAGTTTATGCTTGTTTTTTCCTCTTTATGCGTATAAGCACAAGAAGTCAAAAAGCTAATGAGTAAAAGTATAGCTATCGTCTTCATTATTTTCCTAATTAAATAGTAGTATGTATAAAATCTATATTAAATCCCTAATGTTCATGATCATAATGATTTTGAACACCAGAGTTTAAACCGGAAAACTCTGCCAAAGTTGTCGGAACGCCTATTCACACGCAGTAAGGCATTAGAAAAATGGAACAAATTCGCGAGGGCGATCTGGTTTGGTCGCAGCACGAAACCATTGAAACCACCGCCGCCCCCCCCTTTTTACACCAAAGAAGGCTGGAAAGACGCCGCCGACCTTACCAAACAATACCACATACAAACCAAAAATAAAAAATGGTATTGTGTAAAAGGACAAAATTTTCTTTATACTAAGAAAAAAGTCTATAATTTTGAAGTTGAAGATTGGCATACCTACTTTGTCGGCAAACTCGCTTACCCGGTAAAAACAGCAAAATCGGCAGGGAGGTATTTGAAAGGATGATGCAAGGATTAGAAAGGCAGGAAATCAGCGAATTAAAGAATTTTGGGATAAACATTCTAATAAGTGGAGAAATATAAAAGATGCGGATATGTCCCATATAGAAGATGCCGTAAGTTGGTGGAACAGAGAAGGACGAAAATTTGGCCCCAAAAGCAAAGAAGTACGCGAATGGATGCTTGATAGTAATAATTATGAATTAGAATATTATAAAATTAACCGCAGCAGGGGTGGAAAGCTAAACGAAACGTATAAACCTCCGCTAAAATAAAAACAGAGATAAAATATGGCAAGTATAGAATTACCGGAAGAACTACAAAGTAAAATTAATACATTAGTTTTAAAAGCAAGAGATAGCATACAAAAGAAACACTATTCAGAATTTATCAAATTTCAATATGAAAAGTGGGATCTATTACCTGAACCTAAAAGTCAATGGGAAGAAAGTTATAGAATAGCAAAAACAATGATTACATTTTTCATAAAATATAATATTAATTTTTCAGAAGCTAAAAAATGGTTAATGACGTTAAAAAAACTAGATGATATCCAAAAACAACATCCAGGTGAATTTTTTTTAATGAAAGGTAAAATTGAATATGAGGAAAAAAAATATGATGAAGCTTTTGAATCTTTTTCTATTGCTTTTACAAAATCAGAAGGTCATTGTTTTGGACAAGAAGATAAAATTTATCAAGAGTTTTATTTAGAATACAAGAAGTAGTAACAAATATACCTACAAACCTCCGCTAAAATAAAATATCGATTTTTTAAAAATTTTTCCTTAAAAGAAGTTCGTAAATTAAAAAATATAAATATTTATGTCGATGTGGGATGTGATGCTTTTACATTCTATGAAAATGACGAAATGAACGAGCAACTTCAATCCATATTCGGAAGCAATTATAAAAACTATGTTACTGTTGCCAAAACAGAATTTTCAGAAAACGAAAGAATTAATGCCGATTATTTATCAATTAAATCTAGTAAAATATTGGGATATCCTCAACCAGAAGACTTAGATGGAAATGATGAATTGGAAAAATTTCCTTTTAATGTTTTTCCTTATTTAAATAACGTATTTGAAATAACAAAAAAAGTGAAAATTTTGGAATTATTAGAGGAAAGCAAATTGGAAGTATCTCATTATTAAGCGAACCTAAATGGAATAAAAAAGGTATAGGAACAATATATTGGCTTGAAGATACATTTTTTACTACACCTTCAATTTATGAAAATATATTTAAACCACTAAATATACAAAGCAAAAGTGTAATTGGGTATGGTAATCAAAAACCTCTAGTTACAGTAGTTCAATTGTTACCACAAGGAATATCCTCATCTAAATTAAATATAAATGATAATAATATAGATGAGAAAACACATATCCCAGAGTGGGAAATTACTAGGTTTCATTTAAACAATAAAGGATTTTTTCCGTCTTTTGAAAATCATCCTGGAAATTTTGATTTTTTTGTATCTCAAGAAAATTTTGGTTCCGGTCATGCAAATTATAAAGAAGTCTTTGTATCGCAAAAGCTATATCAACTTTTAAAAAATAATAATATAAAAGGACTAGATTATTACCCAATAAAGAAGTAATAAACCGAAAATTCCACCGTTAGGGAAAGTAATGGAGAAAACCGTGAAAAATTATATTGATAATACTGCAAAATATTCCAACGCAAAACTAAACGGAGCAGAACTTTCAGAAGAAATTTTCCTTCAAGTTCAAAATATGAAAGGAGTTTTCCAAAAAGTATTAGACTATGCCAAAAAGAAAAACGTGACTATTATTTTTTGCTAGTTAAGCTTTTAAGTAAAATATTTTCAGACTTAAAAGCATAGCAATGAATAAGAACAACATTATCCAGTAAACATTTTTGTGGTTGTTTTGATGATGTGTTTCTCATTTAATTCATTACATGGATTAGAAATATGTGATATCTCTTTCCTCTTATTCTTTCCAATTAAATTTTTCACCCGACTGTTTTTTTTGTAAACACTCTTCAGTAGTATATTGTTGTGGGCAGGCAAAGCAGTCTTTTGTATTTTCATTGGTAAAATTTAAATCATCAGGGATTTTTATGATGCCATTTATTGGTTTTATCTCTTGACTTAAGCAGATCAAATTTGCATTTGTATTATCATAATCATCTTTTGCTATTTCAAATTTATAAGATATACGATCCCAACCAGTTTGTTTGAAAATTTCCAACTTATTATTTCTTTCTCGAATAAATAGCTCATAGGCGCTAACACCAATTCTGTTTTGTATTTCGACAATGACATAATCCAATTTATTTATCAAAGAAATTTCAAATACTTGATCATAGGTATTTAGATAATCTATAAAAAAAACTTCGGATTGCAAAATTAATTTCTGTGAAAAAACATTGAAAATATCTAAAATATAAGTATTTCCGAAATTATCTTTAATAATGGGTGACTTTGTATTAGCTGTTTCATTTATATTCTTTTTTTCATTAATGAAACCAACTTCCGAATTTTCGTTATTTGATTGTTTATTACTACAACTACATAGTAATACTATAATAAAAAAGTAACTTATTTTATTTTTCATCACGTTATCCATCTTATTAAGTATCATATTTCATCGATACTTTTTATATCATTAATCGCCAGTAAATTATATCTAGCTCCGTTTGAATAAACCTTTAATAAAAATGCGTTATTTCGTGTTCGTATATTTGTTTTACTACAATATTTTGTAATTATTTCATGGTTAGTAACGGTTAAGTAAAGATTTGCATTATCTTGTTTAAAGTTAAATGCAGTGGGTTCTGTATTATTTTTTTTATATTGATAATAAAGGATAAATTTGAGTTTTTTAGGTAAAAAACCATCCATTTTTTCTTCATCATATATATAGTTTCCTTTCCCACAATAATCAGATAATGTTGCTTCAAATTGCACATTATCCACTTGTATAGAATCTATATTGTTAGGTATAGCATATATATTTGATAATGAGATTTTTTCACCATTAATTAGGGTGAGGGAATTACTAAGAATGAAGTTTACTTCTTCTGATTCTATATTTTTTTTAATGGCGTTAGACACATTTCCTTTGCTGCAATTAGCGATAAAGGGAACAAGTAAACAGAGAGCTATTATTTTCATTTTCTTTTAGATTTTCTTATTTGGGATACTATATATTTTTTTATATCCGGTTGGTGAAAAATAAGTATTTCTTTTATTAGCTACACCTTCAACTTTATATTTTTTGCATATAAAATACAATTTATTTTCATTGAAGGCACCTACGTTTTTATTTCCAATAGCATTATCATAAAATAATAAATATTTTCTAGCTGAATCATTCCTCATTCTCACTATTACAATAAAATGATCGGTGGTTTCATCCTTAATAAGAGAGCTAGGGTGATTATTAACTCGGTATTTCATTTTTAATTGAATCTTTACTTCATAAATACATGCATCAAGCTAAAACTATTTACCTTTTGGGTTTAGCCATACATTTTTCCAGTATTATTTTCATCTACAATTTTGATATTTTGATAAGACTTGCTCATTTTGATGAAATAAAATAAGAATATCTGCACTATCAATCACACTTAATTTATTGAAAATTAGCGGGAATAATACAAGAAGTATGTTCAAGGCTTTTTATTTAGATTTCGAGGCAAAAAAATATATTTTATTGAGACATCTTTATAAATGAGGTATAAAATTTATACACTGAAATTTAATTCTCATTGAAGGCAAACATGAAACGTAACGCAATTATCGCAATATTTATGCTAGCAAGCTTATCTTGCGCCGCAGCAGAACATCACCCACATTGGGGGTATGAAGGACAGGAAAAACCAGAAAACTGGGGAAAACTTTCACCGGAATATTCAACTTGTGAAAATGGTAAAAATCAATCGCCAATCAATATTGATCATGTATTAAAAACAGAACATAGCAAGCTTAAACTTACTTTTGAAGCCGGTCAGCAAAATATTATTAACAACGGCCATACTATTGAGATCGATGTTTCCGGAAATAACCAATTAGAAATAGACGATGAAATATTCACATTACAACAATTTCATTTCCATACACCGAGTGAAAACACCATTAAAGGCAAATATTTCCCAATGGCAGCACACTTTGTTTATAAAAACAAAGATAATGAATTGGCCGTAATCGCATTAATGTTTAATAAAGGTGAGGCTAATTCAGAATTAGCAAAAGCATGGCAACAAATGCCGACAGAATCAGGAAAAAGCGCCATTTTAGCAAACGCCGTTGATATTAAGGCGTTATTCCCAAAGGAATTGAATTATTACCGTTTTAGCGGATCGTTAACAACACCTCCATGTACAGAAGGGGTAAGATGGATCGTGTTACAGCAACAATCCCAAGCTTCAGCAGAACAAATCGAAAAATTCCACTCGATCATGCACCATGATAATAATCGCCCAATTCAGCCATTACATGGACGGGTTATTGTTGATTAAATAAAACTTTTTCTGCTCTAATAGATAATAAGTCAATGGGCTTTACTGACATTTTGAACACCATAATTAAGTTAGTTTAGCCCTTTAAGTATTATCAGAAATCGATAAAGTATTTGCGACATCTACTTCCCTATCATTCACATAATATATAAATTCATTTCTTATTTTCTTCTTTAGATATTTCTTACGGTAAGCAATCTATATAATTTAAATTAGTTTTACTTATTTGAATGCAGGCATATGTGAAGTTTGACATTAACATATGTAGATTTAGTCATATGATTAAAAGTTTTACTCAGATAATAGAGCATTTATGAAGTGATAAAATGATTTTAGGGATTTAATATTGATTAAAATTAAATTGGTGGAGCTGGCGGGAGTTGAACCCGCGTCCGAAATCTCTACATCCTTGGTACTACATGCGTAGTTTGTCTTTAAATTTCGCCTACCTGCTGCGGACAAACACGCTACCGATAGACTAGCTTGATTAAGTTTAATGCTTCCGCCCCAAGCAAGGCTTCCACACGATCTCGTTTGGGTTTGACTCCTCTTTATCCCCGTCCTACGAGCGGAGGCTAGGGAGAGAAGGCTCTATGCAGGTTATTAAGCTGCTAGTGCGTAGTTTTCGTCGTTTGCGACTATTTTTTTGCGGTTTATTTACGAGGCCTACCGCACCTCGGCATGCACCTTGGGTTTCGCAAATCCCGTCGAATCCAGAATCAGCCCCAATTGTGGTATAAGTAATATTAGGGCATTATAGGTGAATTCAAGTAGTAATACAAGTTAACCTATTTCTGGATTTATCTATCTTTCCATTGGTCTTGCAGGTTTTAAAATAGCGATATTAATGGTATGCTTTTTTTGTTTTCTCTGAATTGAATAGTTAATATCAAATAGTGAAAACTGTATATTATTTTGATTTAGGATTGTTTTTAAATATTTAGCCAATCGATGAAGTAGAGGGAATAATAACAGATTTATCAATCCCTCCGTTTAGCTGGTTAATAGACATTATGTGTTCTTTGAGCTAGTTCTTTGATGATATCAGGATAAATTTTTTCTAAGGTATAAAACCGTAATAATATAATGGTGATTGCGCTTAATACTAAGGGTGCATAAATAAATAATACTTGTAAAGTAGTTAATACACTTTCAGGTTGATTAGCAATATCTGTCGCAATATATCCTGCCATTCCTAATATCCAACCAATTCCTCCGGAAGCAATACCACTGCCTAATATCGCGCTAAAGCTTCCTCCACTATAGACTAGGCCATCATTTCTAATGCCAAATTTCCATTCGCCATAATCGATGGTATTGGCTAGCATAGAATATGCATTTCCCATAATAGGTGCAAAACCTGCTCCTCGTAAGATAGTTCCAATTATTGCAATATAGGTATCATGAGGTGCAATTGCCATGATAATACTACCTAATATAATGGTTGCCATACCAACAATTATAAATGTTAAACGGCTCATTATTTTTAAAATATAAGCTGAGCACATTAATACTACAACTAACGGTAGTGCAAAAGCCATATTGATTAAACCGATAAGTTGGCTATCGGCCAAAAGATATTTTGCGTAGTAAACACCCACACCATTGATTAGTCCTAAAATACTAAAACTTACTAACATGGTGAAGAACATTGTGACCCAATACTTATTTGCTAAAAGAGTTTTTAATGAAACACCAAGTGATGGCGCATTGTACTTAAATTGGTTAATTGGTTTAATCCGCTCTTTAGTATTAAAAAAAGTATAGAAAAAGGTAAAAATTAAAATTGCGGCATAAATTATCATGGTAAACTGCCAACCGCGTTCACCTCCACCAAAAAATTCGACTAAAGGTAGTGTAATATACGGAATGATTAACATGCTTGCAAAATAGCAAAGCATACGATAAGTATTTAATCGACTGCGTTGGTAAGAGTTTTGGGTCATTAATGCTGCTAGCGTGCCATAAGGGATATTGCTTGAAGTGTAAATAATCCAATGTATATTGAGCGTAATGGCAGCAAAAATTAATAATGCAAATTCACTCCAATTTTCTGGTGCACTAAATACCATTATCAAAGATAAACCAAATGGAATTGTCGACCATAAAATCCATGCTCTAGCTTTGCCATGTTTGCTTTTTGTTCTATCAACAATAAAACCCATAACGACATTAATCACAGCATCAAAAACACGTGAAAATAGTAGTACAGCTCCTAGTAAAGTAGCTGAAACTCCCACAATATCGGTATAATAGTAAAGCGCAAAGGTTCCAACGGTAACACCCGAAAAGCCTGTTGCAAAATCACCTAGTCCATAAGCGAGTTTTTCTTTAAATGAGATGTCATGGTCAGCCATATGACCATTGTTATCAATTACTGTTGTATTCATTATGATATCTCCAATGAATTTTCCATATTTAAATTACTGAAGATAATCGCCTATCTAAATTAAGGCTTTGATCATAAATAGTTGATGAAAGCCTTGATCATGATGATCATCTAACCTGATAGTTAAATGACCTGATAGGCACGATTACCATTTTTCTGGAAAACATCCTTCATTTGAAAAAGTATTATTTTTACAGCTTAAAGTTCCATCACTGACGGCGATTGCCAAGCTATTTCCTAATTGATCATAACCACGAACATTTAGCGCAGTACCATCTATGTATAAAGTAAATAGCGTATCATCAGCGATAATCTGTAACTCATATTCACGATCCGCTTCAAGATGAATAGGGCGCTCTAAACCTTTATTCATCACGCGATACCAAGGATAACAAGGGGTTTTATCGAAAGTTAATCGGTTATCAACAAGCGAAAAAATAAAATCATATGATTCGCCAGTATGTTTATCTTTCATCAAACGGATGGAAAAATCTCGAGTACCTTTACTGAATTTAACTGTCGTTGAAAAACGGAATGTTTTGCCTGTATTTTCAATTAATAATTGTTCTTGACGTGCGTAAGGAGAATTAATTGAAAAATCATCAATTTTTTTGGGATGAATAAAAGCATTCCATAAACTATCCACTACTTTTACACCAAGTGTATGATCAGCTTTTTGATAAACTTCATGAGGTACAAAAGTTCCTGCCCATTGGAAATTTTTTAAATCATCATTATCTTCTTTTGTTGGTACCCAACCAAAAAGAATACGGCGTTTACCGTCAAAAGCGGTTCTTGCTGCATAGTAAGCTCGCCCATCAAAGGCATCGTCGTTAGGGGTGATCCATGGACCTTCTAAAGATTGGCTCATGACGTAGCGAGTTTTACTTTGATCACTATATTCGGTATAAATCAAATACCACCAATTTCCAATTTTGAATAAGTCAGGCATTTCAATCATGGTATATTTACCCGCTACCCAAAAATCACCTTGGAATTGCCAATTTTTTAAATCTTTTGATGTAAAAGCAACAACTCGACCCGATTGTTCTGTTTTCGGTCCTTTTAATCTTGCGCCTAGAATCAATAAATATTCTTGCTTTTCATCATTCCAAATTACCCAGGGATCTCGCCAATCACTAATGTCATAACCAGGTTGTGGTGTTAGTGTTATAAGTTGCGAGGATTTATGCCATGTTTTAAAATCGTCGCTCCAAGCATGTAATAATACTTGTGATGTTTTTCCCTCTTTCTCCCAATTGCGGTTGTAACCTGTATAAAAAGCATGTCCTTTACCTTCTGCTTCGAAGACACATCCAGCATAGATAAATTGATCGACATCTTGTTCACCACCTTTTTTAATAGAATCTCCCAAATTTTGGTAATTAACAAAATCAGTCGTAGTGGCAAGTGACCATCCAAACGGTTCACCAAAAGGGCAAGGGTTGCGATTGTCGCGTTGATCATAAAGATAAAAAACCCCGTCTTTTCCAAATGGCATAATATCGCCAACCCAGAAGCCTTTTGGTTGATAATGTAATTTTTGCATTTTTTACTCCTTTTATTTATATGTGAATAAATGACATTTCTTTGTCATTCACTTTTGAATAATTTATTTCATTTCATGTCAACCGCGTTCATATGTCAACCGCGTCCACAATTAGAATGCAAAATTTGTGAGGGATATCACTTATTCCGAAGTGATTTTGTGATGAATGTCACTAAAAAATTTGATCTTAAAATTACAAATCAACTGAATGATTTACGTCATTATAAAAAGCATTATAATTATCTCGTTATAATATTAATGATAGTTAAAGGATGATTATGAAATTAAGCAGAGATGATGTTGCTAAACTAGCGGGTGTTTCCGCTACTACTGTTTCACGGGTATTAAATAATCGTGGATATATTAGTGCAACAACTCGTCAACGTGTGCAAGAAGCAATGGAAACGTTAGGATACTATCCTAATGAATTAGCACGTTCATTATCAAATAATAAAAGTAATTTAATAGGCTTGATTTTTCCAAGTTTAACTAATCCATTCCAAATGGAATTAATCAGTTATTTAGAAAGAATATTATCTCGCCAAGGTTATAAAATATTAATTTGCAACAGTCATCATAATCAAGAAGAGGAAAAAAATTTTTTATCGATGCTAAGGCGTCATCAGGTTGAAGGAGTCATAGTTAACTCTATGAATGAAAATTTAGCTGATTACCTAATACCCGATCTGAATATCGTCTCGATAGATCGAAAAATAAATGAAAAAATACCTGTTATTTCATGTGACAACTATGCTGGAGGACTTCTAGCTAGCCAACATTTAATAAAAAATGGTTGTAAGAAAATTCTTTATATTGGTTCGATTACAAATGATAAACAAGTTGATATGGATGCTAATAAACGGTATCAAGCTTACAAAGATAGCATTCAAGTTGCAGGTCTTAAGTCAATTACACTTGATATGGATTTTTCAATTAGCTATGAAGAAAAATATCAGTTAATTAAAAAACGGTTACAGTCCCAAACTATTGATGGAGTATTAGCTGATGATTCATCAGCGATTGCAACAATTAATGCTGCGCGAGATTGTGGATTATCTTTACCTTCGCAATTACAAGTAGTTGGATTTGATGGTGCTGAATTAACTCTACAACATATGCCGTTTTTAACTACAATCCGTCAACCAATTCTACAAATTGCCCAAAATGCAGTATCGATACTGTTAGCAATGATTAATGGTGAACCCTATCAAAGCATAACTAATTTACCAATTAGCTTGTATCAAGGTTATGATAATTCATTTTAAGTGATTTTATATATAAAAAAAATCAACAAATAAATATTTATAAATCAATTGCATACAATAATTTATATAAAAACTTTAAATTTTTTTGAAATTATTTGGAACTTTTTATGATTTAGTCTGTCTATATATTCAGATTACGTTAATTCATTTTTTGCCTTCCACTCAATTTTTGAGTGGATTTTTTTTATCTACTGCTTTTACAAATTCAATTGCACGCTTTTCTAATATTCAAATAATCTGCATAAATAATTGATGTATGGAAACATATTGAAAAAAGATTAGCAGCAAGTTAATCTAGCCGATCTTAAATTTCTATTAAAATAGTGATATTTTTATCATGATCAAGCCTTTTTCCTATATTTTTATTTTTTGTATGTCCAATCTGACAACCAAATGATAGGGAAATGATTAACATATAAATTGTAGATGGAGAGTAAGAACTTAAATGCTATTTTCATTGAGGACAAGAGGGCATCTGATTGCTTTAATGACAGTGTTTCTTTGGGGAACCACTTTTATTGCCACCAAAGTATTGTTAATCGATTTTAAACCTATTGAAATCTTATTTTACCGGTTTGGGTTGGGTTATTTAACTCTTTGGATTTTAGCGCCACGGATCTTTGCTTGGCAAGGTTTAAAACAAGAGTTGATGTTTTTGTGTGCCGGGTTTTGTGGTGTAACCTGCTATTTTTTATGTGAGAATATTGCCTTAACTTATACTACCGCCTCAAACGTAGGAGTGATTACCACATTATCGCCCGTGTTTACCGCACTTTTATCGATCTTCTTTTTAAAAACTGAACGGCCAGCTAAGCGATTTTATATCGGGTGTTTATTTGCAATCTTCGGCGTTGGATTAATAAGTTTAAATGGTAAATTTGTACTGTCACTTAATCCGTTGGGTGATCTGCTTGCGGTAGGTGCCTGCTTGTTTTGGGCATGTTATTCAATTTTGACTAAAAAATGCAGTCATTATGGATACAATACGATTTTATTAACACGACGCTTCTTTTTTTATGGTTTAGTGATGATGTTACCAGCGTTGTATCTGTTTGATTTCAAATGGGGACCGGATCGCTTCTCGCACACGGCTAATCTTTTTAATATTCTATTCTTAGGCGTTGGGGCTTCGGCTATCTGTTTTGCTTCCTGGAATTATGCGGTGAAATTAGTTGGTGCAGTAAAAATTAGTATCTATCTGTATTTAGTTCCAATTTTAACCATTATTGCTGCAGTCGTTATTTTAAATGAGCCTTTTACTTGGATCGCTGCTATCGGTACGTTATCAACCCTCATTGGGGTATTGTTATCAGAAGGAAAAATCAGAATCAGCAAGCATTGATCTTATAAATCAAGTGAATCACTAAAAGGGGCTATTGCCCCTTTTTTGCTTATTTTAAGGTGTTATACGTTTATCGATCGCTTCCATAATGATTTGACCGAGATGCGTATAGTTTTCATCAAAATGGTGACCACCAGGTAATTTATAAGCCTCTCCTTTCATCTCTGGTTGTAGACAACCGGTATCTTCTTTTTCTTCTTCACCATAGATGCAAAATAATTTATTTGCTGGAATCTGATTTACTTCCGGCGCGGTTTTCATTTCATCGCCAGATTGACCAAGCCAGCCACTGACTTCTATTTCGAAATTAGCGTCTTTTGAAAAGGCAATCATAATTAAAGCTTGTACACTTTCTTGATCGTCTTTGGATAATCGATTGTATAGTGCAGGTAAGATATCACCACCAAATGAATAGCCAGCTAAAATAAATTTATTAACGCCCCATTTATCCCGATATTCTTGCATTAAATGAGTAAGATCTTTAGCACTACGTTCAACGGAACGATGTTGCCAAAATAGTTTTAGTGCATCGACACCAACGACAGAATAACCATGAGAAGCCATATACTCTGCCGAAACCTTGTCTAAATCTCGCCAACCGCCATCACCTGAATAATAAAAAGTAACACTATTGGGATGCGATTGTTTACCTTTAGCGGGTAATTCTATTACTGGTAATGGTTCATGCTCACCAAATAAAATAGATGGTAAATGTAAACTTAACAGTTCAATTGGTGATGCTTGATATTCGCCAATTTTGGTGGTTACTTTAATCTGCTTTTGTTGTCGAGGAAAAATGGCAACTTGTTCATCTGGTGGATTATTCCAAATTACTTGCCATTCTCCATGGTTAGCCTGAGCGGGTAAAGGTGCATCACAATCTTTATGATCTAATGTAAATTCAATCGATAAAGCTTTGGCATCATCATTTTGTTGGGTTAACCACCGATAAGCAAAGGCGGCACCTTCTTGCATACCAGCAACAACAAACTTATCTTCATTTAAGACTTTTTGTGCTTGCTCAAAACGAGTTTGCTGTTTTTCACAACTTCCTTGCGGTTCTAATTCAAACTGTACTAATTTAGCGCCTGTTGATTCAGATAAACTTAATAATTGATCAGCCGTAAAATGATTATCTTTAGTGGCAACAATTATAGCAGCAGCCTCAGCTGATTGTTTTGGGGTAGCCGATAAAATAGAAAAGTTTTGATTAATGGCTATGGTATTTACAGAAGCGGTTCGTTGGTTTTTATAAAAATACCAACCTACGACTATGCAAACAGCAATGAATACTAAAATCATAAAGAATAAAATATAACGTATGATATTTTTCATCTCATTTGTTCTTATTGTGAGTTAAATTCGTTTTACCGCCAGAAATTAACATAGTGGTGTCAATCAAGGCGACCAAAGGATCAAGTCCATTGGGAACCGCCATATAACGTGGTTCCCAATGAGTAGCAAATTTTTCTTTAAAGCGACGTAAACCTTGGAAGTTATAAAAACGTCCACCACGTCGAAAAACTAACGCCCCTAAGCGTTGGATCATTGGCGCACCACGTCGCCTTTGCATACCCGCAAGCGGGACCATCCCTAAACTAAAGTACTGATAGCCTTTTTCCTGATAATGTAGAATCAATCCTACCATCAAAAATTCCATAGTGGATTTAGGAATATCTTGTAAAACTCGCATTAAATCAATGGTTGCACTGTAGTTTTGATTGGTTTCAAGTAAATTCACAAAAGCAATAATTTTGCCTTGGTATTCAATAACTGCAATGGTGAAATTATCTAAATAAGATTTGGAAAAAGCGCCTAACGAAAATTTCTTTTCTTTTGAGTGTTTGTTTTTTAACCATGCATCCGAGACTATTTTTAGCTCATCAAGCGGTGCAGTACCTGGTGGATAAAATTTTAAACTAAGTCCATCACGTTGCCCGCGATTCCAAGTATATCGAAGATCTTTATAACCTTTTGATGTTAAATCAAATTCATTTAAATTAACTAACGCTTCTTCACCAAGTTTGACCACTCTAAGCCCTATATCCATATAGAATGGTAAATTGTTTGCTCTAACTTGGTAAAAAACTGGGCGTAAATGGTGTTGATCACAAAGATCCCTAAATTCCCATATTAAATCTGCGCGCGCACTATCATTACCAATCGGATCATAAAGCGCAACCATACTTCTTCCTCGCCTTGCATACATGATAAAAGCGGTTTTTGATTGATTGAAAAGTAATGATTTATCACCACTCATCACTAATCCGCCTTCAGGTTGCTTCGAGTTGAGGATGATTTGATGAGCTTCGCTCAATTCTTCTTTAGTGGGAATGGTTAAGATGGGTAATGCCGGTTTGAAAGACCAAAATAACATCACACCACTTAATAATATAAAACTCCCTAATGCTGCACGCAAGGCTCGAGGAACACGGCTATCTAATTCAAATTGCCACCATAAATTGTGACTATAAGGAATATCTTGATAAATAAATAAAATTAGCCAAACAAATAGAATAAGTAAGCCAAATGTGATCACAAAGGATTTTAACGAAAAGGGCAAAATACTTAGTCGGCTTTTACGATAAAAGGCGTGTCTAAAATAGAACAATGATATTGCTATCGATAATAAAGTAAAGGCTTCAATCCAATGTAAACCTCTTAATAATGAGCAGATACTACCTAATATCAACAAGATAACGGACAATCCCCAAGCAGAATAAAGTCGGCGACGTAATCCCATCGCTAGTAATAAACATAAAACACCAATTAAGCTGGCAGTTAAATGGGCAAAATTGACGATTTTGTTAGGAATGAAGGTACTGACAAAATGATGATTGAATCCAGGGATGACACTTGAAAACATCATCACTACGCCAGCAAAGAATACCGAGGTGGCCATAATTGTTGCAGCAATGCCAGTATCGGTTTCTTTTACTTGTGGAACAGAAAGAAAGTTTTTACCTTCATTAATTAACAGCAAAATTCCTGCGGGAATGAGTGGTAATATAATATAAATTAATCGATAAATAACTAAAGCAATAGTTAATGATGCCGCACCAATTTGAGATGAAAAAGCGGCTAATATAATTGCTTCAAATATACCAACACCACCCGGAACATGACTAAGCACCCCTGCTACTAAAGCAAGAATATAAATCATGATAAAAACAATAAAATTTGGCTTATTTGGTAATAAGAAATAGAGGATCGCACCAGCTAAAATAGCATCTAGTAAGGTAATTAAAAATTGACTACTAGCTAAACGCCAGTTAGGTAAACGAATTTTCCAATGAAAAAATTGGTATAAATGCGTATCTTTATTAGGTTTTTCAGACAATCGATGAGCATGTAAAAATAATAATACACTGGCATAAATGATAAATACTGCACTACATATTAACTCGATACTGATTGCTGAAGTATGTAGTGCTATTGTGGTCTTTTCAATATGAATTAGTGCCGCGATTGATGCTAATAAAGGTAAGGTAAAGCCTAATGAAAGAGTAACAAAAATTGACATCCTTGCTGCATCTATAGTGGTTAATCCATATTTGAAATAGAGCCGACAACGAATGGCGCCACCTGATAATGCTGATAATCCGACAGCATTACCAATCGCCGAAGCACAAATGCCGCCGACCGCAATTGTTGATAATTTTAGCTTAACACCTGCATAACGTGCGGCTGACCATTCATAGCAGATAAGCATAATATAACTAGCTAATGCTGATAAACACGAAAGTAAAATTGCATGGTAAGGAAGTTGGTGTAGAGCTGACCTTAAATCATTAATATTGATGGTTTTTAATAAATGCCAACACACTACCAGTGCAATACAAAAAATAGATAGTCCAAATAGTAGAGCGATGAATTGACGATATCGAGTGAAGCATTCTATAAGTTGCCATGGCAAAACTTTACGTGTTGATATTTTCACTTAATCAACTCCAGTTAGTTGCACTGATTATGAATTTTGATTAGCGCATTCTACCTCTCGGAATTAGTGAAAACAATCGAAAGAAATTAAAAAAAATATAAAAAAAACATTAAATACTAGGCATTTTTTAGTAAATGAGGCCAAACAGTCATTAATTATGATACCAATTTAGGATTAATGATTTTTTTTAATTGATTTTATTCATTTTTTATAATTAATTTCTTTGTCATAATTATTAATTAAAAGGATAAATAGCGGTTGAGTTTTAACTGCGGTAATATAAACAATATTCAGGTTTTAATAAAATCTTACACTAAATTTTAATAAGCATAATAAAATGACTATATCACCCCAAACCACTCTTAATAACGTTAAAATGTATGTAAAGCAAAAGCTCTCCCATGATTTTTCTGGTCATGATATGGCGCATATTGAGCGAGTGGTTAAATTAGCCCAAAAAATTCTTAACCACCAGCCACAAGCAAATGCTTTTATTGTGTTGATGAGTGCTTATTTACATGATGTTATTGATGAAAAAGTTACGGAAGATGTTGATAGTGCCATAATTGAATTAAAAGAGTATTTACGCAGTTTGAAATTAACATCAGCCGAAATTAGCGCTATTTTCGATATTATTGAAAATATGTCCTATCGAAAAAATCTTTCACAAAAAGCCACATTATCGCTCGAAGGGCAAATTGTTCAAGACGCGGATCGCCTTGATGCAATTGGCGCTATTGGCATTGGGCGCACTTTTTATTATGGTGGTAATAAACACAATATCATGCATGATCCCAATGTCCCACCTCGAATTAAACTTGATGAAAACAATTATAAACAGACAAATACAGTAATTAATCACTTCTATGAAAAATTATTTTTACTTAAAGATATGATGAATACTGACACCGCTAAACAAATGGCCGAACAGCGCCATGAAATATTGGTAAAATTTGTCAATCAATTTGAACAAGAATGGCTTGGCATCGATTGATTTTATCCATCTATTATTTTTATTTAGATAGGTATTGGCGCACCAATTATTGAAAGAACAATAGGTAATGTAATTAAACTTAACAAAGTACTCACCAAGGTTGCACTAGATACCAGTTCAGGATGAGTATCAAATTGTACTGACATTAAGGTCGTATTGGCTGCACTTGGCATTGCGGCTAAAACGATAAGAATTTGTTTATACATGGGTGACAGTGGCATAAAATAAACCATCGCAAAAGCCACTATTGGTGATATAACCATTCTTGCAGTTAAAGCAAATGAGAGCTTTGGGTAATCAAGTTGGGTAATTTTTATTTTAGCCAGCTGCATTCCGAGAATAATCATAATGATGACAATAGATGAGTCACCGATCATTCCAATTGAAGTCATAATAGATTTTGACAGTGGAATGTGGCAAAGCTGGAAAATAATTCCGGCAAAAGCACCATAGGCAACTGGCATTCTAATCACTTTTTTTATTACATCTTTTTGACTCACAATATCACTTTGTGCACTGCCTTTAGCCGCATAATAAATACCAACGGTGCTCATAACAAATTGTTGTAACACCATCATAATGACACCTAAATCGAATCCAAGCGATCCAAAAAACACCAGTAATACTGGGGTGCCATAATTACCATTGTTCATAAAGCATGAACTTAAAATCAACGCACAACGCTCTTTTACCGAATAGCGCATAGCAATTGACCACATGCTGACAATAAATACCAAAGAAAAGCAGAGTCCAAAGATATAGGCAATATAGATAAAATAGTCACTGGTTAAGGTATGTGTGTAAAACGTTTTAAAAGCCAAAAAAGGTGAAAGCACATACAGCGACATTTTGGAAAGATTGGCGACATCAAACTTCAGAACTTTTTGGGCAATAAATCCTACAATAAAAATAGAAAAAATAGGAAATAAAATAATAAAAAATTGCATTGTGTTAACTTTTCGATAATTAGTTTATTGAATCTATAGCCAATACTATCGATTCGCGTAGTTTTTGACAGGTGTTATCATCAAGGGCTTTATTGTGTTTATCTGTTAGAATAAACAGATCTTCAATATGCTCACCAATTGTCGCTATTTTAGCACTACTCAACGATAAGTCTAACTTTGCAAAGACTTCACCAACACAAGCAAGTAATCCCGGTTTATCAAGTGCGATTAATTCCATATAAGTATCGTTAATTGAAGAGACAAAGTTAACTTGAGTCGGAACAGAAAATGATCGTAATCTTTGTTTAGTCGGCTTAATCGTCACACCTTTATAAACTGATTGATGAAGAACTTTATTTAAAGTTTGAATGATATCCTGGTGACGATTTTCAGGCACCACTTGCCCATTAGGTTCAAGTACAATAAAAGTATCAAGCGCAAATCCATTTTTATTGGTAATAATTAAAGCATCATGAATACTTAAATTTAGCATACTTAAAGCATTACATGCCGCTGCAAATAGGAAAGGTCTATCTGATGAGTAGATAATTATTTCCGTACCACCATGATAAGGATTTGGATTAATTGAAACGAGTGTTTGATTCAATTCATGGTTCAATAGAAGCTGTACATGCCAAGTAATCTGTTCGGCGGTATATCGCAAAAAGTAGTCAACACGATAGCTTTGCCAAAAATGTTTAATGGATTGTTCATCGTAATTTTGTGCAAGCAATTGAGCTAATGCTTGCTGTTTATGTTGACGTGCAATACTGCGTTGTTCTGGTATTTGATGAATGCCAGAATCAAGCGAGCGCTTCGCTGTTAGATAAAGCTCACGCATTAAGCTCTGTTTCCAGCTATTCCACAAGGTTTCATTGGTTGCACAAACATCGGCAACCGTTAAACAAAGCAAATATTGTAATCGTCGTTTGCTTTTAACCAGTTGAACAAATTCACGAATAACTTCCGGATCTTGCAGATCACGGTTTTGGGCTGTTACTGACATCAATAAATGATAACGAACTAACCAGACAATCAAATCAGTATCTTTCGCATCTAATTCATGTAATTGACAGAAAGATTCCACTAATTTTGCGCCAATTTCCGAATGATCGCCATGCCGTCCTTTGCCAATATCATGAAATAATCCGGTAATAATAAGCAATTCAGGTTTTGATAATTTAGCCAATGCCATTGAACTATTTGGATGTTTTTGTTTGCCATCTTCTGAACGTAAAAGATCCAGTTCTAGCAATAAACGGATAGTATGTTCATCTACGGTATAAGCATGAAATAAATCAAACTGCATCATTCCTGAAATCTGTTGCCAACCGGGAATATAAACCGCCAGAATACCATATTGATGCATGGGTAAAATGGCTTTTTTGATCGCATCAGGATGTTTGATGATCTTCATAAACAACGTTCTTGCCTCTGGCTTTTCACATAATAAATACGTGAGTTTTCGCCTTGCAGAACGGAGTTGTCTAATGGTATTAGAGTAAAGTCCGGTAATTTGAGGATTAAGTAAAAGCGTATAGAACAGCTTAAGAATCGTTACCGGATCATCAGTAAAAACACTATTATGTTTAACATCAATAAGGTTATCTCTACTTTGGAAATGCTCATCGATATCATAAGTTTTATATTGTGAGTAACTTTTCAATATTGATTCATCAAATAACTGTAAAAGCATTTGATTGAGTTCGGTAATATTATGTGCTACCCGATAATAATCATGCATCATGTTTTCAACCGGGGCATTTCCTTCTCCACTATAACCTAACATTTTAGCGATGCTTAACTGGCGATCGAATAGTAGGCGGTTGTCATAGCGGTTAATAACACAATGCAGGGCAAAACGCATCCGCCATAAAAATTTGCGACAGGCTTTGAATTCTTCGACTTCCTCGGGTGTGAGATAATCAAAATGTCCAATTTTTTGCAAAAACTCTCCCCCAAAATGGCGAATAGCTAACCATTGGATAATTTGCATATCACGCAAGCCACCAGGACTATTTTTTAAATCGGGCTCTAAATTATAGGTAGTGCTATGATATTGCTGATGTCTTTCTTGTTGTTCCTTGATTTTTGCGCGATAAAACGCTGGCGAAGGCCAAATTTTATCGCTAAAAATTTGTGTTTGGAGCTCCTTAAGTAATGACTCACTTCCTGCAATCAATCTTGATTCAATTAAGTTTGTCATAATTGTGATATCATTTTTAGCTTCTTGCAGGCAGGTCTTTAATGTTCTGACGCTGTGACCAATATCAAGATGAAGATCCCAAAGTAAACGAACTAGATCACCTATCTGTTTTTCAAGCTCTTTGGTGAGTGAGTTATCACTTAGTATCAAAATATCGATATCAGACAAAGGATGCAGTTCACAACGGCCATAACCACCAACAGCAATAAGTGCAATCCGATTTTTTTTAAATAGCGATGAAATTTGTTCTGGAATTTGATAGTAATGCCATAAACGTTCAAGTAGCTGATCGATAAATTGACTACGCAGGTGTACTAAATCATCAATATCAGCATTATTTTCGAATTGAGTAATCGACCATTGTTGAAACGCATTGAGTTGCTGTTTTATATAAGGAACTGTGATTTGGTTATCACTAAAATTAAGCGGAGAGACAGAATAAAACAAATGCGCATTAGTCATAGTCATCATATCAAATTGAGATAATTCAATTGTCATATCGTCTCCCGATTTTAAAAGAGTGTCAAGTTAGAATACCTTTACTTTTAATTAAAGAGCATTTGCACCTTTTAAAATTGATTTTTGATTTTTTTGTTAAAATAATTGAGGAGTGTATACCGCTTAATAATATTTATTGAGGATACATTCACCTAATACAAATCCTTTGTTACTCAGAATAAGTATTAATAAATCATGACTTGGTTCATTTCATACTTTATGAATAAGGTGATTGGATACTTTGTGTAAAAATAATTGAGGAGTGTATACCATTTGATAATATTTATTAAAGACACATTCACCTAAAAACAAATCCTTTGTTACTCAGAATAAGTATTAATAAATCATAACTTGGTTCATTTCATACTTTATGAATAAGGTAATTTAATACTTTGTGTAAAAATAATTGAGGAGTGTATACCGTTTTATAATATTTATTGAGGATACATTCACCTAATACAAATCCTTTGTTACTTAGAATAAGTATTAATAAATCATGACTTGGTTCATTTCATACTTTATGAATAAGGTAATTTGATACTTTGTGTAAAAATAATTGAGGAGTCTATACCATTTGCTGATATTTTATTTAATCTTAAGAATAGGGTAGATAAATTTGGAAGAACTAAATTACTTAAATTTATCAAAATGATAAATGTTTAGTTTGGCACTGATTGCGAATAATTAAACATAGCTTGCACAGTTTTATTTTTTCAATCCATGCAAGCTACTATCAATTATAATTTGAAATCACTTAAATCATCTTCGCTGATTTCTGAGTCAATCTGACCAACAAGATATGAGCTCATTTCTGCTTCTTGTGGTGCGACTTGTACGTTATCGGAAACAAGCCAATTGTTGATCCAAGGAATTGGGTTGGATTTTACTTCAAATGGTAATTTAAGCCCAACAGCTTGCATACGAATATTGGTGATGTATTCAACATATTGGCAAAGGATATCTTTATTTAATCCAATCATTGAACCACCTTCAAATAGGTATTCTGCCCACTCTTTTTCTTGATTGGCTGCTTGTAAGAACAGATCATAACAATCTTGTTCGCACTCTTTGGCGATTTCGGCCATTTCAGGATCGTCTTCACCACTTCTTAGGGTGTTGATCATAAATTGGGTACCAGTTAAATGAAGCGCTTCATCACGAGCTATCAACTTGATTATTTTTGCATTACCTTCCATTAATTCTCGTTCTGCAAAGGCAAATGAGCAAGCAAAACTCACATAAAAACGAATAGCTTCAAGGGCATTAACGCTCATTAAGCAGAGATAAAGTCGTCTTTTAAGTTCACGCAAGTCGATAGTGACGGTTCGATTATTGATAGTGTGTTTACCTTCACCAAATAGGTTGTAATAACTTGCGTAGCTAATTAGGTCATCGTAGTAACCCGCAATATCACCAGCTCTTTTTTGGATTTCTTTATTGGTAACAATATCATCAAACACTACAGAGGGATCATTGACGATGTTGCGGATGATATGCGTATAAGAACGTGAATGGATAGTTTCTGAGAACGACCAAGTCTCTACCCATGTTTCTAGTTCAGGGATAGATATTAGGGGAAGTAAGGCAACATTGGGGCTTCGTCCTTGTATTGAATCAAGCAATGTTTGATATTTTAAATTGCTAATAAAGATATGTTTTTCATGTTCAGGTAAAGCCGCATAGTCGATACGATCTTGTGAAACGTCGACTTCTTCAGGGCGCCAAAAGAAAGAAAGTTGTTTTTCTATTAATTTTTCGAACATTTCATATTTTTGCTGATCATAACGAGCAACATTCACCGGTTGACCAAGAAACATTGGTTCTTTAAGTTGATCATTATGGACGTGTGAGAAGGTGCTGTAATTCATACTCATAGTCGAACTCCTAATTTTGTTTACTTTTTCACTAAATATTTGGAAAAAGTAGGAATAGTAAGGATAACTTATCGTTACCCTATACTTTTGTTATAGTGCTAAACAGGGCAATTAAATTTTACATGCTCCGCCTTCACAACCATCATCACTTGATGTGAGTTCAATATCACCTTGAATATCTTCAGCACCATCACGTGTATTATGATAATAAAGGGTTTTTACACCGTATTTATAAGCTGTTAGTAAATCAGCTAAAAGTTGTTTCATTGGTACTTTGTCATTCGGAAATTTGGTTGGATCGTAATTAGTATTTGCCGAAATTGATTGGTCAATGAACTTCTGCATAATGCCTACTAAATGCAGATAACCTGTATTATTTGGAATTTGCCAAAGTAATTCATATAAATCTTTTAATTTATTATATTCAGGTACAACTTGTTTTAAGATGCCATCTTTGGACGCTTTAATGCTGATATAACCACGTGGAGGTTCAATACCGTTAGTGGCATTGGAGATTTGGGATGATGTTTCAGAAGGCATTAATGCTGATAAAGTTGAATTACGTAAACCATGAGTTTTTATTGATTCACGTAAAGACTCCCAATCATAATGTAATGGTTCTTTAGTGATTGTATCGAGATCTTGTTTATAGGTATCAATAGGTAAGATCCCTTGTGAATAAGTCGTCTCATTGAATAGTGGGCAGGCGCCTTTTTCTTTGGCTAAGTTATTCGATGCTTTTAATAGATAATATTGCATCGCTTCAAAAGTACGATGCGTTAGATTATTAGCACTACCGTCTGAATATTTAACACCGTGTTTCGCTAAATAATAAGCATAATTAATCACACCAATACCAAGCGTACGGCGATTAAGCGATGCGTTTTTAGCTGCAGGGACAGGATAATCTTGATAATCAAGTAATGCATCAAGAGCTCGAACAGTTAAGTCGGCAAGTTCTTCAAAATCGTCAAGCGATTCGATTTTACCTAAATTGAAGGCAGATAGGGTGCAAAGTGCGATTTCCCCTTTATCGTCATTGACATTATTAAGTGGTTTGGTTGGTAACGCAATTTCCATACATAAGTTAGATTGATGTACCGGCGCAAGTTGTGCATTAAACGGACTATGCGTGTTACAGTGATCAACGTTTTGTATATAAATTCGACCAGTCGATGCGCGTTCTTGCATTAATAATGAGAAGAGTTCTACTGCTTTTACTACGCGTTTTCTGATATTAACATCTTGTTCATATTGATGATAAAGCGCTTCAAATTTGTCTTGATCAGCGAAAAACGCATCATAAAGCCCTGGTACATCTGATGGGCTAAATAGTGTAATGTTTTCGTTTTTAATGAGGCGTTGATACATTAATTTATTGATTTGTACACCATAATCCAGATGTCGAACGCGGTTTTCTTCAACACCTCGGTTGTTACGTAATACTAATAAACTTTCAACCTCTAAATGCCATATTGGATAAAATACGGTAGCGGCACCACCACGAACACCACCTTGTGAACAAGATTTAACCGCGGTTTGGAAATACTTATAAAATGGGATACAGCCAGTATGGAATGCTTCGCCACCACGAATAGAGCTACCTAATGCCCGAATTCGACCCGCGTTAATACCGATACCAGCTCGTTGAGAAACATATTTTACGATAGCACTTGCGGTGGCATTGATGGAATCTAAACTGTCATCACATTCAATTAGCACACAAGAACTAAATTGACGAGTCGGGGTACGAACACCCGCCATGATTGGCGTGGGTAGTGAGATTTTAAATGTCGAAACGGCATCATAGAATCGTTTGATATAATCTAGTCGACTATTTTTAGGGTAATTCGCAAATAGACATGCTGCCACTAAGATATATAGGAATTGGGCGCTTTCGTAAATTTCCCCAGTGACTCGATTTTGAACTAAATATTTACCTTCAAGTTGTTTAACCGCTGCATAAGAGAAGTTCATGTCACGCCAGTGATCGATAATTTTATCCATTTGTTCAAACTCTTCTTGGCTATAATCTTCAAGAAGATGCTTGTCATAACGTTCGCTGGCAACAAGTTTTTTTACATGTTCATAAAGCGGTGGGGGGGTAAATTGGTTATAGGCTTTTTTACGTAAATGGAATATCGCTAATCGAGCAGCTAAGTATTGGTAATCTGGTGCATCTTGAGAGATGAGATCTGCTGCTGCACGAATGATTGTTTCATGAATGTCGGAAGTGCGAATACCATCATAAAACTGAATATGTGAACGTAATTCAACTTGAGAAACCGAAACATTATCTAATCCTTCAGCAGCCCATGTAATGACTTTATGGATTTTGTCTAGGTTTATAGGTTCTTTTTTTCCATCACGTTTTGTGACTAGTATTGATTTATTCATTTTCCATCCATTTTTGTGGTTTTTAATGGTGATTATAATAATTGATATTTATCAAAATATACAATATATAGTGCCTATTAATCATTTTATTACTATATATAGTGTATTTAATAAGCGGTGATCTTTAATTTATTGACGAAAATCAATGACTACGGGTGATATTTAGAAATATGAACTTTTTTTGTCAAAAAAGGCAATGATAGGTAGTTACTTACTAAATGAGATATTGGGGAATGATAAGATCTACCTATCTATAATTACAACTCGAAATTCATATCATAAATATGAATCTATTTCGTTTATTGAGCTATATATATTTAGCAATATATTATTCATTTTTATCTTGAGATTTGCTTTTATAATGCTATTTAGCTTTATAAGGATATAAAGCATAATAGCTGTTTAAGGCTATCTCCCAAATATAATTTTAATTAAATATGCTCAAGAATTAGGATAAGCCTTTGCTAAGGATCTCTCATTTACCTATCAGTGAATCAATTTTTTAGGTATTTACAAATTTACCAAAAACTTTGCTTAAACATGCATGATTTAGTTTGATCAATTTAATATCAGTCAACATGTTTGCTCAAGCAAGAACTTTTGTTAACTATTAATATATTCAATCTAATTCTTTTTGTAGCGCTGATTTGTGCTAGCTTTATTTTGTGCTTCCAACCAAGCCAGTTTCTCCGAGTAATTTTTCTCAGCACCCCGTTGTGTTGGGTGGTAATATTTGCTGTCGGCCATTTCTGGAGGAAAGTAGTTTTCACCAGCTGCATAGGCATTAGGTTCATCATGTGCATAACGATATTGTGCACCATAACCTAAATTTTTCATTAAACTGGTTGGCGCATTGCGTAGGTGTTCTGGAACATCATAGTCAGGTTTGGATGTTGCATCTTTCATCGCTTGGTTAAATGCAAGATAAACCGCATTACTTTTAGGTGCACATGCTAGGTAAACAATTGCTTGTGCGATAGCTCGTTCGCCTTCTGCTGGTCCAACTCGAGTAAAACAGTCCCATGCTGCTAAAGCGACTTGCATTGCTCTTGGGTCGGCATTACCGATATCTTCTGATGCAATAGCCAATAATCGACGAGCGACATATAGCGGATCTCCACCGGCGGAAATGATTCTTGCATACCAATAAAGTGCTGCATCAGGTGCAGATCCTCTAATTGATTTATGAACCGCCGAGATTAGGTCATAATAACGGTCACCTTGATTATCAAATCTTGCACTACGTTCGCCGATGACTTCTTTTAGTAATTCAGGCGTTAATGGTTTTCCATCAGACATATCAACCAGCAATTCAAGCGTGTTGAGTGCGCGTCTTGCATCACCACCAACAAATTCGGCAATCTGTTTTCTGGTTTCCTCAAGTAGCGTAATTTTTTGGTTGCCATAACCACGTTCCGGATCATCCATCGCTTGTTGTAAAATTTGCTCAATATCTTCATTAGTTAATGATTTAAGCAGATAGACTCTGGCACGGGATAGTAGTGCTGAATTTAACTCAAAAGAGGGGTTTTCAGTGGTAGCGCCAATAAAGGTTACAGTACCATTTTCGACATAAGGTAAAAAAGCATCTTGTTGGCTTTTATTAAAACGATGAACTTCATCAACAAATAAAATGGTTCTTACTCCGGATTGTTGATTAATTTTGGCGCGTTCAATCGCTTCGCGAATATCTTTAATCCCTGAAGTTACTGCTGAAATTCGTTCTACTTTGGCATTAGCATGATGCGCAATAATTTCTGCTAAAGTGGTTTTGCCGGTTCCAGGTGGTCCCCAAAGGATCATAGAATGTAAATGACCTGCTTCAATTGCTTTAGGCAGGGGTTTATCTTTACCAAGTAGTTGGCTTTGACCTATATATTCAGATAAATTACGTGGACGCATCCTTGCCGCTAAAGGTTTAAATTCATCTGACCCAAATTCAAAAGAGAGACTAGGCATGCTACACCATCCAAATTTACAAAATACAGTTATTATATACTGCTTAACTGATAAGTGAAAAAGAAAAGAAAATATCTTTCACAGCTAACAGAAAAACGGTAATATTTTGAACTAAATTAAAATGATTGTTTAATTTATTGTATTAAACAAAATGCATAAGGATTGGTAATGAAGAAGTTTTTAATTTTAATTGGGTTAATTACAAGCTGTGCAGCATGGGCTGGTGATAAAGAGGTGTTGCAAGAGCGATTAGCTAAAATTGATGGGTTTTATGCTCGATTTTCACAAGATGTGAAAACAGCCGATAAACAACCAGTTCAACAAGGTAAAGGTGATTTGTGGGTAACAAGGCCTTATTACTTTAATTGGACAATGACTGAGCCAGACGAGACGTCAATCATTTCAGATGGGCGTAACATGTGGGTCTATACTCCTGCCGTTGAACAAGTTAGTGTAATGAGCTTAAAAAAATCGGTGGATAATCGTTTAATGCTTTTGATTACGGATAGTCATAATCCTATTTGGAATGCATATACTGTTACACGTAAACAAGACTCTTTTACATTGAAACCAACTGATGGTTCTAACCAAGATTTTGTTATTTCTGTTTTGCCTACTGGGATGATTTCAAATTTTACGATTATCGAGGAAGATGGTCAGCGTAGTTTTTATGATTTATCTCGTCAAACCCTAGGTAAGGTAGCACTTGATAAGTTTAAGTTTACTCCACCAGCTGGAGTAACGGTTGATGATCAGCGTTAATAGTTTAAACAATAGTTAATTATTTAACTTTTGCGAATTAATACACTTTGCGCAATGGCGCAAAGTGTATTGCCTTTAATAGAATCTACTCATTTTCATTAATACTAATAACGGGGTTATCTGAAAATAGATAGTGATCTCGTTTTGTTTCAAAATCTTCGCTAGCAGCATCAAATAACATTTTTTTTGTGTTCTCTAGATGTTGCCACATGGCTAACTTAGCCGCTTTGGGATCACGATTAATTAGCGCATCTAATATTTTGTCATGTTCATCCCACCAGCTTTCAATGTCTTGTTGTTGTACATGTTCATGAAGTTTTTTCCATAATGGGTTTAATGTTCTTTGTTGCCAAGCTTCTTGAACGATGGTAATTAAAGCGGTATTCCGTGTGATCATGGCAATCTGTGTATGGAATTTTAGATCCCAATCAGAATCACGATAATGATCTTCTTTTTTAGCATTATGTTGAATTTCTAATAATTTGACGATGTCGTCTTTAGTAATTTGTGTTGCTGCAAATTCGGCAATGTTACTTTCAATAAGTTGTCGGGCTTGCAATAATTCAAAAGGCCCTGTCGTAGAAAAATTTAATCCTTTCTGTGAGGTTAGAATATTGGTCTGTAAACTATTTGCTATAACATGAATTCCAGAGCCTTTTCTTGCATCAACATAACCTTCAACTTCAAGCATAATAATAGCTTCACGGACAACTGAACGACTTACTTTTAGTTCTTCACATATCAATCTTTCAGATGGTAATTTGCTTCCTACTGGATAAATGCCGTCAATAATTCGGTTTTTAAGTTCAGTTGCGATAACTTGATAAAGTCTTTGATACTCGTGCTGTTCTTGGGTCATGATGAATTTTGCATAAATCCTTTAAGTTTTTTTAGACTTTTAAAATAACATCTAATTGCTTCAAATTAAATAATGTTGTTCCAATTTTTTTAATTAAATTTTTTAGTTACAAACTTTTTAGTTTAAAAAATATCCCTTTAATTATTAGGGATATAGTTCATTTTTGTGATGTATGTCAACTTTTTTAGTTGTCAGGCATGTTATTATGCGCCAAAATATCTATATATTTAGGAGCAATTAAAGATGTACAAAACGATAAAAAACCTACGATGGTATATGATAGCACTAGTCACTGTAGGCACAATTCTTGGTTATCTTACGCGAAATTCGATAGCGGTAGCCGCCCCGGTTCTTAATGAAGTAATGGGATTAACAACGCAGCAATATTCATATGTGGTAGCTTCTTATTCAGCTTGTTATACCATTATGCAACCAGTTGCCGGATATATTTTGGACTTGTTAGGCACGAGAGCGGGATATGCGGTTTTTGCTATTTTGTGGTCAGTATTTTGTGTTAGTACCGCATTTTCAGGTAGTTGGATCGGACTGGCTTTTGCTCGAGGTGCTGTTGGTGCAACAGAAGCCGCAATGATTCCTGCGGGACTTAAAGCGACTAGTGAATGGTTTCCGGCAAAAGAAAGGTCGATCGCGGTTGGTTGGTTTAATTTAGGTTCATCAGTGGGCGCCATGATCGCACCACCATTAGTTGCATGGGCAATTTGGTTCCATAGCTGGCAATGGGCATTTATATTGTGTGGTTTATTAAGTTTTATTTGGGGAATTTTTTGGTTAATCCTTTATCGTCACCCTACAAAACAGAAACGTCTTTCTGAAGAAGAGAAAAAATATATTTTATCTGGTCAAGAAGCAAGTCATCAAACTTCAAATAATGAAAAATTACCAGCGAGTAAAATTTTAACCAGCCGCCGTTTTTGGGGAATTGCTTTACCAAGATTTTTAGCAGAGCCTGCATGGGGTACCTTTAATGCGTGGATTCCATTATTCATGTTCACAGCTTATGGTTTTGATTTGAAACAAATCGCTATTTTTGCTTGGATGCCAATGCTTTTTGCTGATGTTGGATGTGTTCTTGGTGGTTATATGTCACCATTTTTCCAAAAACATTTTAAAGTAAGCTTAATTAATTCAAGAAAAATGGTAGTGACGGTTGGTGGTGTGCTTATGATTGCACCTGGTCTGATAGGTCTATTTTCAAGTCCTTATGTTGCTATCTTTTTATTCTGTATTGGTGGTTTTGCTCACCAAGCATTATCAGGAGCATTAATTACTTTATCGTCTGATGTATTTGGCCGTAATGAAGTGGCAACAGCGAATGGATTTACCGGCATGGCTGCATGGCTAGCTAGTACTATTTTTGCACTTATTGTTGGTGCACTTGCTGATACTGTTGGCTTTAGTCCTTTATTTGTAATTTTATCTTGTTTAGATCTTTTAGCTGCCTTAGCGGTTTGGACTATTTTGAAAGAACCATCATCAGATCAAAATTAATCAATAAATTAATAAGATTACAGGATGTATTTTCCTGTAATCTTTTAATAGTTAACTACTATTTATGGAGAATAAAATGAGTTTTTTAACTGAAAACTTTTTACTAGATACCGAATTTTCTCGTCAGCTTTATCATGATTTTGCTGCTGATCAGCCAATTTTTGATTATCACTGCCATTTACCACCGGAACAAATTGCTAAAGATTATCAATTCAAGAATTTATACGATATTTGGTTAAAAGGTGATCATTATAAATGGCGTGCAATGCGTACCAATGGTGTTGCAGAAAAATTCTGTACTGGTACTGATATTAGTGATTTAGACAAATTCAAGGCTTGGGCAGAAACTGTTCCTCATACTATTGGTAATCCTTTATATCATTGGACTCATTTAGAGCTTCGTCGTCCTTTCGGTATTGATAACGTTCTATTATCACCTTCTACAGCAGAGCAAATTTGGAATACTTGTAATGAGATGTTAGCGACTCCAGAGTTTACAGCTCGTAGCATCATGAAAAAAATGAATGTTAAGATGGCAGGTACAACAGATGATCCTATTGATGATTTAGCTCATCATAAAACTATTGCAGAAGATAGTTCATTTGATGTTAAAGTTTTACCAAGCTGGCGTCCAGATAAAGCATTCAATATTGATTCAGAATTCTTTGCGGCATATATGGAAAAACTTTCTGCAGTAGCCGATGTTGAAATTTCATCATTCCAAGCGCTTTGTCAGGCTTTATCAAAACGTATGGATCATTTTGCTGCTCATGGTTGTAAGATTTCTGACCATGCATTAGATACAGTTGTTTATGAAGAAGCTACTGAAAAAGAGTTAGATACCATTTTAACTAAACGTTTATCTGGCGAAGTTTTAACCGCTAAAGAAGTTGCTCAATTTAAAACTGCTGTACTTATTTTCTTAGGTGTTGAATACAACAAACGTGAATGGGTTCAACAATATCATATAGGTGCATTGCGTAATAATAATTCAAGAATGTTTAATTTAATGGGGCCTGATGTTGGGTTCGATTCTATTAATGATTCACCTATTGCTCAACCACTTTCTCGTCTATTAGATGCTCAAGCAAAACAAGATGCATTGCCAAAAACGATTTTGTATTGTTTAAACCCTTCTGATAATGAAATTCTTGGTACGATGATTGGTAACTTCCAAGGAGCAGGTATTCAAGGAAAAATGCAATTTGGTTCAGGATGGTGGTTTAATGATCAAAAAGACGGCATGATTCGTCAAATGACACAGCTTGCTCAACTTGGATTATTAAGCCGTTTTGTTGGTATGTTAACCGATAGTCGTAGTTTCTTATCTTACACTCGCCATGAATATTTTAGACGTATTTTATGTCGAATGATTGGACGCTGGGTTGAAGATGGCGAAGCACCACGTGATATCCAATTATTAGGTCAAATGGTTAAAAATATTAGTTTTGATAATGCTAAAAACTATTTTGGTATTGAACTAAGCTAAAAAGCATTAAGTCGTTGTGATTAGATTAATTAAAGAAGAGTTAGAGTAATGAAAACATTAAACAGAAATGATTTTCCGGGTGCAAAATATACGACACGTGTTGTTCAGTTTGGCGAAGGTAATTTTTTACGTGCATTTTTAGATTGGCAGTTAGATATTCTTAATGAAAAAACTGATCTTGATGCTGGTATTGTTGTGGTTCGTCCGTTAAATACGGACTTCCCACCATCATTAAGTATTCAAGATGGGTTGTATACAACGCTTGTTCGTGGTTTAAATGAACAAAATGAAACAGTGAAAGAGTTTAGATTGATTCGTTCAGTTAATAACGAAATCAATGTATATACTCAATATGATGAATATCTTGAGTTAGCTAAAGATCCGAATATTCAGTTTATTTTTTCAAATACTACCGAAGCTGGTATTAGTTATGTTGAAAGTGACAAATTAACAGATAAACCTGCAACGAGTTATCCAGCAAAATTGACTGCATTTTTATATGAAAGATTTGTTCACTTTGCCGGCAGTAAAGAAAGTGGTTTGATTATTATTCCTTGTGAATTAATTGATTATAACGGCGATGCACTTAAAAAATTAGTACTTAAATATGCGAATCAGTGGAACTTGTCAGACCAATTTATCAATTGGCTTGAAAATGATAATTTATTCTGCTCAACTTTAGTAGATAGAATTGTTCCAGGATACCCAAAAGCACAAATCGCTGAGCTTGAGACTGAATTAGGTTATAAAGATAACTTTATTGATTCAGCGGAATATTTTTATCTATTTGTTATTCAAGGACCGCAATGGCTAGCTGAAAAATTATGCCTTGATAAATGCAATATGAACATCAAAATTGTTGATGATATTAAACCGTATAAAGAGCGTAAAGTAGCTATTTTAAATGGTGCTCATACTGCATTAGTTCCTGTTGCTTATTTATCAGGTATTGATACTGTTGGCGAATCAATGAATGACGCTCAGATTTTATCTTATATAAAAGAAACCATTTTTGATGAAATTATCCCTGTTTTAGATTTACCTCATCAAGAATTGGTTGATTTTGCTCAATCAGTTATTAGTCGTTTTAAAAATCCATTTATTGAACATCAGTTGATGTCAATTGCTTTAAACAGTATGACTAAGTTTAAAACACGTATTCTTCCTCAATTAATTAATTATCAGAAAGAAAAAGGAACATTGCCTAAACATTTGGTGTTCTCTTTTGCTGCATTGATCGCATTTTATCGTGGTGTGCGTAATGGACAAAGTTATCCGTTACAAGATGACGCAATCTGGTTAGAACGCTTCAGTAATAGTTGGGCAGCCATTGCAGAAGGGAAAAGCTCATTAGAGGATTTAATCAAAGTTGTTTTAGGAGATACGGCTCATTGGGAGCATGATCTATTAACTATTCCTCAATTAGCGCAAACGTTAACACAATATTTAACCGTCATAACCGAAGAGGGAATGCGTCAAGCAATTGAAAAATGTGTTAATGGTAGCAAATAACATGAGTGATTCAATGGTTAAATATATAAAAATAAACAATAAAGATAATGTCGGTGTGGCATTATCTGATTTAGAAGCACATGAAGAAAATATCGTCGTTGATGGACAGATAATTGATCTAAAAGATCCTATTAAACAAGGGCATAAATTTGCCCTTATCGATATTGAGCAAGATGAAAATATTATTAAATATGGCTTACCAATTGGTCATGCTACTCGTTTAATTAAAGCTGGAGAGCATATTCATTCTCATAATTTAAAAACCAATTTAAGTGATATTAATGATTACAAATATCAACCTACTTTATCGAAAAATGATCTGTTACATGAGATTGCCGATAAGGAAGTACAAATTTATCGACGTAAAAATGGTGAAGTTGGTATTCGTAATGAACTCTGGATTATTCCAACTGTAACTTGTATAAACGGGATAGCAGAACAAATTGTTAAACAGTTTTGTGATGAGTTAAATAATCAATTAGAAATTGATGGTATAACTGTACTTGAACATCCTTATGGCTGCTCTCAGCTTGGACAAGATCATCAAAATACTAAGACAATTTTACAAAATTTAGTTAAACATCCTAATGCTGGTGCTGTATTGGTCATCGGACTTGGTTGTGAAAATAATCAGGTTTCAGAATTTAAGGCTAGTTTAGGTGAATATGATGAATCTCGAGTTAGATTTTTAATCGCTCAGCAAGAAACCGATGAAGTTGAATCAGCATTGGTTCATTTAAGAGAACTTTATGCCATTATGAAGCAGGATAAACGTGAAGTAGGGCATTTAAGTGAATTGAAATTTGGATTGGAGTGTGGTGGTTCTGATGGTTTTTCAGGTATTACAGCTAATCCAATGCTTGGTCTGTTTTCTGATTATGTTATTGCTCATGGTGGAACAAGTGTTCTTACTGAAGTACCAGAAATGTTTGGTGCTGAGAACATTTTGATGTCACATTGTATTGATGAGTCGACTTTCGACAAGACTGTACACATGATCAATGATTTTAAACAATATTTTATTTCAAATAATCAACCAATCTATGAAAACCCTTCTCCTGGGAATAAGGCTGGTGGCATTACAACTTTAGAGGAAAAATCTTTAGGTTGTACGCAAAAAGCGGGTGGTAGTGAAGTTATTGATGTTCTTAAATACGGTGAAATGTTAACTAGACATGGATTAAATTTACTAAGCGCACCTGGTAATGATGCAGTAGCTACTGGTGCTTTATCAGCAGCTGGATGTCATATGGTGCTTTTCACCACAGGAAGAGGCACTCCATACGGCGGCATTGTGCCAACAGTCAAAATTGCGACTAATACACAATTAGCTGATAAGAAAGCCAATTGGATCGATTTTAATGCCGGTAAACTTATACAAGGAGTTTCTATGCAATCTTTGTTGATAGAGTTTATTGACTATATCGTTCTTATTGCTAGCGGGAAAAAAACTCGTAACGAAATTAACAACTTTAGAAATTTAGCCATTTTGAAAAGTGGCGTAACTCTATAGATAAAAATCCAAGAATAAATATCCACGTCATTAAGTCCTTCGGGACTTGATGCGAGGGATCGTTTTTTTTAAATATTATAGGTATCTTTTATGAGTAAGGAAAAAAAGAATAAAATTACATGGTTAGTAAGATTTTCTTATGGCAGTGGTAATTTAATTGGTAGTGGTGCATTAGCAATTAGTGGTGCTTGGCTTCTCTATTTTTATACCACTTTTTGTGGATTAAGTGTGGTGCAAGCTGCGTTGATTTTTTCCATCGCTACTTATTTGGATGTCATACTGAATCCATTGATGGGCTTTATTACAGATAATTTCTATCAAACTAAAATAGGGCAACGCTTTGGGCGACGTCGATTTTTTATTTTGATTGGTATTCCGTTAATGGTCATTTATCCTATGTTATGGATTGATGGTATGGGATTTTGGTATTACTTAGTAACATATATTTTATTTGAGATTATTTATACCAGCATCATGATTCCATTTAATACGTTACCTGTAGAAATGACATCTAACTTTTCAGAACGTACTTATTTAACTGGTTCAAAAGCAATGTTTGGTAAAGTAGCTAATTTCTTAGGTGCGGCAATACCTGGCGTATTCTTTTATTTCTATAGTAAGGAATCAGCAACTCCATTTTTATTAACTGGGATCACATATGCCTCTATCATGATGTTAGCTTTGATTTTGCTTTATTGTAATAGTTGGGAAAAACCTAAAGAAGAAGTAAAAGATGAATCTGTACATAGCTTTTTTGAAGCAATTAAAAAGCTTTTTATCGATATCTTGTCAACATTCCGTGTTAAAACTTTTAGAACGCATTTAGGAATGTATCTATTTGGATTTGGTGCTGAATGGTTATTTACAGCGGTATTTACCTATTTCATCGTATTTAGTTTAGGTGAACCTCGTTCATTTGTTGCTTCAATGAATTCATTAAGTAGTATTTGTCAGTTGGTTTCAACCGCATTTTTTATGATGTATTGTGCTAAGAAGGGCTTCAAAAAACCATTTATTATCGCATTACTCATCGTTATTTCATCGATGATTGGTTATGTCGGTATTTATTACTTTAATCTGCCTCATATCACTTGGATTGTAGTGGGTATTACAATTTGGTTTGGTTTGGGTACTGGTGGTGTTTACTATATTCCTTGGAGTGTATATGTATTCTTAGCTGATGTAGATGAGGTTGTAACTAATCGACGTCGTGAAGGGGTATATGCAGGAGCTATGACCATGGCAGGTAAACTAGTTCGTGCTTCAATTGTTTTTGTGCTTGGTATGATATTAAGTGCTTATGGCTTTGAATCGAAATCACATATACAGCCACAAAGCGCAATTGATGCTATTAATGGTATTATTTTATACGGCGTTGTAGGAATGGCATTAATTGGGGCATTTTTTGCTTGGAGAATGAAGCTCGATCACTCTACCCATTCTATTATTATCAATGAAGTTGCTCGCATTCGACAAGGTGGCAAAATGGAAGATGTTACGCCTGAAACACGAAAAGTGGTTGAGGAATTATCTGGTATCGCTTACGAAAAATGTTTTGGCAATAATAACATTGGATTTAAGCAAAAAGAGACCACAACTAATTAAAGAAAAATATTTATTAGGATCAGTATGCTGATCCTGTAACCTAAAGCTGCAAACATTAGAGTAAATTAAAAGGTTTGTAATAATATAAAGGATAAACTCATGACGACTGTATCTGTAACAGATTTTGGCGCTATTGGTGACGGAAAATCAATAAATACTCAAGCTTTTGAAAAAGCAATTCAACATATCGATCAACTAGGTGGTGGAACGTTAATTGTTCCTGTTGGTACCTATTTTACTGGGGCAATTAAACTTTGTAGCAACATAACGTTTGTTATTGAGCAAGGAGCGACTTTATTATTTTCTGATGATGCTAAAGATTATCCTGTTGTTAATTCTCGTTGGGAAGGCGTTAAACAGGATGTGTATATGCCTTGTATATATGGCCAACATATTGAAAATGTGGTTATAACTGGAAATGGTAAAATTGATGGTAATGGTCAAAAATGGTGGCATACATTCCGTCATGATCGAAGCAATCTTAAATATCCAAGACCTTATTTAATTGGTTTTGATTTTTGTGAACGAGTTACGATTGAAAAAGTTTTTCTAACTCAATCACCTAGCTGGACTGTTCATCCGATGGAATCAAATAATGTCGTTGTCGATAATATTTCAATTCTTAATCCAGCTGATTCACCGAATACCGATGGTATTAACCCTGAATCATGTCGTAATGTGAGAATTTCAAATTGTTATATTGATGTTGGCGATGATTGTATTGCAATAAAAGCAGGCACTGAAGAAACAGCCGAAAAAAGTCCATGTGAGAATATTTTAATTACTAATTGTAATATGATTCATGGTCATGGTGCGGTGGTTCTTGGTAGTGAGATGAGTGGTTGCATTCGTAATGTAACTATTACAAATTGTGTATTCCAAAAAACCGATCGAGGTGTAAGATTCAAAACTCGTCGAGGTCGAGGAGGAACTATTTCTGATATCACATTTAGTAATATTGTAATGGATGAAGTTTTATCGGCATTTGTTATGAACTACTATTATTATTGTGGTCCAAAAGGAAATGATCCAATTGTTTGGAATAAAGATGCTCTACCCGTTAATGAGTTTACACCAGCATGCCACAATATTAGCTTTTCAAACATTATTGCTAAAAATGTTCGTGCTTATGCCGGCTTTTTATATGGTATTCCAGAATCTCCTATTTCTAATATCTCTTTTGATAATATCCGTGTTTCAATGCAACAAAATGCCCAAGCAGGCGAGGTTGATATGTTTAAAGATGTCAAACCGGAGGCTGGTAAAGGGTTCTTTATTGAGAATGCGAATAGTATTTTGTTTAATAATGTGATTATTGATAATGTACTAAGTGATCCACTTTGTATTAAAAATAGTAATGACGTGCATGTAACACAATCTTTTGTTAAACAAAATGGTCAATTATTTGGACTTAAAACTGAATAATGTGTTTGAAAATAACCGCTAAGTAGCGGTTATTTTTTATTGATGAATATTAATTCAATATGACCTTATTTTATACATTACTTTGATAAGAAAAAATTATTTTTATCAAAATGTTGTTATATTTTATGATTATTTTATTTTTCCAAATTTGGACTTTTCAAGAAAAATTATTCAGTTACTCCATTTTTAAATATTGATAGGTCACGAAATTCATTTATTTCATTACAGGTTTGTTTACCGTTTGCAAGCTGCACAATTAAATTAATAAATTGCTCTAAAAGTTTCTCCATCGGTGTTCCATTAACTAATTGCCCCGCATCAAAATCGATCCAGTGTTTCTTTTTTTGGGCAAGTGTTGAGTTAGTTGAAATTTTTACAGTTGGTACAACGCCACCATATGGGGTGCCTCTTCCGGTTGAAAATAATACCATTTGACAACCAGAAGCAGCTAATGCACCTGTAGCAACTGCGTCATTTCCCGGAGCTGATAATAAATTTAAACCTGATTTTTGGAGTCTTTCACCGTATTCTAATACATCAATAACATTACTATTACCTGCTTTTTGGGTGCAGCCCAATGATTTGTCTTCAAGTGTTGTAATTCCTCCTGCTTTATTACCTGGAGAAGGATTTTCGTAAATAGGTTGATTATATGTCATAAAATATCTTTTAAAATTGTTAACCATATTTACTGTTTTTTCAAAAATTTGTGAATTAATACAATGAGACATTAGGATTGTTTCTGCTCCAAACATTTCGGGAACTTCGGTTAAAACGCTAGTTCCGCCATTGGCAATTACATAATCAGAAAACTTGCCTAATAATGGGTTTGCTGTGATGCCAGATAATCCATCGGATCCCCCACACTCAAGTCCAAATTTAAGTTCACTAAGCTTACCAGTTTGGCGACGATCTAATTTCATTACTTGATATATTTCGAGTAAATACTTCACACCTTGTTGAATCTCATCTTCCACTTCTTGTGAAATCATAAAACGGACTCGCTCATGATCATATTCACCAAGGCTTTCTTTAAATGCTGAGAGTTGATTATTTTCACATCCTAAACCAATAACTAATACTCCACCAGCATTAGGATGTTTGACCATATCTTGTAATATAGTTTTAGTTGTTTGATGATCTGCTCCTAATTGCGAACAACCATAGGGATGTGAAAGTAGATGGACACCATCAAAAAAAGCGTGATCTAACTCAATGTCTTTCGCTATTTCTGATAAAAATCGTTTACGAATTTGTTCCGCGATACCATTAACGCAACTAACGGTTGGGATAATCCAAAGTTCATTACGAATACCAACATCACCATTTTTTCGGCGATAAAGATTCACATCTCTATCCGGTAGTGATGATGAAATATGACTAGCAACAGGTTCATATTGATACTCATCAAGCTCACCAAGATTGGTTTTAACATTATGAGTATGTACGTGTTCACCAACTTGAATAGCTTGCGATGCATGACCAATGGGAAAACCATATTTAATGATGTTTTCACCTTGTAAAATCGGTTTAATCGCTATTTTATGACCTGAAGGAATTTCTTGTAAAACAGTAATTTGTTGATTATCTTTTAATAGCTCACTATTTATTTTATCGCCTGGGTATAATGTTTCTAATGCAATAATAACATTATCGTTACCATTGATTTTAATTATTTTTTTCATGAACTCTTTCCTAAAAATACACTTTCCGCTACTTGTTAGTAGCGGAATAATTGAGAGATAATTATTTAGTTAACCTATCTTTATTACTGATTTAAGTCGATTACTTGGATCATCTCGCATTTCTTTAAAAGCATTTTCGGCATTATTCAATTCGTATATGTCGGTAATGATTTTTTTAACATCACATTTTCCAGAACTAACTAAATCAATCAATTCGATAAAGTCTTTTTTTAGTGCATTACGTGAACCAAAAATATCTAACTCTTTAGTTTGAATTTGTGTAAAAGCAAAATCTAATTTTTGTTTACTTACTCCAACTAGACCTACACGACCACGGTAAGCTGCTGCATCAATACAATTTTGGAAAGTTTGTGGTAATCCAACGCATTCGATACAAACATCAAAACCATCACCTTGGGTAATCTCTTTTACTCTTTCTTCAAAATTCTCTTTATCTGTTCTGATAACACCTTTTGCACCTAATGATAATGCTTTATCTAATCTTGATTGCATGACGTCACTTACATATACGTCAGCCTCTTTTAATACTGCAGCCATGACTGCAAATAAACCAATAGGTCCTGCACCAACGACTAATACTTTATCGCCTTTTTTTACTGACGTTCGTTGAATTGAATGATAGCTAATACAAAATGGTTCAATCATTGATAGCGTTAATGCATCTAATCCTTTACCATCATAAATACGTTCAATTGGCATACTATAATATTCTCTGAAAATACCATCACGTTGTGCGCCAAGAGTTTGATTGCCAGTACAGCAGTTAACAAAACCGCGTCGACAAGAATAACATTTACCACAGTTAAAATAAGGATTGGCGGTAACAATCATTCCTTTTTTGATACCGTAATCATTTTCATCTATTTCAACCACTTCGGCTGAAAATTCATGACCAGGGATTCGTGGATAGCTTGCATAAAGAAAAGTTCCTTTATACGTTCCCATGTCAGAACCGCAAATACCACCATATAATACTTTTAGGATTGCTTCACCTTTTTGTAAGGTTGGTTTTTCCATTTCTTTGACTTCAACTTTTCCTGGTTCTGGAATAACAATATATTTCATTTTAGTCATATGTTTGACTCCTGCTGTTTAGTTGTTTGGAATATAATTTTTAATATCTTGAGCTAAAATGTTTTCCAGATTTTTAGTCACTAAATCAGTTAATCCGGTAACATTATTGAGATCTTGTCCCCAATGATCAGTCATTTTTAATACGTTAGAGACGAGTGTTTTTACGTCGTTTTGATAAAGTGGTTGCCACTCTTTAAACTTCTCTAGTAAATGAGCATCATCAGTTAATGAAATAGCTTGACCTTGGTATTGGCCACGATAAAAAGCAATAAGAGCAGCTAAGGAAAACGAAATATACTTTGGTGGTTTGTTAAATCGTTGACTATATGTTAGTAATTGTGGCAGTAGTCGAGTTTTAAATTTTGTTAATGAATTTAATGAAATTGACATTAACTCGTGTTTAATGAATGGATTTCTAAAGCGTTTTAAAACCTCATCGGCAAATTGTACTAATTGTTCTTTGTCTAAAGATAAAGTTGGAATCACCTCTTGATTAATTAAATTTTTAACGAATGTTTCAATCTGCGGATCATCCATGCTTTCGCCAACGGTTTTCAACCCAGCAAGGTAAGCAACAGGCACCATCGCAGTATGAGCACCATTTAAAATACCTACTTTTCTTTCTTTATAAGGTTTAATATCATCAACAACTAAAATATTTAGGTCGACTTGATCTAATTTTAATTTCTGTTTTAACCATTGTGGACCTTGAATAACAAACAGATAAAAATACTCAGCTGTATCTAAAAAACGATCTTGATAACCAAGTTGTTGTTCAAGTTGTATTGCTTCATCTTTTGGATAGCCTGTCACAATACGGTCAACTAAAGTTGAGCAAAAGGTATTACACTCATTGATCCATATTGTAAAATCATGATCTAATTGCCATAATTTAGCATATTCCAGAACCAATTCTTTCAGTTTTTCTCCATTATAATCAATAAGTTCACATGGAATGATAATCAAGCCTTTATCTTTTTGGCCTTTAAAAAATTTAAAACGATGGTGTAAAAAGCAGGTTAATTTTGCAGGAAAAGTTGCTGGAGGTAGATCTGTAGCTTTATCTTTATCACTAAATGCAATACCTGCTTCAGTAGTATTTGAAAAAATAAATTCCAACTCAGGATTTTCAGCACAAGCTAAATAGGATTGATAGTCTTGATATATTAGTATTTCTCGATTAACCGAATAAATAATTCGCGGTGTAGCAATTGTGCAACCTTGTTCATTCAGTCCCCGAATAATAGTCGTGTAAAGTCCATCTTGTTCATTGATAGATGGTTGATGTGTATCAATAGGTCTAACAATAGTAACACCACTATTGAAATTTGTTTTTTCATTTAGATTATCAATAATCCAATCTATAAATGCTCTTAAAAAATTTCCTTCACCAAATTGAAGTATTTTTTCAGGGTAAATTGGACCAGGAAAGTTGGATCTATTTAATTGTTTTGTCATATGATTGTTCTCTTTAATTATTGGTAGTAAGTAAAGAGAACTATAGAAGAAGATAAAAAGTAGTATGTTTTTTTTTTGTAGTTTCGTGTTGAATATATAATTTTTTTGTTTTTTATCTGTTTTTTATTGCTAATGCGCGTCCAATTGACTCTTGCATTGACCTTTTAGCTGTATTTAAATGACGACACAACGCTGCAATGGCGAGTGGTTCGTTTTTTTGTAGAATTGCAGTTAATATTGCAATATGTTCTGATACAGCAATACTGTTTCTTTCTTTAAGATCACTACTGTCCCACTGGTAATGGAAATGAAATATAACGGAAATTAAATCAAATGATTGTAAAAAAAAACGATTTTCTTTACACGATAAAATGAGTTCATGGAAATCACGGTCAAGTGTTGAAAAAAGTTTATATTCATCTTGTATATTTTGTTGAAGAATTTTGTGCCGTTGTAGTAACTCTCGTGCTTTTATCCAATTAATATGATTGTCAGATTGGGCCATAAATGCTTTTAGTGCAAAAATTTCTAAAACACTTCTAAATTCATATAGTTTTTCGGCATAGTTTTTATCGAATGTAGCTAACTCCCATTCTCCTTTTTTAACATTATCAATAAGTCCATAATGTAAAAAACGTAGTAGAAACTCACGAACCACAATGGGACTAACGTTAATTTCTTTTGCGAGTTGAATTTCATTAAAATGATCACCTGGTAATAATTTTTTGCTATTAATTAAGTGGTAAAAATAAGTTTCAACTTTTTTATCTTGTATAGATCTTTTTTCGAAAATACAGGCAATTTTATCCTTTTGCGTTGGTTCACGTGCTAAATGGTATTGATTATTATCAAACAGTAAAATGCCTATTTGACATAAATAGTTTAATACTGCGCGAATGGTTGTTCGACTAACATTGAAAGCTTCTGCTAGAATTGAAATAGAAGGTAAAGGAAAAGATAATATATTATTGTTGATGCAATCAATAAATTGATTAATAGTATTTTGTCTTAATGTTTGACTTCTACTCATCTTACGTTTCTCAGTAATTTAATTATAACAAACTAACTTGTTGAAAATTCTATCAAAGTTTTTGATAGAATTTTCTAACGAAATTTATAGTTATTAAATAGATGGATTCGCTGTAATAGGTTTGATATCTTTTAATACAAGTAAGTATACAAGTGCACCAATAGCACAAGCACAACCAGAAACGACTAGGGCATACATAAATGAACCTGTTGCACCAATAATATATCCCGTTACGATTGGACCTAAAATACCACCACAATTTGAGACAGTATTTTGGATGCCGCCTAAGACAGACGTCATATTTCGTGGAGCAATATCGCCAGGAAGACACCAAATGGCTGAGCCAGAAAAAGCAAGCCCAATATATGAAATACAAAGTAGCATCATCATTACAGTAATTGAATCAACTAACCCAGCAAGCGAAATGGAAGTCGCAATTAACATTCCACCGACTAAATTTATTTTTCTAGCTAGATTAATATTATTGGTTTTAATGTAGATGAAATCAGTTAACCATCCACCAATCCATTGACCAATTATGCCGCATAATGGTGGTAGCATAGCTAAAAATCCCATTTCGGTTAAACTTAAACCGCGTTCTTTCATTAAATAAGTTGGAAACCAAGTGATGAAAAAATAAACAGCATAGTTAAGCATGAAAAAGCCTATACACATCGCTATCACATTACGGTATTTTAGTAATTGATACCATTTCATTGGTTGTACTTTATCGATTCCTTCTTTTTTTATTTGGCCGTCACGGATATATTTCAATTCTGTAGGACTTATACTAGGATGTTGTTCAGGATCTTGATAAACACATAACCACCAAATAACCCAAACAAGACCTAATGCACCACAAATGAAAAATGCTGCATGCCATCCTAATGAAGCTATAATCCAAACCACAAGTGGCATAGCAAATGCTGTACCAAATCGAGAGCCACTATCAAATAAAGCTGTTACACGACCTCGTTCTCTATCGGGAAACCATTTCGCGGTAATGCCTCCGTTACAAGGATATGCAGCAGCTTCACCAATTCCCATAAATACACGAGCAAAGATGAAACCGATAGGGGAGGTTGCTAGTGCTGTTGCACCCGTTGCTAACGACCACCAAGTCACTGAACCTGCGAGTGTTTTCCTTTGACCAAAACGATCAGCAATAAAGCCAGCAGGAATTTGACAAAGAGCATAACTTAAGAAAAACGCTGACATTATCCAGCCCATTGCTTCAGGAGAAATATTTAAATCAGTAGCAATAATTGGAGCAGCAGCGGACATTACTGTTCTATCCAAATAATTAATTACAATAGCAAATAACATCAGTATGGCTATATGGAATCGAATACGACTATTTTTTTTAGGCATAAAAAAACCTCTTTTTATAAATTATTTAATAATATATTCATTTAGTTATCTTAATTTAATATTGAAACTTTTAATTAAGGTAATAAGTGAATAAGTAACTTCTATTTCATTCAAACGGCATATTGATAGTAGTGAAAAAATTCATTCAGATAAGGAATTGTTTGTTTGATTGTGGTAGGGATAATATTTTTCTGTTTTTTATTTGTTTTTAATCTTTAATGCCATTTCTTATTGAACATCATCATTACCTATTAAAATAATTTTGATGTAGATCACATTTATCTAATAAAGCCGTTAAAGCTAAATTTTTAGCTATTCATACTCAAAACAGTGCTTAACTCTTTATAGGATAAATTATGACAAGTGCATTTTATAAAAAACCAACTTATTGGTTTGCTTCGTTTTATAGCATTATGTATTACGCGGCGGGTAGTTTTGTTTTTTCTTTTTATGCAATATGGCTTAGTAAAGAGATTGGTTTAACAGCAAAACAGACGGGTATTATCTATTCTTTTAACTATTTTATTTCGTTAATTATCATGATTATTTATGGTGTTTATCAAGATAAATTAGTCTTAAAAAAACATCTAATTTGGTTTCAAAGTGTCATCATAACATGTGCTGCACCTGCATTAATCTATGTTTACGAGCCACTTTTAAGACATAATTTTTATGTTGGTGTTATCTTTGGCAGTTTCTTCTTAGGTTTTGGTTGGGTTGCCGGTATGGGCTTGATCGATTCTTACTGTGAAAAAATCAGCCGTGCTTTCGATTTTGAATTTGGACAATGCCGGACTTGGGGCTGTATTGCTTACGCAGTGGGTACCTTTATCGCTGGTATTTTAATTAGTATCAATCCTCATCTTAACTTTTGGGCTGCTTCAGTGGTCGGTATCTGTTTTATGATACTCAATCTGAATTTCAAACCAGATTTAAGTAAATCATCGGCAGCAGTATTTCAGAAGAAAGATAAACTAAGTTTTAATGAAATTGTTTCAGTCTTTGGACTGAAAAAGTTTTGGATATTTGTTGTTTATGTACTTGGTACTTATAGCTTGTACAACATTTATGACCAACAATTATTTCCTGTCTTTTTTACTCAGCAATTTACCGATGTAAATGATGGTTATCGTTTATATGGTATTTTAAATTCATTTCAAGTCTTTTTAGAAGCAGCTGTTATGTTTTGTGTGCCATTCGTGGTTAACAAAGTTGGTGCAAAAAATGCATTAATCTTTGCTGCATTCATATCTGCAACTCGAATATTTTTAACTGGCCATGTGGAAAGTATTGCAATTATTTCCGTAATCAAACTTATGCACTGTTTAGAGATCTCAACTATTTTAGTCTCAGTATTTAAATATATTGATAACAATTTCAATGCACGCTTGTCAGCTACAGTATTTTTGATCGGTTATCAAGTAGCCGGTTCAGTAGGCGTAATATTATTTTCTACCTTTGTCGGTAATTTTTATGACACTGAAGGTGCTGCTACTACGTTTAATTATTTAGGCTTAGTTGTTTTAGGCTTCATGATATTTGCTATGGCCTTCTTAAGTCGTGATAGAAAGTCAGACAAAATTGAAAATGAAAGTAATTAAGCAAACAAGATTTATATTTTAATTAATAATATTTGTTAAAACTTATTAAGGACACAAAATGAATATATTTGATTCAGTAACACAGTTTCACTTCGAACAAACAAGAACTATTTCACCTGAAAATTTGACTGGTGAAAAGGGTAAATCGTGTATGAAAGCTAGTGCTTTAGGTCCATGTAGAAAAGGACAAGGTTTTATATCCATTCCTGCTGGTGAAAAAGTGACTATTGCTGAAATTACTGGCCCAGGGGAAATTCGTCATATGTGGTTTACTTTAACTGATAAAACACATCGTGGAAGCTTTGTATTACGTGATGTTGTGATTCGAATTTATTGGGATGATGAAACAGTTCCTTCAGTGGAAAGCCCTATTGGTGACTTTTTCTGTAATGGTTTTGGCGCGAGATGTGATATTAATTCTATGCCAATAGTGGTTAATCCAACAGGTGGTTTTAATAGTTATTTTAGAATGCCATTTAATAAAAAAGCTAGAGTTGAAATTCACAATGAACATGAAGCTGATTTGCAACATTTCTTCTTTGCTATTAATTATGCGTTGATGCCAAAACCATTTGAAAATCCACTTTACTTTCATGCTCAATGGCGTCGTCAACGTGTAACTAATCATGCACAAGATTATGTCATATTAGATAACGTTCAAGGTTATGGTTATTATGTAGGTACTTACTTAGCCCTTACAGCTTTAGAGCGTTATTGGTGGGGAGAAGGGGAGTTTAAATTCTATCTTGATGATGATAGCGATTATCCAACACAACATTCAACTGGTTCAGAAGATTACTTTGGTGGAGCTTGGGCATTCCATAACCGTGATAGCCAAGGTCGTCCAAAAGCGAAATGTTTCCAAACAATGTTTATGGGATATCCATATCAAACAAACCGTGATGCAACTCGTGACTTTTTCCAAACTGGAGATTCTAATCCAGTACATGGTTTTGGTGATGATGGTTTGCCTTCACATGGTTTATATCGTTGGCATCTTCCAGATCCAATTGCATTTCACAAAAATATCAAATTAGCGTTTCAACAAATCGGTAATGATGATATAAGACTATATGAACGTTGTGATGATATTGCGAGTGTTGCTTATTGGTATCAAAGTCCATCGGTGAACCACAATCCAGTGTTCCCGAATAAACAACAACGTACTCCACGTTAGTATTAAGGTGATCTATGGCGAGTAATAAACTAAAAATTAATGATATTGCTCGTTTGGCTGGCGTGTCGGCAACGACCGTCAGTCATATATTTAACAAACGAGATAAAAAATATCGTATTTCTCCACAAACTCGGCAAAGAGTCTTATCGATCGCGGAGAAATATAGCGATCAACCCCATATTCGTCAATATTTGGTGAAAGCTAACAGCACCAATACGATTGGTGTTATTGTCCCCGATATGTCAAATTCATTTTTTTCTATGTTTTTGCATCATCTTGAATCATCTTTTCGGCAAAAAAACATCCAATTATTAATTACTTGTAGTCACTATAATAAAGAGGTTGAAATCAAAGTAGCTCAAAACTTAGTAGAGCGAAAAGTTGACGCGATGATCGTTGTAACCTCATTAGACAGTGATAAATTGTATGTAGATATTAATCAAAATACACCGGTACTACTTTTTGACCGTTATCTCAAAGATACCGTGTTACCCTTTATTACAAGTGAATCATTACAGTCTGTAAGTGATTTAATTAAGCCTTATGCAAAGAATTTAGACGAATTTTATTTTATTGGTTGTGATATTCAGTTAACTTCGATATGTGCAAGACTTGAGGGTTTTAGGCGTGGCTTAGAAAGTGTGGGATTAACTGTAAAACCAGAATGGATTGTGAGTGATGATTATTCTCCTAATAAAGGTTTTGAATTACTTAAAGGTGTTCATGAAAGATTAGGCCGAATGCCAAAAGCTATTTTTACACCATCAGGTAATTTATTGGAAGAGGTCTTAGGTTATTTGGTTACAGCTAGAATTGATCCAGAGCAGGTGTATTTGTGTTCTTATGATTACAATAACTATCTTGGCTATACGTATTATCCGATAGATGCTATTGTGCAAGATATCGAAAATATGGCGCTAACCTGTGTAGATGTGGTTGATGATTTGCTAAATTTTAAAGAATTAAAACATCAAGAATTTTTTATTGAGCCACAAATTATACGCCATCGTTGATTTAAACTTTATAATTAGCGATTTGCATTTTTCATTATACGTGCTTTATCAACTTGCCATTGGCGTTCTTTAATATCAGTACGTTTGTCGTATTCTTTTTTACCTTTTGCAACGCCAATTTTTACTTTTGCCCATGCATTTTTCCAATACAATGAAAGTGCAACAACAGTGTAACCTTGACGATTTATTTGCCCAAAAAGCGAGTTCAATTCTCGTTCATTTAGCAGTAATTTTCGTGTGCGTATAGGGTCACACACTACGTGTGTAGAAGCAACACTCAATGGAGTTATAGTTGCACCAAATAGCCATGCTTCGCCATTTTTAAGCAACACATAACTGTCACTGATATTAGCTTTGCCAGCTCGCAGTGATTTAACTTCCCAACCTTGTAGGGATAAACCTGCTTCAATTTCCTCTTCAATAAAGTACTCATGACGCGCACGTTTATTTAATGCAATGGTAGCCGAACCAGGCTTATGTGATTTTTTCTTAGTCATAATGTGCGTTATTATAGAGTTACATGATACTATATGCCACTAATTTTAACTTTTAATTTTTTATTATTATGGCACATGTTTTTCACGAAGTGATCGAGCCTTATTCAATCCAACAAATGTTTGCGTTGGTAAATGATATAGCTAGATACCCTGAGTTTGTTCCTGATTGTATCGCAACTGGGATTATTAGCAAACAAGATAACCTTTTAACTGCATTTATTGAGGTTGAAAAATTGGGATTTAAAAAATCTTTTACCACCATAAATCAGATTAACGAGCCTAATTCAATTGATATGGCATTGATAGATGGTCCATTTAAACATTTAAAGGGGCGATGGGAATTTACTGAAATTGATGAGCAAAAAAGTAAAATCAGCTTAAATTTAAACTTTGAGTTTAATAATAAATTAATGAGTGCTGTTTTTACGCCAATATTTAAGGAGGTGATGACCAACATGGTTAATGCATTTTCTCAAAGAGCAAGGCAGATATATTAATATGATAAATATTCAAGTTGTCTATGCGCTACCTAATCAACCTACGATTATTGATTGCGCAGTTGATGAGCAAACTAATGTCTTGCAAGCCATTACAAAATCCAATATCTTATCAATATGTAAAATTCGATTAGATGAACATCTTGTTGGAATTTATGGAAAACGTTGTGAACTGAATGAACAAGTAAAAGACGGCGATCGTATAGAAATATATCGAGCTTTAATCAATGACCCAAAAGAAATTAGAAGAAAAAAAGCGGCATTGAAAAAGTAACAAATAAAGTGAAGGGAACTTAACTGAATGCATAATATGCTGATTGAGAAAATTGAAACTTTATGCAAAAAACGTGGCATTAAGCTGACAACTCAGCGTAAAACCGTTTTAGATATCATGCTTAAAGCGAATAAAGCTATGAGCGCATATGATCTTTTAGATCTCTTAAAAGTTAGTGAGCCACAAGCAAAACCGCCAACGATTTATCGAGCTCTTGAGTTTCTACTTGAGCAAGGTTTTATTCATAAAGTTGAGTCAACCAATTGCTATATCATTTGCCCTCATTTTCAGGATCCTCAGCATATATCAATCTTATTTATTTGTGATAATTGTCAGCAAATTATCGAAAAACATTCTGAGAATATCGAGTCGCAACTTAAACAACTTGCTAGCCAAAGTCAATTCTTAATAAAGCATAGTGTGCTTGAAATTCATGGAATTTGTCACTCATGTCAACCTTAATCTTTTTTTTATGGTTAATTAATATTGCTTGTGACACGGTAGGGCAGATTGCATTCAAATATGCTGCTATTACTTCTAATGATGAGAAGGGTTTAAATTATTGGCAGAAATTATTTGGTAACATGTGGTTATGGTTAGGTTTTGGAGCTTACTTCATCGGTTTTGTATTTTGGTTGGCTTTTTTGAGTGAAGTTTCTTTGTCTAAAAGCATACTATTAGGCTCTTTTAATATTATTACAGTAATGATTGCTGGGCGTGTTTTATTTAAAGAACATTTAACGCCATTTCGTTTAATTGGTATTTTTTTTATAACTCTTGGGGTAGTACTAGTAGGATTAACTTAATGAAAAAGTTCTATATTATTGGTTTTATTTTACTACTTTTTTTTGATACTTTTGGGCAAACCAGCTTTAAACTTACTGCTATTTCAGCGTTGCCATTTGAACCAGATATTGCTTGGTTGTTAAGAGTTTTTAGTCATGGTTGGGCATATTTAGTTATGATTGGGTATGCAGGTGCATTTATAACATGGATGGTATTATTGCAAAAAGCACCAGTTGGTCCAGCTTTTGCTGCTTCTCACCTACAAGTGGTAACAGTAATGATAGTGTCGGTCATTGCTTTTAACGAACAAATTACCATTTCACGATTATTAGGTGCTTTATCTATTATTGTTGGGATTATCTTTCTTGCGTTGGCTGAACAAAGAATACACAATAAATCTTCGAGTTAAATTATTTTAATGATTTTATAAAATCATTAAATAGCTATTTACGAAGTGATTATTAATTCTAAAATAGAAAACGTGTTTTTATTTCACCTGTTCTCTATCTCGCTCCATCACAATTAGATAGGCTTCACGTTGCCAGAATAAAAATAAGCGACGGATATCTTTTTGCATTGTAATTACGCGCCAGCTTTCTTGGGCAATATTATTTAAAAAAGCGGAAAATTTGTCAGCATTTGAATTAGCTGTACCGAAAACTAATGAAGACAAAGCCCCTTCTTGATAAATGACAACTTTATATTCTTTCATTGTTTTTATAGAGTCTAATTAAAATTAAATAAGGAAATAACTTAGATCTGTTTGTCTAGGTTCTTAAGCATTTCGATAATCGGTCTGTTAGCATCTGGAAATTCATCTGCATTTAGATCTTCCTGATCTATCCAACGGCTTGGTTGTCCTTCTTTTGCAAAAGGAACACCATCCCACTCTTCTACTAGGTAAGCATGAATAGTGATATCACGATCATCATAACTATGTTCAAAAGTTTTTAAAAATTGTGATTGATGAATATGAATATCAACTTCTTCTGCTATTTCACGCTCTAAAGTTTGATAAGGTGTTTCGCCGGCTTCGATTTTTCCCCCAGGAAATTCCCAAAAACCAGCAAGATGAGAGTCTTCACCGCGTTGGGTGATAAAGATTTGGCAATCTTGCGAACGAATGATACCTACAGCAATTTCAGTATGTTTTCTCATGATCCAATTTGTATGTGATTAAAGTTTGGGAAAGCAACTGCTTTCCCATTTGTTTTTTTACCTTAATTGGTTATTTAAACATCAATGATTATTTATCATACTAAATTTTTGATTTAATTAACAGCACCATGACAATGTTTATATTTTTTGCCTGATCCACAAGGACAAGGATCGTTACGTCCAACTTTTGCCTGAGCACGTACAACAGGTTGTTGTGAGTTTGCTGATTGTTCATCATTGCCCATGCCACCCATTGATTCATGATTAGCTTGCTGCTTAGCCATTAATTTTTCGACTTCAGCTTGGCGTTGGCGTTCTGCTTCTTCAACTTCCTCTTGTGAACGAATTTGTACTCGGCTTAATATACCAATTACGTCATATTTCAATGTATCTAACATGCTTGCAAACATGTTGAAAGATTCTCGTTTATATTCTTGTTTAGGATCTTTCTGTGCATAGCCTCGTAAGTGAATACCTTGGCGTAAGTAGTCCATTGCTGCTAAATGTTCTTTCCACAATGTATCAAGTGTTTGCAACATAACACTTTTTTCAAACTGTCTGAAGGCTTCAGAACCCGCAATATTTTCTTTTTCAAGATATTTATTTTGTGCAAGTTGTATAATACGTTCACGTAAAGTTTCTTCATGAAGATTTTGTTCTTCATCAAGCCATTTTGCAATTGGTAAATCTAAATCAAAGTCACTTTTTAATGCTGCTTCAAGTCCAGGAATATCCCACATTTCTTCAATAGATTGTGGTGGAATATATTGATCAATAACAGTGGTAAATACATCTCCATGTATAGAATCAATAGTTTCTTTTATATCTACGTTATCTAATAAATCATTACGTTGGCTATATATAGCTTTACGTTGATCATTTGCAACATCATCATATTCAAGTAATTGTTTACGAATATCGAAATTGCGGCTTTCAACTTTTTTCTGAGCATTAGCAATAGCTTTAGTGATCCATGGATGTTCGATTGCTTCACCTTCTTTCATACCCAATTTACGCATCATGTTACCAACACGCTCTGATGCAAAAATACGCATAAGTGGATCTTCTAATGATAAGTAAAAACGTGAAACACCTGGATCACCTTGACGGCCAGCACGTCCACGTAATTGGTTATCAATACGACGAGATTCATGACGTTCAGTACCTAAAATATAAAGCCCACCAAGTTGAATGACTTCTTCATGTTTAATTTGCCATGCTTGTTTAGCTTTCTGGATATCATCATCAGTTGGATTTTCTAATTTCGCAACTTCACTTTGCCAATTACCACCAAGCATAATATCGGTACCACGACCTGCCATATTTGTTGCAATAGTTACAGCGCCTTTACTACCTGCATCAGCAATAATTTCAGCTTCTTGAGCATGGAATTTAGCATTAAGTACATTATGTTTAATCCCTGCTTTTTTAAATGCATGAGAGACAAGTTCGGATTTCTCAATTGAAGCAGTACCTACTAAGACTGGCTGTCCTCGTTTGACACAATCTTGCACATCAGCAACGATTGCATTAATTTTCTCTTTTTCTGTCATATAGACAAGATCAGGTAAATCTTTCCTAACCATTGGACGGTTGGTTGGAATAACAATGGTATCTAAGCCATAGATTTGATTAAATTCAAAGGCTTCAGTATCAGCTGTACCGGTCATACCAGCTAATTTTTCGTATAAACGGAAATAATTCTGGAAGGTAATAGAAGCTAACGTTTGATTTTCATTTTGAATTTTTACGTGTTCTTTAGCTTCTACTGCTTGATGTAAACCATCCGACCAACGGCGACCATCCATTGTACGGCCTGTATGTTCATCAACTATAATGATTTCATTATCCCTAACAATATAATCTACGTCACGGTGGAATAAATGATGAGCTCGAAGAGCTGCATTGACATGGTGCATCAACACAATATTACTTGGTGCATAAAGTGATTCATCACCTTTCATAATTCCTTGTTTTATTAATAGTTCTTCAACTTTAATTAAACCTCGTTCAGTAAGATTTACTTGGCGTGATTTTTCATCAATTGAGAAATCTCCATCTCCTTGAAATTGCTCTGAATCTTCTTTTTCTTGTTTAATAAGATGAGGGATGATTTTATCAATACTGATATATTTATCTGAACTATCTTCAGCCTGACCTGAGATAATTAATGGAGTTCTTGCTTCATCTATTAAAATTGAGTCAACCTCATCGACTAAAGCATAGTGTAACGGTCGTTGAACACGTGATTCTTTGTTAAACACCATATTATCGCGTAGATAATCAAATCCATATTCATTATTCGTACCATAAGTGATATCAGCATTATAAGCATCACGTTTTATTTCTGGAGGCATGTTAGGTAAATTGATACCAACTGTTAAGCCCAAAAATTCAAATAGAGGGCGGTTATTTTCTGCATCACGCTGAGCTAAATAATCATTAACAGTTACAACATGTACACCTTTACCGGTTAATGCATTTAAATAGGCAGGTAATGTAGCTGTTAATGTTTTACCTTCACCAGTACGCATCTCGGCAATACAGCGCTCATTTAGCACCATGCCCCCAATGAGTTGGACATCAAAATGGCGCATACCAAATACACGCTTACTTGCTTCACGAACTACTGCAAATGCTTCTTCTAATATGTCATCTAACTTAGTACCATTTGCAATCTTCTGCTTAAATTCATTGGTTTTTGCTTTAAGTTCATCATCGGTTAGCGCTTCCATAGATGGTTCAAGAGCATTAATATTTTCAACACGTTTACGCATAGATCTTAGAACGCGTTCATTACGGCTACCAAATACTTTTGTTAATAATTTTAATAACATAACTGTTCTCTTATTCTTTTTTTATAATGGGACTAATAAGGAATAAACCTTATTTAATAAATTAATTTAATTATATAAAAACACGTTAAGCAGTAGCTTGAGGACCCGCTCTTATTCCATTATATGGTGATAATCGAATAACGGTATTTGGAGTAACTTCATCATAATTGAGTGAGATAATTTGCTTATCGTAATGCTCTTCTTTTAACAAAGATGAAGTTTGAGATTTTGTTCTTATTGGTGCTTGGTGATCTTGTACTATTGCTGTTATAGCAATAATACCAACCTGTGTAGAAGATGATTGAACTGGTAATGCATTTTCCTCATATAAACCGAACCCAGCAGCGATTACACCTAATAATAAGTGCGATAGGGCTGTTTTGATGATGAGGCGTTTGTGAAGTTTTTTACAATAGCTAATCACATTCATAGTGGCAACATTCTAGCATTTTTTCCCAAAATTAAAACAATTATTACATCAATGTCATTGAGTCATTTTAATGGCTGAAGAGAAATCGATTAACGTCTTTGATTCAGAAGATAGTCAATTGAATGTTAAATTAATAAAATAATGAATATTCACTAAGATATTATCCACTTGCCGTATTATAACCAACAAGTGGACAAGCGCTGTACTTATTTCATACTATTCTAAACTAGCATGACGATGAGCCATATTATTATTACTCTCTTTTTCTTGTTTACTCATTGCCAGAATAACGGTATCAAAGATAATTAATAGCATTTGCTCAAAAAGACTACCAAGCGGTTGTTGACTGACTTGCGATTGGGAAAATTTAGTCCCTGATTGTAACACTATATCCGGCGTTTGAATTTTGGCTAGGGTTGAATCGGTTGATGCACTGATAATAAACAGATCAATATCTTGTTTAATTGCTGATTCAGCCATCATGTTAACACTGTCAGTTTCGCCTGATGCTGAAGCAACAATCAAAAGGTCACCTTTTTGCACTGAAGGTGTGGTTGTTTCACCTACTACAAACGAATTTAGCCCTAGCTGCATGAGTCTCATCGCAAAGGCTTTTAACATAAGCCCGGAGCGTCCGGTCCCGTAAACAAATATACGTTTATGCTGTTTTATATTTTCGATTAAATCGGTGATGTTTTGCTCAGTTAATGTTTTTACTGAATGGCTCAATTCATTAATAATTAATTCTGATAGCATGGTATTTACTCCTTTTAAGCAATAGTTCTGCCACCGTCTAATAAGATGGTTTGCCCTTGAATGTATGAATTATCTTTATCTGCTAAGAACAACGTCAAGTTAGCGACATCTTCAACGGTACCTAGGCGTCTAACCGGTATTTTTTCTAATACCGTATCTAAACTCTCTTGAGTGGGGTAATTGACACGCATCATTTTGCCTGAGTCGATTAATCGTGGCGCAATCGAATTAACATTAACGCCTTTGGGACCTAGCTCTTTTGCTAACCCACGCATTAACCCTTCTCCGCCTGCTTTTGAGGCTGGATAAGATACACCGCCGCCTGTACCACTTAACGCTGATCCTGAACTGATATAAACAATCGATCCCTTATTGGTTAAGAAGTCGTTGTAAAATGATTTAACGGTATTAAAAAGACCGCTTAAGTTGATATTAAGGGTTTTATGCCACTCCTCATAAGAGATATCATTGACTTTGTTAGCAAAAGCAACACCAGCATTTAATACCAAAATATCAATACGCCCAAAATGATTAAATGTCTCTTCTCTTACTTTTTGCATATCATTTGCGTTAGACACATCGGCTTGAATAAAGATAGACTGCTGTTGATAATCACGGGTTATCTGTTGAGCTGTTTCAAGCCCTAGCTCATGATTGAAATCGACAATAACGGTTTTAGCCCCAGCGTTAGCAAATTTTTCTGCAATAGCTTTACCTATTCCATGTGCCGCACCGGTTACTAGGGCAACTTTTCCGGTAAATTTACTCATTTTTAGATCCTCTCTTTGTTATTCTGCCAATGCAGCTTTTAATTTGGTGATGTTGTCGGTGATATTGCCATTGAATAGATATCCTCCAGATACAAAAACATTTGCACCTGCTGCATGGCAATACTTAATTGTTTTGTCATCAATGCTACCGTCTACCTCAATATCGATATTACGATTGTCGATCATCGCTTTAACTCGTTTGATTTTTTCAACCACCGACATTAAAAAATGTTGCCCACCTTCACCCGGATTAACGGTCATCAGTAAAATCATGTCAATATCATCTAATAGGTATCTAATATTTTCTTCACTGGTGCCGGGATTAAGAACGATTCCGGATTTTATACCTGCTTTACGGATTTTGTTAAGACAACTGACATGACGGTTAGTTGCTTCTTGATGAATTGTTATAATGTCTGCCCCTGCAGCGATAATACTGTCTAGATGCACTTCTGGATTTTGTACCATAAGGTGGACGTCGAGTGGTAGATGAGTCATCTTTTTCAACGCTTTAATATGATCGGCACCAAAAGCAATGCGTTCAACAAAATGCCCGTCCATGACATCTACATGTAAAAGATCAACCTGATTTGTTTCTAATTCGGCTATTTGCTGTTTTAACATGCCTAAATCAGCAGCAAAAACAGAAGGCGAAAGTTTTAATTTGTTACTCATATTTCATTTCCTTATTTATAAAAATAGTTTAGGAAAAAAGTTCTAATAATCGATGTACTAATGAAACCAATATGCTGCCCGGATTCCAGCCAAAATGACCGCCATCGGTTACTGTTGCATTCGGATTAGAGGTAAAAATATCGAGACCTGCAAACTTCATCATTGCAGTTGCTTCCGGCGCAAAATAGTTAGCGCTAAAGCAGACAAAATACATGCAAATGATTGATAATATTGTGCTACGAAATACGTTCCCCTTACTGGCTAAAACGATCATTGGTGTTAAATAACAGACTTGAGCAAGTAAGCCTAAAGGAAAGAAGGTCATATTAGGTATCATAAAGGCAAAGGCGATAACAAATGGAATTGTGATTGCAGTTACGGTTATACAAGCAGGATCACCTAGCCCTAAAGCAATGTCCATACCTATATAAAATTTTCCGTCACTACCACTGACATGTTTTCTGATAAATGTGCTTGCAGCATTGCCTATTGGTGTGACTCCCTCCATCATTAAACCTACCATTCTAGGAATGAGTATCATGACCGCAGCAAAACCCATACAAATAGTGAGAATAGTAGGGATATTTTGTTGGGTTAATATGCCTAAAAAAGCCCCAACAAAGATACCAATAAAGGTTGGATCCCCAAAGATCCCTAACTTACTTTCGATTTTATCCATATTTATCTCAAGGTTTTTAATAAAAGGGATAAAATCAATCACTTTATTTAACACAACAGCAATTGGATAAATTAAAGCGACAAAAGCTAAGGTGGTACAGGTAGTGCCTTCTAATCCAAAATAGTTTTCCCATTTTGGTGCTACCCATTTTGCACAAAATAAGGTAATCACTGATAAGCCAATTGTGACTAAAACACCAATAACTATATTGTTAAAAAGCGCAATGGCTAAAGCGCCGGGAATCATAAAATGAATAAAGTTCCACACGTCAACATTAATGACATTCACCACTTTTATTTTAATTAACACAATGTTTAAAAGGATAATTAGTGGGATACATAGCACCACAGCAGGAATAGACCAAGCCGCCCCACCAATTGCTGCAAATCCAACATCAATTGTGGTAAAGCCTGAACCAAGCTTTTCATAATAGGCTATAACAGGATTTATGGTTGCCATTAGTAGGTTTAATACCAGCACTAACCCCTGAAAACCAATTCCAACCAATAAACCTGATTTAATTGCCGCACCAATCCTCATGCGGAAAAAAAGCCCTAATAACATTATCACTATGGGGAGTAATACGACTGCGCCTAGTTTTGATACCGTTTCAAAAAAATTTTGTAATAATTCAATCATAATTATGCTCCTTATGCTTTAGATATAATCTCTTGGCATAGTTGCACCAGCTTGATTGTTACTAAATCAACATTAACGCCGGAAATAAGACCAAAAACACTCATATGCGGAATTGTTAGCGTTTTTTTATAGTTAGCAGTTGTAAGGGCTAAATCAAAATCTTGCTGTTTCCCTTCTAATTCTCCTAAAGTACATTTACTAATTTTTGCGGGTATTGCGGCACTTTCTAAAATCTTTTTTACTGCATCTACTGCAACTGTTGATGTTGCAACGCCACTACCGCAGGCAACGATGATATTTATTTGTTTGGACATAATTTGTTCCTTCATTTTTTATTCATTACCCTTTAGGGGATAAATGAAGAATAAAAAGCTGTAATAATTGTTTAAGTCATTCATTTTGTTATTTGTTGACTAATTAATAGTTCTACTTGCTGGCAACTTAAGTTTTGACAGTTTTCAGTAAACTCCTTGTTTTGAAATAACGTAAATAACCGCTGCAATATGGTTAAATGCTGATTGCTAGTCGATAAAGCGAGGTTAAAGATTAATTGGCAAGTGACGTTTAAATCAGAATCTTCCATTTGCTGAAATTCAACCCCTTTCCTTGAACGTACTAAACTGATTGCATCATTTTTTACTAATTGATAATTTGCATGGGGTATGGCAATGCCTATACCATTGCTCATAAGTAATCCGGTGGGATACGATTTTTCCCGATTTATACATGCTGCAATATATTCAATTTGAATATAATCTTTTTCTAATAAGTAAGAGCCTGATGCGTTAATAGCATCTTGATAGGTAACGATGCCTTCATCAAGATCATGAACTAAAATATGCATAGCCCACCTCTTATTTAGTCAGTTCTTGTTTTACGGCTTCAAAGATTGCATCTTCACCGATTCCCGTTAATAAACCGGCACCAACAATCACTTTAGTTGTAATATCCGGATTATCGATTTTGGTGGAAGACACCACTAAATCGTAACTGTTGAATGTATCGGTAGAACATGCCATAAGTGATGATTTATCGACTTGTGCATCAATCTTTTGTTCTTTAAGATAGTCTTGTAAAATTGATACCATGATTGATGATGAAGCAATCCCGTTTCCACAAACAACTAATACTTTTTTCATTTTGATACCTCGCTATTGATAGTTGAATTTTTCTCTTTTTTCTTTAATAGGTAACCTACAGAGAGCAGGATTAAACCAATTAATACATAACCCAGAACGCCTATATGGCTGGTTGCGGCAAATAGCCCTGTGAATGGATTTGCTGACGGATTTAATGAGGTGTACATAACTGATGCATCCGGATTGCTACCAAATTCCTGAAATACTTCATTAGTTGCAGGCGTCATCCATGATGCAATATATAAACCACCACCAAACAGGAAGATAGATGTCACCCAAGTTCGGATAATATTGCCTTTAAATACAGGCACCATACAGGCAATAAAGAACACGAATTGTGATAAATCGCCTAACGGCATCACTTTATTTCCCGGTAAAATAACGGCTAAAATCACAATAACCGGAATGAGTAATAAAGCTGGAGCGATAACGGCGGGATTTCCAACAATCAATGCGGTATCCATACCGACGGTAATATCACGGTTTGGAAATCGTTTAACTAGTTTCTTGCGAGCGACGTTGGATAAAGGGACTAAACCTTCCATCATTATTGATGTCATTCTTGGTAGTAGAAGCATGACTGCTGCCAAATACATGCCAAGTTGAAGGCTGGATATGATTGTATGATATGGACTTTGCCAAGAATAACCACAAAAACCAAGCAAAACGCCAATAATAAAACCAACAATAGTTGGATCACCTAATACGCCAAAGCGTTTTTGGATAGTTTCAGCAGTGATACTGATATTTCTAAAACCAGGTATTCGGTCATAAATCCAATTGAATGGATAAGCAAATATCAGATAAGTATTTGCGACAGGGTGTGAAATGGAAACACCTTCCGGTAAATTATAGAATTTTTCATTATTTTTAGCGCCAAGGTCTGCGGCAATTAATGCCCAAACATGAAATAGTGCGGCTGTTAGTACGCCATATAAAAAACTGCCTGAATAGACGCCAACAATTGCCCCCATTGATGCATTTTGATGTAGATTAAATACATCGACATTGACACAATCGGTGATTTTTAAAATCAACAATAAAACATTGACTGCAACACATAATGGAATAATTATTGGTCCCATACTCGATCCAAATCCCATTACCGCTGTTGCTGCACCGCCAACATCAATTGCGCTCAGTGAAGAGCCGGTACTTTCAGCAAGTCCGGTGACAGCGGGCGCCATTTTATCCAACATAAACTTTATTGTCATACTTAAAGCAATAAAGCCAATACCCACTTTCATGGCTGAGGATATACATTCTGAAATAGGCCGCCCAAGCGCGGCCATTAGTATAAGAAAGATGATAGGGATAAAAATAAAATTACCTAAATCGTTGATAAATTGTGTGATTAATTCCATGTGTTACTCCTTTGATGCTTATTCATCGGCTCTAAAACCCATATTCCAAGCGATATGGGCTGGTTTAACTAATAAGGCATTGTCATTGCGTTCAGCTTGCAATAGGTTTTTTTTCGAATTTTCACGAGCAGTGGCAAAGTCAAAAGGTTCATCAAACCAAGCATCGAGTATCATTTTTGTATATTCCAACCCATTAACACGACATCCCAGTCCAATTATTTGTGCATTATTACTAAGCCTTGCACGTTTAGCAGAATAAGGGTTAGTGACAGCAGTTGCCCGTATTCCCCAATGTTTGTTTGCCTGACAAGTAAATCCAATTCCTGTACCACAAATGTATACACCTAGACGGCAAACATCTTTTTGAATAAGTATCGACATCTCATCTGCCAATTTGGCAAATGTGTTAATCCCATCTTCTTTGACTTTGACAGGGTCATATACCACTTCGGCATTTTTTTCCTCAATGAGATAATTTTTAAGCGCTTGTTTATATTCAAATCCAAGATCGTCGCTAGCAATTGCAATTTTGGTTTTCATTGGTTTTCCTTGTGTTAATTAATTGATAACCAATTTTATAATTGGTTTTTGTTGGCAAGTCAATGTGATCAAGATCACATAATTAATAAGATATTGTTTTTAAATAAAATAAAAACCAATATAAACCAATCTTGCATTTGTTGTTTTATGGCTTTTATTTACTTTTTTTAGAAAATGATGCGATATTAATGAGGCATAAATGCAACATTATTGTAGAATGTCGATAATAATTGAGTATGATTAGTGTTAATATTGCGACCGAAATTTGACACTTAGAGATAGCTAACTATGCAATTAATGAATGAGAGAAGAGAATTAATTTTAGAAGATTTGATTACAGCCGGCACCGTATATGTTAGTGAATTAGCACGCAAATATGATGTAAGTTATGAAACTATTCGAAAAGATCTATCGCAATTAGAAGAAAAAGGCTTTTTAGTGAAATGCCATGGCGGAGCAACGCTAAAGCAAGGTGCGATTGAACATCCATTTCAGATTCGAGAAAAAGAAAATGCCAGTTTAAAAAAGAGTATTGCGCAAAAAGCTTTGAGCTTGCTCCCGGATAATTGTTCGATGATTATTGGCACAGGAAGTACAACATTAGAGCTAGCTAAGCTTTTATGTTTTCGTTCTGGTTATAAGATTTTTACCGATTCTTTGCCTGTTGCTAATACCTTGATTGCCTCAGATAACCAAGTGTTTTTATTTGGCGGTGAACTGCGCAATAAAAGCTCATCGGTATTTGGTGGGTGGGCGCTTTCGATGATCAGTGAAATTCAAGTTGATGTCTGTTTTTTAGGTACTGACGGTTTTGCTAATTTAGCTGGTCCTTCAAGTCCATCTTCATCTGATGCCTGTATTGATAAAGCAATTATTGCCCATGCAGATAAACGCTATATTTTGGGTGACTATACTAAATTTAACCGAAAAAGCCTGTTTAAAATTTGTAATTGGGATGAGATAACCGCTTTAATTACTAACGATGCTGCTGATGTTATTAAAGTAGCCGAATTACAAAAACAGACTAATGTGATTTTATGTTAATCAGATAGTTAATTTTTTTTGGATTAAAAATTTCTAAAGTCATTCATAATTATAAAAAGGAGATTGCATGAGTAAAAATTGCAATCTCCATTGAATTAAATATAGTATTTTCCTCATTTTTTATTAATAATTTTTTGCATCCAATAAAAAATGAATGTTTATTCTTTAACCATTAATTGCCCCATCATACCCAGCGTTTCATGCTCTACAATATGACAGTGATACATACGTAGTCCCGGCATATTTTGCTGAATTTTAATAACAAGCGTTTCGTGCGGGCGTAAGTTAGTGGTATCTTTCAAAGCAACAAACTCGGGTGTAGTTTTAGTGCCATTTAATTCACGAGATTGCACAATAAATTGCGCTCCATGTATATGGAAATTGTGATCCATATGTGAGTTATTAACAATTGTCCACTCTTCAACATCGTGAAGTTTACTTTCCAAGTCGATTCGTGACATATCATGCCGTTTGCCATTAATTAAAAATAGCATACCACCTCGAGGCTCACTTTTATCCATTACTTCAGTATATTCAAGTGATTTTTTGGCGACGGCTTCGCCTAAAGTGGGTACTTGTTTTAGATGCGTTGGTAGAACTGTACTGGCCGTTTGAGTTAACTGGAGCTGTGAAAGAATGATGTTTGGTTCCGGCGGTACATTTCCCATTTTGCCACGATCGTAGCCGATGTTTTGCAGATAAAGACTGGCGGTTTTTTTCGGAACGATAACCACTTCAGCCCGTTCTGCCGGAGTAAGTAATAACGGTTTATTGAGTTGATGCGGCTCGGCAATGAAACCGCCGTCGGTAGCAACTAAAAAGACATCACAATCCGGTATTGATAGATTTAAATATCGGCCAGAACACGCATTCCAGATTCTGACTCTGGTTGCTCCTTCTACTTTTATATTGGGTTGGTAAGCGCCATTGATTAACACAAATTGTCCTTCCCGCCCATTCATCCAGTCGGTCATGGAATTTTCGGCGATTTCGCCGTTTTCAGTTAATTTTAAGTCAGAAAAGAACCAATGTTGCTCCGGTAGCGAAGCAAGCGGATCATTTTTACTGCGCACAATAAAGGTACCGGCTAAACCACGAAAGACTTGTTCTGCAACGGTATTATGTCCATGTGGGTGATACCAATAGGTTCCGGCTGTGCCTTCCGGTATGGTAAATTCATAAACTCTGCTGCCACCTGCCGGAATAGCATCTTGCGGGTTGCCGTCTTGATCTGAAGGAATCAGCAAACCATGCCAATGAACGGTTGTTGGCTGTGAGAGATCATTTTTAACGGTTATTTTAACATGATCGCCTTCAAATACTTCGATTTTCGGACCAGGAATCATGCCATTATATGCCCAAAATTCGGTGGTAATTTCCGGTGTTAAGGCTATTTTAACCGGTTTTAAATGTAGCGTTGCTTCAAATACGCCAGCTTGGGTGCTGGTATTTTTTAAATTAGTTAACTCGGGTAAGTTTTTACCGTGTGGTAGCGCTGTAGTCGATAACAGTTTTTGTGGCATGTTGTTATTCATGTTCATATTCATATTCATATGATCGTGCATGTTGTCCCCCTTATCACAATTATCAGATTTAACATCACAAACCATGTCAGACATTGGTGAATTATCCAATTTGGCTATGGCTTTAGTTGCAATTAAACCACCGACAGCAGCGGTAATATTCATTATAAAATTTCGGCGTTTCATAGTATTCCTATAATTATTTATTACGTTAAACAATAACCTGCATACAACCGTCAAGACTATAAAAAGTGAGATTGTGTTATTGATTTCCAGTACTTATTACTAATATTTAACTGCGTAAATTAGATAAATTTTGGTGGCTTTAACTCAGGAATAAATTCTTTATATTCAGGAATAAATTTAGTAAGTAGATATTGTTCACTATGAATCGGATAATCAAAATTAACAATATAATTAGTTATAATTGTACTGCAAGTGGCACAATGATTAACCGATTTACCAATAAAAGATTTTGTTGATTTAGAAGTCGGCAAATCTGTATTTGCATAATTAAGATTTGCGTTCACCTGAGATGATATTAAATTTGGTGAATGATGATCTGAACAAGGTTTAGATATAATTAGAGAAAAATGCCCAATAGAAGAAAAAAGCAAAAATATTGCCAATATAATTAAAATATAAAATTGCTTCTTGTTAATGATTTGCGACATTATTCATCACACAATTAATCTCCTCGAATCCATTTTACTAAAAATAGCAGCAAATTTATACAGTTTTAACTCTTGATATAAAAATTTGATTTTAATACCAAGGAATTAAAGCTGTTCAAACGTTTAATGATAAATATCACTTACTCATTTATTTGTTATAATCATAAAATAAATAAGCCAAATATAAATGGTTCTGGTATCATATTTGCATAAAAATAATATTCTGATTAAAAACGATATGAAAATTCTTTACGGAGTTCAAGGAACAGGAAATGGCCACATCAGTCGTAGTAGAACTTTAGCGAAAGCTTTAAAAAAGGCTGGTGCTGATGTTGATTACATTTTCAGTGGTCGTGATCCTAAAGATTATTTTGATATGCAGGCCTTTGGCAATTATCGAACATTTAGCGGTCTATCTTTTGCAACACTTAATGGAAAAATTAATTATCGAAAAACTATCCAAAAAATTCGCGCCTTTAGGTTAATTAAAGATGTTCGTGATCTCGATTTATCAAAATATGATTGCATTATTAGTGATTTTGAGCCAGTAAGTGCATGGGCTGCACATTATCAAAATCGAGAATGTTTAGGGATTAGTAACCAATCTGTCTGCCATTACCTTAAGCCAAAAGAATACGGCATGATAGCCAATGTTATTATGAAATATTATGCACCTGTTACAAAACCAATTGGCTTACATTGGTTTCACTTTGGTCATAAACTAATTCCACCAATGATTGATTCATTTGAAACTGTACCAACTGAAGATGGTAAAATTGTTGTGTATTTACCTTTTGAAGATTTAAATGAAATTGCAGAATTAGTTACTCAATTTCCACAATATCAATTTTGTTGTTTCCATCCCGATGTAAAACAAGTTACAGAGCGTAAGAATTTATTATTACAACCGTTAAGCCGAGATAATTTTACGCAAGCTTTGCTTAGTTGTTCTGGGATTATTTCAAATACTGGATTTGCATTAATATCTGAAGCGTTATCTTTAGGGAAGAAGATTCTAACTAAGCCAGTAGCAGGTCAATTTGAACAAGTTTATAATGCTCAATGTTTGCAATCTTTGGATATGGCAACTGTGATGGAAAATCTAAATAGCATGAAGCTTAAATATTGGGTTAGCTTGCCTTCTCCGAAACCAGTTGTTTATCCAGATGTGGCGACCGAGTTAGCTAATTGGATTGTTTCAGGTCAAAAAGAATCATTACTATCTTTAAGTCAAAGACTTTGGCAGCAGACTATATTCCCTGACAATGTGAATGAGCGTATAAAATCCTTAGGGTATGTGTAAAGGAACTAATATGATATTAAGTATTATTGTTGCCATGGCGGATAATCAAGTTATTGGGTTAAATAATCAAATGCCGTGGCATATGCCAGCAGATTTAGCATGGTTTAAAAAAAATACATTAAATAAGCCAGTTATTATGGGGCGAAAAACGTTTGAGTCTATTGGTAGACCATTGCCAAATCGCCATAACATTGTCATTAGTCGTCAAGCTGATAACAAAGCTTCAATAAACTCTGATGTTAGCTGGGTTCAATCGGTTGATGAAGCAATATCGTTGCTTAATGAACAGTCGGTTGAAGAGGCATTTTTTATAGGTGGGGGTAATATATATAGTCAGGTATTACCTTTAGTTAATCGTCTTTACTTAACTCATATTGATGCTCAATTACAAGGTGATACGTATTTTCCAGATTATTCTCAAATATCATGGCGACAAATTCACTCAGAACAACATAAAGCTGATGAAAAAAATCAATATGATTATCAATTTGAGATTCTAGAAAAAACGAACCAATCAAAATAAATGAGTTGCCACCTAGAATTAGTGGCAACTTAATCAATAGCTACCCTTGAAACCGTTTTGCCTCAATTACATCTGGAAGCTGTTTAATTTTGTTTAATACTCTTTCAAGTGAATCTTGATCAAAAATTTGCATATCCATATCAATAGTCGCAATTTGTTGTTTCATTTCAATTCGGCTTGAGACACCTAAAACATTTACTTTCTCGTTAGCCAATATAGTGGTGATATCTCGCAATAAACCACTCCTGTCGTTAGCTATGATTCTAACAACCATTGTATAACTTGAATTGTGATTGCCACTCCATATAGCGCTAGTAATGCGCTCTGGAGCATGATTTTTTAACTCTTGCAATTGTTCACAGTCAGCTCGATGAATAGAAATACCTCGTCCTTGTGTTACAAAGCCAACAATCGGATCGCCAGGAATAGGTCGACAGCAATTAGCAATGGTGTAAAGTAAATTGTCGACACCTTCAATAATAATTTCACCACCTTTTATAGCGGTCGATTTTCCTGTATTTTTAGCTTGAGATGTTGATTTTTGGGTAATTTGTTTTAGAACAGCTTCATCTTCTTCTTCTGCTGTCGGTTTATTAAATTGGGCATTAATGAAGTTAACAAGTTGATTAATCCTAACATCACCACTACCTATCCCAGCAAGTACCTCATCAAAAGAGTGGGCATTGTATTTACTAATAAGAATTTTTTCGACACTTTTTAAGCTAATATTTAATGGCTCTAGCTCGTTTTCTAAAATTTGTTGTCCGGCAGCAATATTTTTATCTCTATCTTGCTTTTTGAACCAAGCTTGTATTTTTGCTCGAGCGCGACTGCTATTAACAAACCCCGTATTAGGATTTAACCAGTCACGACTTGGATTTGGTTGTTTCTGAGTAATAATTTCAACTTGATCACCAGTTTTCAAAATATAAGTGAACGGAACTATACGACCACCCACTTTGGCGCCAATACAACGATGTCCAACATCACTATGAATATGATATGCAAAATCTAAAGGGGTTGAACCAGTTGGTAAATCGACTACATCACCTTTAGGCGTAAATACATAAACCCGGTCATCAAAAATTTGGCTACGGACGGTTTCTTGAATTTCGCCACTTTCGGACATTTCTTGTTGCCATGTTAATAGTTTACGCAACCAAGAAATTCGTTGATCGTAAGCCGTCATCTTATCCGTACTGCCTTCTTTATATTTCCAGTGTGCGGCTACACCTAATTCAGCATCATTGTGCATTTGTTCAGTACGGATTTGAATTTCAATAGTTTTATCTTGTGGACCATAAACAACCGTATGGATCGATTGATAACCATTGGGTTTGGGGTTAGCCACATAGTCATCAAATTCTTTAGCTATATGTTTATAATGGCTATGCACAATACCTAATGCATTGTAGCAATCTTCAATTCGGTCACAAATTATACGCACAGCTCGAATATCATATAATTCTTCAAATTGTAGATGTTTGCGTTCCATTTTTCGCCATATACTATAGATATGTTTTGGACGACCATAAACTTCAGCACGAATATGATCTTTATTCATCATATCCTGTAAATTTTTAACAAATTGATTAATGTATGATTCACGATCCAATCGTTTTTCATGTAACTTATGAGCAATGAAACGATATTGATCTGGATGTAAATAACGGAAACAAAAATCTTCAAGTTCCCATTTTAATTGCCCAATTCCTAATCGATTGGCTAGAGGAGCATAGATATTAAAGCACTCTTTAGCTGCAAGGACTTGATCTTCTTTTGGGGCATTCATTAGATTACGTAAATAAGTAATACGCTCTGCTAATTTTATTACCACACTACGGAAATCATTTACCATAGCCAATAACATACGACGAATACTGTCAATTTGCTCAGTAGTTGCATGTCCATTACGGATGGCTCGTAGTTGCCTGATATCCTTCATTTTGATAACACTGGAAAGGATGTGAATAATGTCGCGATCGAAATTTTCAGGCAGATCTTCACGGCGGATAATTTTAGTATCAAGGAATGGCAGTAAAAGGGCTGTACATAAACTGTTAATGTCCATGTTCAAGGTTGATAAAATCTCAACCATCTCAATTGCATTTTGGAAGCAGTAGGTTTGTTCAGGCGCACCAGCACTGTGTTCAAAACAAAAATCCCAGATATCCTTAAACTTTTGATAGGATTCAAAATTGGTTAATAAAAGTTCATGTTTAGCCCATTGTTCAACATCAAACTGTGTTAGAGTATAATGCTCGTCATTTTGTTGATGGGCGCCTCTAATTGATACCATAATTATTACCCTGATCTGGTTAACATCAACATTGATTCAATATGCTTAGTTTGTGGAAACATATCCAAAATAGCAATCTTTGCAATATTGTATCCTTCCTCAATAAAGAGTTTGCAGTCCCTAGCTAATGTAGCAGGATTACATGAAATATAAACTATTTTTGATGGTGATAATTTAACAATTTCTGCTGTAGCATTATAAGCGCCTGCTCTTGCAGGATCTAATAATACTTTGTCAAATACTGTTTGATTCCATATCGAAAATTGTTGTTTATCTTCTAAATTACAGGTAAAAAATTGGGTTTTAGCCTGAATTTTATCTTGATTTAAGTTGGCATTAAGTTTAGCTTTTTCGACTAATTCCTCTACGCCTTCAACACCGGTAATAGATTGGCAATATTTTGCTATAGGTAATGAAAAGTTGCCCATGCCGCAAAATAGATCAAGTATTTTGTCATTTGATGATATATCTAACCATTCAAGTGCTTTATTTACCATCTTTCGATTAATCTGGTTATTTACCTGAATAAAATCGAGTGGGCTAAAGGTTAGTTTTAATTGATCGATAAGGTAGTAATGTTCTTTATTGCCAAAAACATGAACCAGATTATCACCATGTAAATAGAGTGATATGTTATGAATTTCAGCAAACTGTTTTAATAAATGACTATCTTGCTCAGTCAATAGCTCAGTATGCCTTAACACTGTAATTATTCCACTATCAACTGCAATTAATTCAATATGGCCAAGTGCTTTTTTCTGTTTGATTTGTCTTAAGCAAGATTGTAATGGAATGAGTAAATCATCTAGCTGTTCAACTAATACTGGGCAGTGGTCAATATTTATAATTTTGTTCGATTCGGATTGTCTGAAACCTATAAGTAATTCACCTTTGAAGAAATTAATTGATAATCGAGCACGTCTACGATAATGATAGGGTTGATCAGCAATGATATTAGGTGCGTTATCTTCCAACAAAGCCCCAGTTTCTTTTTGTATTAGCTTAATTAGTGCTTCATATTTTGCTTGTTGTTGTAGATCTGGAGAAATATGTTGTAATTCACAGCCACCACATTGGGTAAAATACTTACATTGTGGTTTAACCCGATATTGACTGTAATTATGGTACTTTATTACTTTGGCTTTAGCGTAATTTTTTTTATCTTCGGTTAATTGAATATCGACGGTCTCGTCCGGCAAGGCTGATTTAATAAAGATTGTTTTACCTTTATGATTTGCTACCCCTTGTCCAAAGGCATCTAATTTTGTAACTGTAACTGTCAGTTTTTGAGAGGCTAGTTTTTTTTTCGGAGGAGTATAAAAATTGACCATATTAATAAATCGATATTATGTTAACCGTTTCAATAACTCTTTTTTAACATGAAAGGGTACTAAATTGGATATATCACCACCATGGTAAGCAACGTCTTTAACGATGGTAGATGAAATAAATCCCATTGCAATTGAAGGCATTAAAAAGATGGTGTCTAAATCTGGTTTTAATGCTCGATTCATTTCTGCGAGTTGTCTTTCATATTCAAAATCATGAGTTGTTCTCACACCTCTAACAATAACTGTTGCTCCGTGTTTCTGGGCAAAGTCAGCCATAAGATTATTAAAGCCAATCACTTCAACATTCAGTAAATGTTCCACTGGTGTTGAGGCTAAGTTAACTCTTTCTTCTAAAGTAAATAGCGTTTTTTTATTAGGGCTTTCCGCTATTGCGACAATCAAACGAGGAAAAAGTTGTGATGCACGGGTAATCAGATCAATGTGACCATTAGTAATTGGATCGAATGTTCCCGGAAAAATAGCCGTGAGATTTTTACTTTTCATTTATCTTATCCATTAGCGAATAGGAGAATATGATACCTAATTTTGACTTGGATTGTTAGTTTAACCGTACAAAATCTTCGTTTTTTATGTTCAAAAACCCCGTTCCTCAACTTTTTTTATTATCATAAATCTATTTGAGGTATGGTTAAACTTGTAGAATTTTTATTATTGATGAAGTTATTTATTTTTCATCAATAATAAAAAGAGAAATTTATCAGCTTATAAAAAACTGATAGGTAATTTGGTGATGGTAAGTTTGTCCCGGTTCTAAGAAGCAGCTTGGTTGTGGCCATGTCAAATGATGAGGGCTATCGGGTAAAAACTGAGCTTCTAATGCTACTCCTGCAAAATTAGCATATTTACCATTGTGACGATTTGGGGTGTTGGCTAAAAAGTTACCAGTATAGACTTGTAGGGCAGGATAAGACGTTGTTACGTCCATTGTCACTTTTTTGTCTGACGATATAAGTTGAGCTGCAATTGGTTTTGATTTATCTAATAAGTAAGCATGGTCATAACCGCCTGTGATTTTTCGTGCTGGGCTAGTTAGCAAATTATCGGATAGAACTCGTAACTGTCTTAAATCCATATCGTCTTGAGTAACATCAAGCAAATCATTGCATGGAATACCATTGGCATCGACAGGTAAGTAATAGTTAGCATTTACTTTTAAACTGTGTGCAAGTATATCGTTAGTTTCACCATCTAAATTAAAATAGGCATGGTTAGTTAAGTTAACTGGCGTACATTTTGTTGTGCTCGCATTATATTCGACGATGACTTGATTATCGTCAGTTAATGTATAACTAGCGGTAACTTTAAGTTCGCCAGGAAAGCCTTGGTCACCATCTGGAGAAATTAATCCAAATGTAACTTGTTGTTCCGATTGTGATTCAATTTTCCATATTTTTTTATCAAAGCCTGATTTGCCACCATGTAACTGATTAACGCCTTGATTGGCAATAAGCTGATAATGTTTTCCTGCTATATCTATTTCAGCATTTGCAATGCGATTGGCATATCGTCCAACAGTAGCACCTAAATATGCATCTTGTTGTTCGTATTGTTCGAATGATTGGCAACCAAGTATTAGTTCTCGGTTTTCTCCTTCAACTTGCATGGTACAAGAAAGCCAAGTTGCGCCCCAATTGGACAATTTAATTTTCATGCCTTGGCTATTTTTAAGGGTGATAATTTGTTTTACAGACATAATTTATGAGCCCCTTCACTTGGCTGACAGATATAAAAATCTTCCTTAATATTAAATTTCTTATGATAGTTTTGGCTAACCACATCTTTTACCTCATCAACTTTGTTCTTAGGAACTAAGGCAACAACACAACCACCAAAACCACCACCCGTCATCCGTACACCACCTTCATTTCCAATAACGTCTTGTATAATTTTAACCAGGTAGTCTATTGCAGGTACTGTGATTTCAAAATCATCGCGCATCGAATTGTGGCTTTCAGCCATTAATTTTGAGAGTAATGGATAATCTTCATTAGCAAGCGCATAAGCGGCTTTAAGTGTACGTTCATTTTCGGTAATGACATGATGAGCACGTTTAAATACTAGCGGATCGAGTGAGGATTTGATCTGTAGTAAATCAACCAATGATGCATCACGAAGGGCATTTACACCTAGCGCTTTGGCTGCGGCTTCGCATTGCTTACGACGAGTATTATATTCGCTATCAACTAATCCACGTTTAATGTTGGAATTAATGATTACAACTGCTAGATCTTTGGGGATAGAAATAGGTAATGCTTCTAATGATCGACAATCAATTAATAAAGCATGTTGTGCTTGGCCAAGCGCGGATATTAATTGATCCATTATGCCACAGTTGCAACCAACATATTTGTTTTCTGCCTCTTGACCGATTAAGGCTATTTTTTTGCCATCAAAAGGTAGATCGTAAAGCACCTGAAACATTTTACCAATTGCAACTTCAAGTGAAGCGGATGAACTTAATCCTGCACCTTGTGGCACGTTACCACTGATAGCTAAATCAACACCTCTAATATCCTCTGAATATTTTACGATATATTGAATTACACCCCGGACATAATTCGCCCATTGGTAATTTGGATGTTTTTCAATTGAAGGATTAAGTAAAAATTGATCCTGTTCATTATTATAATCAACCGCTATTACCCTAATTAAGTTGTCAGAACGTTTGTGACAGCTAATTACAGTTTCATAATTGATGGCACAAGGTAATACAAAACCATCATTGTAATCTGTGTGCTCGCCTATCAAGTTTACTCTGCCCGGTGCTTGTACAATGGTATCGGGTTTATAACCAAATTGATCCTCAAATGCTTGCGCGGTTTTATTGATTAATGCTTTCATTTATTTATCCTTCTTATCTTTATAATGCACATCACTAACGTTGCGCAGTCTTTCGGCTGCTTGCTCTGGCGTTAAATCTCTTTGTACTTCAGCTAACATTTCATAACCTACCATGAATTTTTTTACGGTAGCTGAACGTAATAGCGGAGGATAAAAATGGGCGTGTACTTGCCAATAATCAGTATTTCCTTCCACAAACGGTGCACCATGCCATCCCATAGAGTAGGGGAAAGAGCAATTGAATAAATTATCATAATGACAGGTCAGTTTTTTTAATGCTAAGGCCAAATCTTTTTGCTCAGATTGGTTAAGCATTGTTAATCTAGCAATATGTTTCTTTGGCAATAGTAGGGTTTCAAATGGCCAAATAGCCCAAAAAGGAACGACGGCTAACCAATGTTCTGTTTCTACCACAATGCGTTCTTTATTGGTCAACTCTTTTTCTACATAGTCTACTAATAAATTTCGTCCATTTTTTTGAAAATAGTTGCGCATATTGAGATCTTCTCGCGCTATTTCATTAGGGATAAAACTATTAGCCCAAACTTGTCCGTGCGGATGAGGGTTTGAACAGCCCATTGCTGCCCCTTTGTTTTCAAAAACTTGTACCCAAGGGTACTTTTTTCCTAGCTCTTGTTGCTGGGTGATCCAAGTTTTTATCACCGTTTCAATTGCAGGTAAATCAAGTTCAGGTAGAGTTTTACTGTGATCTGGTGAAAAACAGATAACTCGGCTTGTTCCTCTGGCACTTTGGATTTGAAATAGAGGATCGTTACTATCGGGTGAATTAGGCGTATCTTCCATTAATGCAGCAAAATCATTCGTGAAAACGTACGTTCCAGTGTAGTTAGGATTTATATCGCCAGTGACACGTTTATTGCCCGGACATAAATAACAATTAGGATCATAATGGGGTTTCTGTTCTTCATTTAAGGTTTCTTGTTGACCTTGCCAAGGGCGTTTTGCTCTGTGGGGCGAAACTAACACCCATTGTGCGGTCAATGGGTTATATCGGCGATGAGGATGATCAACTGGGTTAAAAATATCCATATTTGCCTCTTTAATTATAGTTTTACTGCGATTTTGGTGTAAACATTACTTTAATCAGGATAACCTTGCGGATTCTTTGATTGCCAATTCCATGAATCTTTTACCATATCATCAAGGGTTAACTTTGTTTTCCAACCTAATTGTTGTTCAGCTTTTTTCGCGTCAGCCCAAAATGCAGGTAGATCACCGGCTCGCCTTGGTGCGAAATGCCAATTAAGTGATTTTCCTGATGCCTTTTCAAAGGCTTTAATCACTTGCAGTACACTGAAGCCTACACCAGAACCTAAATTATAGATATGAACTCCAGCTTTATTTCTATCAGTTTTAAGTGCTGCAATATGACCATCTGCTAAATCCACAACGTGAATAAAGTCACGCACACATGTGCCATCAACTGTTGGGTAATCATTACCAAATACTGATAGCGATTCTCGTTTGCCTATTGCAACTTGGGTAATGAAAGGCATCAGATTATTGGGCACGCCAAGCGGATCTTCTCCCATTAAACCGCTAGGATGAGCACCTACAGGATTGAAATATCGCAGTAAAGTTAAGGACCAATCAGGTTCAGCAATAGCTAAATCCATCATACATTGTTCAACCATAAGCTTACTTTTTCCATACGGGCTAGTTGGTAAACCTTGTGGTAATGTTTCGACGTAAGGAACTGGCGCTAGCTCACCATATACGGTAGCTGAAGAACTAAAGACTAATTGTTTAACGCCAGCATCACGCATTGCTTTCATTAAAACAATACTGCCATAAACATTATTTTCATAGTATTCAAGTGGTTTATATACTGATTCACCAACGGCTTTCAATCCTGCAAAATGAATAACAGCTTTAATATCGTGTTCTTTAAAAATTCTTGCAAGCAAATTTCCATCACAAACATCACCATGATAGAAATCGACTGATTTTCCTGTGATGGTTTTTATTCTTTCTAATACTGAGGCTTTACTATTAAATAAATTATCAATAATAATAGGAGTATAGCCAGCAAGAATTAATTGAACACAAGTGTGACTGCCTATATACCCACAACCACCTGTTACTAATATTTTCATTTTGATACCTTAATTTTTTGAATTGTTATTATTTAACTATTCTTCAATTTCAACGTTGCTTTTCTTTTTGAAAAGATCCAAAGGTCCACGTCCTGATAAGGTGAAAGCAGAAATAAGTGTAAAACTTAATGCAATTAAGCCAAGCACTAAATATGCCCCTTCAAATCCAATTTTAACATACATTAAACCAGCAAAGGTGGACATAAACATTATAGATAATTGTTTTGCAAAACAAAAAGCAATTAAGTAAACCGTTGCTGATAATCGAATTGGGAAATGTTTTGTAATATATTTAAATGCACCAACTAACAATAAAGGTGCTTCGAACATATGTAAGGTTTTTAAAATAATAACTTCAACTGCGCTACTAGCAAATGCTGAACCTGTAATACGAATTGACATAATTGCACCAGCAACGAGTAAAGTATTTTTGCTTCCGATTTTCATGACAATAATTGGAGCAAAAAACATTACAGTCGCATTTAAAAATTCACCCAGTGTTGTGACGTAGCCAAATGCTTCACGACCAACTTGTTCACTTGAGAAAAATGAGGTGAAGAAGTTAGCAAATTGCTGATCAAATACATCATAAGTACAAGCCACACCAATAATGTAGAGCATAAAATACCAAGTTTTAGGCATTTTTAGTAAATTAACCGCAAGTTTTAAATTAAATGGTTCAGGTTTATTTAGTCCCATTTGGTCGACAACATCTGTGGTTGCTGTTTTAGCTGGATCGGCTATTTTGACTAAAATAAGTAACACTAAGGCAAAGCCAGAACATAACCAAAAAACAGCATTAATATCCTTAGAAATCATGATTCCAACAAATGAAGCACAAATCGCCCAGCCGAAGCAACCAAACATACGGCAACGACCAAATTCAAATCCACTACGTCTACTGATTTTTTCAACCAATGCTTCAATTGCAGGAGCACCACCACTAAAGACCATACCAAGATATAAGCCGCCTGCAGTAGCCCCTAGAGTAACATTTAGTTTAAGTAAAGGACCTAATATAAATATAAAGAATGGTCCAAATAAAACTAAAAGGAAGGTGATAATCCAAAGAAGGTGTTTTCTTAAACCTAACTTATCGGATATCAACCCAAATAACGGCTGAAAGAATAGTGCAAATAATGAGATAAATGAGAAAACATATCCAGTATCCGCTTGATCTAAACCTATCATTTTTAACCAAACTGGGAAAAATGGAAAGTAAGCTCCCATAATGAAAAAATAAAGAAAAAAGTAGAGGCTAAATACCCAATAATTTTTGTTATGCATTGCAGATTTAATTTTCTGATTCATAGTGAATTTCCTTTGCTAAGCTTTAAATGATTACCTAATCATTCAGAAATCGTTTATTTAAGAAATAAACTAAAAGCTATAAATTGCTCAGGATAATAACATTAAAAAAATGCAAAAAAAGTGATCTAGTTAACATTTTGTGAAATCGATTACATTTTTATTAAATTATTTTGGATTAGTTAAATAACATTCAAATAAGTTATATCAAAATTCAATATGTGCCTAATTGAAATAGTAATTCATAGTATTTTAATTAAGTTTTAAGTAACAAATTTTATACAATGAATAGATGCTTATGAAAATTATTATCTATTTTGTGGTATCGATTACATTTTGAGGCGAAATTAAAATAACAATTTTAAATGTGTCTGATATTTATAGATTGCCTAATGATTTGAAACTTAAAGTCATATCGGCAATCTAATCTGAATTTTATTGAAACTCTTTTAGCCTATTTTCAAAATGTTGCCATGGGTAGAATCCATCACTGTTTTGTTCTGCATTAAGCAACTTAAGTTGATAATGTTGTGGTGGATTATTAATATCAATAGCTTCACCAGTAAATAGCTGATCAAAACTTTGGTAGACATATTCAGCTTTGAAGAAGTATTCACCTGATGGTAGATGGCGGTAACGTTGAAATATAACCATTCCGCCAATTGGTGTATTTTCAAATTGATTAGGCAGTTGATATTCAGCAAAATCCAAAGCACCGAGCAGTGCAGCAATAGTACTATCATGACCAACCAATAAATTGACTTTATGAGATTGACTGTGTATTAAATCATCTATCTTATTGATTAATAATTTACTAATACTTCGTGCAATCGTTTTAGAGTGAAAAACTAAGTTAATATAGTGGTTACGAATTTGTATTATTTGTTGCCATTGTTCTTGGCTGGTTATTCTTCCCCAAGCAATTTGTTCTTTAGGAAATGCAGAGTAATACTGTAATAAAAAAGCATCAACGGCACAGATTCCAATTGCTAATGGTCCATGTAATTCGGGTTCTTCATTTTTCACAAAATGAAGCTCATAAGGAATATCAGCAAAATCACATTTAAGTTCAGAATATAATTGCGAATTTTTATAATCTAATATATCCGACACGATTTGATAAGCCGGCGCTAAATTTTTGAAAATTGATGCTGCTTTGTCTGCATCATTAATATCTTTTAAGACTTTTTGTTTAATTTCTGGGGAGTCATCTTGTACACTTGGATCAAAAATAGGATCCATTTTTTCGATGGTATATTTGTGATGAACAGGTATGTCATAACCAGCATAAGCACCGCCAACTAAGAATTGAGCCGTAGCTACTGTTCTTTGAAGGCTATTTGCATAAACATATATATCAGGATTCTCTGGTGAGAGCTTAATATTTTGTTGCTCTAGCCATTGTGATAGATAATGTCCAAAAAACGTTTCTAAAACGGCGCCTCGTGTTGTTAGATAACCATAAGCATGATCCCAAATTGGCCATTTAAAAGGGCTTGATTTTTCTAAGAACGCTATCGTGTTTTCTAATGGAGTACGTATGCCATGGCGACTTAGTATAACGACTTTGTCTAACTGATATTGAGTGTTGTTCATTTAGTTATCCATCCTTGTTCATGCAAATAAGTTAAAATGAAATCTCTTTGCCCTTTGATAATTGTTTCAGCAATTTTATCACTCCAACCACTTGCTTTTTGATTTGTCTGTCGATGACTATAGTATTCACTCATTTGAGTATCGTATTTTGCTAATAGTTGATCATCTATTGGTTGATAGTAATTTTCAAAAAACACTAATTCTTTCGGTAATCTTGGTTTTATTTCTGGATTTTGATCAGGATGACCGATACAAAGCCCAAATAAAGGAAGGACATATTTAGGTAATGCTAGTAATTCGGTAACTTTCGAAATATTATTGCGTAATCCACCAATGAAAACTGTCCCTAAACCTAATGACTGTGCTGCAATAACGGCGTTTTGCGCCATAAGTGCCGTATCGATACAGCCAACTAAAAGCTGCTCAGCTTTTTCAAGTGGAATAGTTGAATCAATTTGAAAGTGGCGATTAAAATCGGCACAGAATACCCAAAATTCAGGAGCTTGATTAATATAACTTTGCTCTCCTGAATAATGTGCTAGCTTTGAACGATTATCGCTGTCTGTAATTCGGATAATTGTGGTGCATTGTAGAAAATTAGAGCTCGGAGCCGATTGTGCCGCTTGAAAAATTGATTCCAACTGTTCATTAGTCAGTGGTGTTGATTTGTAAGACCGAATTGAGCGGCGCTGACAAATTAAATCGATTGTTTCATTTTGCATATTGGCTCCTAGGCACCATTATTTTTTTATAAATTGCAAATCCCAAACACCATGCCCTAGATTTTGCCCACGTTTTTCAAACTTGGTAATAGGTCTGTCATCAGGTCTCGGGATATAGTCATTTGTTGTAGATAAATTTTTAAACCCATCAGCTTGACTTAATACTTCAAGCATATGCTCAGCATAATGTTGCCAGTCAGTAGCTAAATGTAATACACCATTAACTTTTAATTTTTCATGAATTAATTTAACAAATTCAGGTTGAATAATTCTGCGTTTATTGTGCCTTGCTTTATGCCAAGGGTCAGGGAAGAAAATTTGAACTTTATCTAATGATTCATTAGGTATCATATTTTCTAATACTTCAACTGCATCATGACACATTACTTTTAAATTGGTTAATTTATTTTCTTCGATTGCCATTAAGCAAGCGCCTACGCCAGGTCGATGGACTTCAATACCTATAAAATTTTTGTCTGGTGAGGATTTTGCCATCTCAATCAATGATGCACCCATACCGAAACCGATTTCTAGAACCAGCGGTTTGTCATTTTCGAAAGTGATTTGTGAGTGTGCATTATATTCAATGCCATATATAGGCCATAAATGAGTTAAAGCCTGTTGCTGCCCTTTAGTTAAGCGGCCTTGTCTCAATACAAAACTACGTATTGTTCGTTTAGATTCTGTCTCTTGATTATTCGTTTTTAATTGTTCACTCATTGTGTGTCTGCTGTTAGTATTAAATGATTTATCAAGGTAATTATTCACCTTTGTGGTACAGTATTTTAACCGATTTTTAATCTACTTCAAAAAAACATCATATTAACTTATATTTCTATATATTATTGTGATAGATATAAAATATTTGTAATAATTTTTTATAATGTAGTTGAGGATGATCTGTAAATGATTATATAATTATCACTCCGATTTAACCGATTACGTTTTATGTAATCATGATTACATGCTTGAGGATTTCTCGTGCCTGATATGAAGCTTTTTGCTGGTAACGCCACACCCGAACTAGCAAAACGTATAGCTAATCGTCTTTATACTTCTCTTGGTGATATTATTGTTAGCCGTTTTAGTGATGGTGAAGTCAATGTCCAAATTAATGAAAATGTCCGTGGTGAAGATGTTTTTATTATCCAATCAACTTGTGCGCCTACAAATGACAATTTAATGGAATTATTAGTAATGATTGATGCGATGCGTCGAGCATCTGCCGGTCGTATTACTGCTGTTATTCCTTATTTTGGTTATGCAAGACAAGATCGTCGAGTGCGTTCAGCCCGTGTACCTATTACAGCTAAAGTTGTTGCAGACTTTTTATCAACTGTTGGTGTAGATAGGGTTTTAACGGTTGATCTTCATGCTGAACAAATTCAAGGCTTTTTTGATGTACCTGTTGATAACGTATTTGGTAGCCCTGTAATTTTAGAAGATATGTTACAACGTGATTTTGAACGCCCAATCGTGGTATCACCAGATATTGGTGGTGTTGTTCGTGCACGTGCAATTGCAAAACTTTTAAATGATACTGACATGGCCATTATTGATAAACGTCGTCAACGTGCAAATGAAGCAGAAGTGATGAATATTATTGGTGATGTAGCCGACAGAGATTGTATTTTAGTTGATGATATGATTGATACTGCCGGAACACTTTGTAAAGCGGCTGATGCATTGAAAGCTCGTGGTGCAAAACGTGTTTTCGCTTATGCAACTCACCCTATTTTCTCAGGAAAAGCGGTAAGTAACATTAAAGATTCTGCCATTGATGAAATTGTAGTTTGTGACACAATTCCATTAACAGCAGAAGTGAAAGCATTGAAAAATGTACGCCAACTTACATTATCAGGTATGCTTGCTGAAGCAATTCGACGTATTAGTAACGAAGAATCAATTTCAGCAATGTTCCATCAATAATCTTTTTTTCTGAATTAGATAAATGCCCCTTCTAGGGGCTTTTTTGCTAATAATAATTGACGACAGACTATTATGACAACAATTAAACTTATTGTAGGTTTAGCTAATCCAGGTAACGAATATGCTGCAACTCGCCATAATGCAGGTGCTTGGTATGTAGATCTTCTTGCTGAACGTTATAACCAACCGCTAAAAATTGATCCTAAATTTTTTGGATATAGCTCACGGATTAATATTCATGGTCATGATGTCCGTTTGTTAGTACCAACTACCTTTATGAATTTAAGTGGTAAAGCTGTTCAAGCAATGGCTTCTTTTTATCAAATTCAGCCTGATGAGATATTAGTTGCTCATGATGAGTTAGATCTTAATCCAGGTATTGCTAAATTAAAATTTGGTGGTAGTCATGGCGGTCATAATGGATTGAAAGATATTGCAAATAAACTTGGCAATAATTTGAATTTTTATCGGTTAAGAATTGGTATTGGACACCCTGGTGATAAGAATAAAGTAGTTGGTTATGTATTAAATAAACCATCTAAACCAGAACAAGATTTAATTGATAAAGCAATCGATGAATCAGTATATTGCACAGATATCTTACTGAAAGATGGAGTAGAAAGTGCAATGAATCGTTTGCATTCATTCAAAGCTTAAATTTGCTAAGATTAATATTTTCTGTATTCAACTAAATTAAAAAAAATCCACCTGATTAACAGGTGGATGACAAATCACGTATTCATTCCAGACTAAGAAAATAAGTGAGTAACGTTACCACCTTTTTCAGCAATTTTCTTCATAACTTCTTTAATCAACCATGTATTCATTGCTGCTGTATCGTCTGTACTACCGGTATAATTAAGTTCAGTTGCTAATTTTTTACGTGCATCTAAACTGTTATCAATACCTAATAATTTCAATAAATCAACAATTGATGTCTTCCAGTTAAGTTTTTCAGGAAATTTTTTAGCTAAATTATCTAAAATTGACATCACATCGATTTCAGAAATCGGATTTTTATTTTCTGATGTATTTTGTTGATTTTGGTCTGTATTACTATCTGTGTTGTTACTTGATGTGTTGCCTTTAACGGTGTCAGTGATTTTATCAACTTGCTCTTTCACTGCATCTTTTGCATGACCTACAGCGGCTTGTGCGCTTGGAAATATTTTAGAAAAAATATTATTTAAGATACCCATTTTACACCCCTTATGTTTAAACTGCTTATTGAAAAACTGCTTAACGATATAGATGTAGAAAATATCCCCTAAAGTATAGCTGTTAAATATAAATTGTGTCAAAGCAACAATGAATCAATAGCATTTTTTGTAATAATGCTATTAGGGTTTTAGAAATATATTTTTATTCAATAGCTCATATTTTCAAATTAATTAAAGCTATCGACAATCAAAAAACTTATTATACCAATTTGAGAAAGTATTGTGATATACATCACAAATTCAATAAATAATTCAATACAGCGACTAAAAATAATAGTAGTATTTGGTTCACCAATTATTGGTTATATTTTATTTGAATAAATAATTGGATAGACAGTAAAATTTCTTTCTTTAATATGATGTTTTTTAAGCAGTGCTTATTCGGCTATCTTTTTGGTGTTGCTTTAAATAAAAAATATCGATAATAAATATTTAAAATCATGATTTAAATTAAAGACATTCTAACTATATAAGAACAATAGCGTGTATATCACGCTATTTTTATGTTCAAATTAAAAAAAGCCCAATATTATGGGCTTCTCTAGTCAAAGGCGATTAGTCTTTATTCAAAAAATGCACGTCTAATCGCATATTCAACGCCGCGAATTTCCGCTAAACCTCTTAAGCGTCCTATTGCAGAATAACCTGGATTGGTTTTCTTTTTAAGATCGTCAAGCATTTGGTGACCATGATCAGGACGAACTGGTATTAAACGTTTGATTCCCGCTTTTTTACGTCGTTCTTCTTCAGCAATAAGCACTTTAATTACGCCATACATATCAACATCACCTGCTAAGTGATCACCTTCGTGGAAAGATAATGGATTATCTTCACGAACTGTTGCGCGCAAATGAATAAAGTGAACTCTATCAGCAAATTTTTCAGCCATTGTAACTAAATCATTATCGCTACGAACTCCATAAGAACCAGTACAGAAGCAGAATCCATTATGAATGCTATCAACTGTTTCTTTTATCCACTGCATATCTTCAATAGTTGAAACAATGCGTGGTAAACCTAAAATAGGTCTAGGAGGATCATCAGGATGAACTGTCAGAACAACGCCAACTTCTTCGGCGACTGGAACGATAGCTTTCAAGAAATAAGCATAATTCTCACGTAATTTAGCTTTATCAATACCGTCATATGTTGCAAGATGTGCTCGAAATTGATCTAGTGAGTAACCTTCTTCGGCGCCTGGTAACCCAGCGATAATATTTCCAACAAGTTTATCTTTATCGGCTTGCGTCATATTTTCAAAATATTTTTTTGCTGAAATCTGATCTTCTTGTGAATAATCTTTTTCGGCATTAGGTCGCTTTAAAATATGAATATCAAATGCAGCAAAAGCAATTTGATCGAAACGTAGAGCTCTTGAACCGTCAGATAATTCATAACCTAGATCGGTGCGAGTCCAGTCTAATACTGGCATAAAATTGTAACAAACAGTATCAATACCACAAGCGGCTAAATTACGAATTGATTGTTGATAATTGGCAATATGTTGTTCAACGTTGCCAGAATGGGTTTTAATTTCTTCGTGAACAGGAATACTTTCAACAACTGACCAAGTTAGACCTTTGTCTTCAATCATTTTTTTTCGTTTTTTAATTTCGTCGATTGTCCAGATTTCACCATTGGGAATATGATGTAAAGCTGTAACAATTCCTGTTGCCCCTGATTGTCTAATATCGTCCAATGATACAGGGTCGTTAGGTCCAAACCAACGCATTGTTTGTTCCATTTAAATTCTCCTCAAAGATACTTCATTTACAAAATTATTCTAAAATGAAGATCCATAAACAATGCATATTTGTTTCTATTGGTTAACGATAGTGACCGGTATAGAGTCAAATAAATAACCATCAAAATTTGGATCTTCACTGTCAGAAACAGTCATTAATGTTTGTTTAACATTTTCTAAGTGCTGCCACATAGCATGGCGTGCAGCCATTGCATCTTTCAACTGTAATGCCTGTAGAATTTTTTCATGATCATATAACCATTTTTTTCGATAACTATGATCGGTTATTCTACTTTGTAGTTGGTCCCACATTTTACTTGATGAACGTTTTGTCCATAGATCTTCTAATAACCGCTCAAGTATTGAGTTCTTTGTGGCTCGAGCTATTGCAATATGAAACATTTCATCAGCACTATAGTCATCAAGCACATCTTGTTCTAAAATTTGACGTTCTTGTTCTAATATAGCTCTTAACTCTACAATATCAGCTTTTACAATTTGTGAGGCAGCAAAAGCAGCAATATTACTTTCAATTAATTGTCTCGCTTGTAATAATTCAAAAGGACCAAAATCCTCTTCTTCTATTTCCCTGTCTTTTTCAGACAAGAACTCGCTTGGTAAACCAATTACATAAACACCAGAGCCTTTTTTTACTTCAACTAATTTTTCAAGCTCTAACATAATTAATGCTTCTCGAACTACCGTTCTGCTAACATCAAAGGTCTCAGCAATATCTCTTTCTGGTGGTAGACGGTCACCAATTTTAAAAGTTCCACTTTTTAATAACAATTTTAACTCATTACCAATTTCTTGATAGAGTCGATTGCCTCTTGGCATAATCTTTAATCCTCAGAATACTATTAAGTTTATTGAAGATAATTATACGCTAATTATTAAACTCCTCTAAGTTAATAATAAAAGAAATCCATTACATCTTTAAATTGGTTTACCAATATTGTCGGCCATTATAAAGATTTTAGCAAACATCCCTATAAAATAAACCAAAAAATGTGACGTGAATCACAAAAATTGAAAAATAAAGATGAAAATTTTGTCAACAAATGAAAATATGTCTAACCAATAAATATTGCAGTTAGTTAATTACGGTGTATAAAATGTTGAATTTATTAGAAATACCACAATCAATCAAAAATAAACCTTTGTACAATAGGGAGAAAATGACCGCTCGTATTGTACATATAGGTTTTGGTGCATTTCACAGAGCACATCAGGCACTATTTACTGATCGTTTATTGAATAAAGGTAATAGTGATTGGGCTATCTGCGAGGTAAATATTGTTGGTGGTGAAGAGTTAATCAATGATATTAGAAAACAAGATCATCTATATACAGTGCTTGAAAAAGGCGCGACATCTAAACAAGCCTATATTATTGGAAGTGTAAAAGAATCATTATTAGCACCAACAGACGGTATTGAAACAATTTTAGAAAAAATGGCTGATCCTATTGTCGAAATTGTTTCATTAACCGTAACTGAAAAAGGTTACTGTATGTTGCCTGGTGGGACTGGTTTGGATTTGAATAATGAATTAATCAAAGCAGATTTAGCTTCTCCAAGTAAACCTATGTCAGCGCCAGGTGTTATTGTTGAAGCTTTATATAGAAGAATGCAAAGAGGATTGAAATCGTTTACGGCTTTATCATGTGACAACATGCCAGAAAATGGTTTAGTTTTGAGGAAAGCTATTTTAGATTTAGCGAATGCACGCGATCTTGAGCTGGCTAAATGGATTGAAAATAATACAACTTTCCCTTGTACGATGGTTGACCGTATTGTTCCTGCTGCAACATCTGAAACCTTAGAAGAAATTCAAGATGTATTAGGTGGAATGTATGATCCGTGTGGTATTGCTTGTGAGCCATTTATTCAATGGGTTATTGAAGATAATTTTGTGACTTCTCGACCTAATTGGAACGAAGCTGGTGCTGAATTTGTTGATAATGTAGTGCCATATGAAGAAATGAAACTTCGAATGCTAAATGGTAGCCATTCATTTTTAGCCTATTTAGGTTATTTAGCTGGTTATGAGCATATCAATGATTGTATGAATGACGAAAATTATAAAAAAGCGACTTTATCGTTAATGATGCAACAGCAAGCACCAACCTTAAATGTTCCACCGCACGTTAATTTACAACAATATGCTGAAAAACTTATTGAAAGATTTAGTAACCCATCCCTAAAACATAGAACATGGCAAATCGCTATGGATGGTACACAAAAACTACCGCAACGCATACTTGATTCTATCCGTTGGCATATTAAACATAATTCTGATTTTTCATTACTAGCTTTAGGGGTAGCTGGTTGGATGCGATATGTTGGTGGTATTGATGACCATAAACAAGTAATCGATATTCGCGATCCAATGGTTGATGAGTTGAAAAAACTTGTTGCTGAGAGTGATGATGGGGTAGAAAGAGTTAACTCGTTATTAAGTTTAGAAGCTGTTTTTGGATCAGATTTACCCGCCAATTCATTATTCAGAGAAAAAATAACAGAACATTATCTTTCTTTAATGAAAAAAGGTGCCAAACAGACTATTAAGGATTTAGCTTTATAAATTGGAAAGAAAAACAATGAAAAAATTCTTAGATGATAACTTTTTGTTACAAACTGATGCGGCACAAAAGCTTTATTTTGATTACGCTGAAGATCAACCTATATACGATTATCATTGCCATTTACCACCAAAAGATATCGCTGAAAATAAAAATTTCCGTAATTTAGCTGAAATTTGGTTAGCTGGTGATCATTACAAATGGCGAGTGTTACGGACAGCTGGAATTGATGAAAAATATATCACAGGTGATGCATCTGACTATGAAAAATATCTTACTTGGGCAAAAGTTGTTCCTTTAACGCTTGGAAACCCGATTTACCATTGGACTCATCTGGAGTTAAAAAGACCATTTGGTATAAAAAATATTCTTCTTAACGAAAAAACAGCTGATAAAATTTGGTCTGAGGCTAATGATAAATTAGCGACTGCTGAATTCTCAACCAGAGGTATTTTGACACAAATGAATGTCAAAGCAGTAGGAACAACTGATGACCCTATTGATTCACTTGAATATCACAAACAAATCGCTTTAGATGCTTCATTTAAAACTAAAGTAAGACCAAGTTGGCGACCAGACAGAGTTTTTAAAATAGAACTAACAGGCTTTGTTGATTATATTGTTGAATTAGGAAAAGTAACTGATATCGAAATTAATAGTTTTGAAAAATTACTTTGTGCGTTAACCAAACGATTAGATCATTTTGAACAACATGGTTGTGAAGCTGCAGATCATGGCATCGAAATTCTCCGTTATGCTGATATTCCTTCGGAAAAACAGCTTGATCAAATAATAGCAAAACGTCTTGCTAATCAGTCCCTTTCTGAACTGGAAATTGCACAATTTAGTACGGCAGTACTTGTTTGGTTAGGTAAGCAATATCATAAACGTAATTGGGTTATGCAATTACATTTAGGAGCTTTGCGTAATAATAATCAACGAATGTTTAAAATGCTTGGTCCTGATGCTGGGTTTGACTCGATTGGTGATAGACCCATCGCCGAACCACTTTCTTCATTATTAGGTATTTTGGACTTAACTGATGAACTGCCTAAAACTATTTTGTATTGTCTAAACCCTCGTGATAATGAGGTCTTAGCGACTATGGCTGGTAACTTTCAAGGTTCAAATATTGCAGGAAAAATTCAATTTGGTTCGGGCTGGTGGTTCAATGACCAAAAAGATGGAATGGAACGTCAGATAATGCAACTTTCTCAAATGGGATTATTAAGTCAATTTGTCGGTATGTTAACTGATTCCCGTAGTTTTTTATCATTTACAAGACATGAATATTTTAGACGAATTCTTTGTAATATGGTGGGGAATTGGATGGAAAATGGAGAAATTCCTGAAGATTTTGAATTAGTTGGCAACATGATTAGAAATATTTGTTTTAACAATGCAAATCATTATTTTTCTAAATAATACGAATTAACAATAAATAAGATGAAGGAAATAAAATGAGAACAATTCCAAAATTTCGGTGGTACATGATTTTACTTGTCTGTGCTATTACAATAATCAATTATCTTGATCGAACGGCATTAGGGGTTGCCGCGCCGACAATTTTAGAAACCACAGGTATTACTAAAGAGCAATATTCTTGGATTGTTAGCGCATTCCAGTTAGCGTATACAATAGGTCAACCTATCATGGGCTTTTTTATTGATACTATAGGTCTAAGACTTGGGTTTGCTATCTGTGCGGTAATTTGGGGATTAGCAACCATGGGTCATGCATTGACAGGTACATGGCAAGGTTTAGCTTTCATGCGCGGTGTAATGGGCTTTAGTGAAGCATCAGCTATCCCAGCAGGAATAAAAACTGCCTCTATATGGTTCCCTGCAAAAGAAAGAGGGATCGCATCAGGTGTGTTTAATATGGGGACATCTTTTGGTGCTATGTTAGCTCCCCCTCTAATCGCTTGGTGTATTTTATTCCAAGGTTGGGAATTTGCTTTCGTTGTTTCTGGTTCGTTAGCATTAATTGCTGCTCTTGCTTGGTTTATTTTTTATCGTGACCCTAAAGATTCAAAAATATTGTCTCCTGAAGAAAGAGAATATATTGAAGCAGGTCAAGAAAAATATTTAGACAATGATAAAGAAAAAGTATCTTTAAAAACGATCCTTACTCAGCGTAATTTCTGGGGTATTGGTATTGCACGTTTTCTTGCAGATCCAGCTTGGGGGACAATCAATTTTTGGGTGCCAATTTTCTTCGTTGAAACATTACACTTTAGTTTAAAAGAAATTGCTATGTTTGTTTGGCTACCGTTTTTGATGGCTGATCTAGGCTGTTTAGCAAGTGGTTTTGTTGCGAAGTTTTTTAATGACCGTGGAATATCATTAATCAATTCAAGATTGATCACCTTTACCATCGGCGCTGTGTTAATGATGACCATTGGTTTTGTTAGTATTGTTGAAAACCCATACTTAGCGGTATTTTTAATCAGCCTTGGTGGTTTTTCACATCAATTGTTATCTACTGTTGCATCAACTTTAGGCGGCGATTTATTTAAGAAAAATCAGGTTGCTACAGCAGTTGGGATGGCCGGTGCTTGTGCTTGGACAGGTCAATTAATATTTAACCTTTTCATTGGTGCATTTGTAGGCATAATTGGTTTTGGTCCTTTCTTTATTGCATTAGCTTTCTTTGATGTAATCGGTGCAATTGTGCTTTGGACATTTATTCGCGAGAACCAAGTTAATCAAAGTACCACTAATTAATCATAACTAGATAACTAACAAATAATTAATAATAACTAACATAGGTAGGATCAAAATTTTTGATTCTACCTATTTTTTTGAAATTGATTAATTATTTTAATTAGCCTTATTATTTATTTCATTTTTAATAGTTCAAATAATGTGTAAATATTATTTTTTTACACGACTTTTTTGAATAGATCAGGTAAATTATTGAGTATTGAGTTATTTATATTATAAATAGATTTGTTTTAATTTTAGCAAGAACTAAGGATGAGCCTAATTCATGCGTGATAATGAGCCAAAAATGTTGACCAGCCTTTTGTCACAAGGGGCTCTATTATCCCAAATAAAAGAAAGAACATTAGCACTGAGTCAATTAACGAAGGTTATTGATGAATTGCTTCCAGCACCGTTGAATCAGCAATATAGAGTTGCAAATTATCGTCAAGGTATTCTTATTCTTGAGGTTAGTTCAGCTAACTGGTTAACAAGAATAAAATACGAACAAAGTAATTTGATTTCAGGTATACGTCAAAAAATCTTACCTTCGTTATCCTCTATTCAATATAAGATTAATCCCACTATTGCGACAAATAACTCACAATTAGTTAATTTTTCAAATAAGAATGCTAAAATTAATAATGTGATTACGATTCAAACAGCAATATATTTAAATGCTTTGGCTGAGCAAGCACCTGAAAAACTAAAAAAACAATTGATAAAACTTGCTAACCATGCAAAATAAGCTAAACAATATTTAGAAATAATAAATGAGAAGATACAGGAGTGAAATATGGATAAAAGTATGATGACCTATATTATCATCGGCCTAATAATTGGTTTTATTGTGGGTATAATTTTCATCAATTTTGTTTCTCAAAAAGGACGTAAATATGCCAAAGTTAAACGCGAATTGGAACAAGCCCAAGAAGAATTAGCATCTCAAAAACAGATGATGGTTAAACATTTTTCTCATAGTGCTGAAATATTGGATAATATGGCCAAAGATTTTCGTCGCTTATATCAACATATTGCTGAAACCTCTGGGCAATTTGTAACTTCTGATGATATGCCTATGATTGATTTAGAAGCCGTCAATAATGATATCAGTGTCAAAAATGAATTAACACTTGAAAAGCAGCCTAAAGACTATTCAGATAATCCTTCAGGATTATTCAAAAATGATGAAGTGAAATCTTAATTAATTTTCAACATTTCTTAGTTTTATTAGGCTATTTATGTTTTAAATATCAAATTTCTTAAATAAGAGAGTTTTATGATGAGTCATTCTTTACGAAAACCAAAAAAATTATTAAGTATAATTGCATTAAGTTTAGGTTTAAGTTTAGCTACATTATCTAATGCCAATGCGGCATTCCCATTTTTACCAACGGATAATAACCAACAACAACCATCGTTGGCACCAATGTTGGAAACCGTTTTACCTTCGGTAGTAAGTATTAAAGTTGAAGGCACTGCTCAAATGCAAAATAATATGCCGGAAGAATTTAGACGATTTTTCGGCTATCCGGATAGTCAATCTAGGCCTTTCTCGGGATTAGGTTCTGGTGTCATTATTGATGCTGAAAAAGGTTATATTGTTACCAATAATCATGTAATTGATAGCGCCGATAAAATTACGGTAGTAATAAATGACGGTCATGAATATCAAGCAAAACTAATTGGTAAAGATCCACAAAGTGATATTGCTTTATTAAAAGTGGATAATGCAAAAAAATTAACCTCAATCAAACTTGCTGACTCAGATAAAACGCGAGTTGGTGATTACGTTGTTGCGATTGGTAATCCATTCGGTATCGGTCAAACTGTTACTTCAGGTATCATTTCTGCGTTAGCTCGTAGTGGGTTAAGTATGGATGGCTTTGAAAATTTCATTCAAACTGACGCGTCAATTAACCAAGGTAATTCCGGTGGTGCTTTAGTTAACTTAAATGGTGAACTAGTTGGGATAAACACTGCTATTATTGCGCCAAGTGGGGGTAATGTAGGAATTGGTTTCGCTATACCTAGTAATATGGTTAGAAGTTTGACTTCTCAACTTATTGAGTATGGTGAAGTTAAACGAGGTGTTTTAGGTATAAAAGGTAATGAATTAACATCAGATATTGCTAAAGCTTTTGACCTTGAAGTACAAAAAGGTGCTTTTGTTAGTGAAGTTATAGATGATTCTGCTGCAAAAGAAGCAGGAATTAAATCTGGTGATGTCATCATTTCTATGGACGGTAAACCGGTTGATAGTTTTGCAGAGTTACGCGCAAAAATCGCGACAACTGGAGCTGGTCGTACAGTTAAATTAGGTTTGATTCGAGATGGCAAAGAGATTTCTGTTGAGGTTAAATTGAAAAACGGTGATGCATCCAGTACCGAAGCAAAATCTTTACATCCAGCACTTGAAGGTGCAACACTTGTTAATGGTGATATAAAAGGACAAAAAGGTGTATTAATTGAGAGTATTGTTAAAAACTCTCCTGCTTCACGTTTAAGTTTACAAGAAGGTGATCTTATCACAGGGGTCAATAAGTCTAGAGTTAATAGTATTTCTGAACTACGTAAAGTGATTGATAGCAATCCTTCTGCAATCGCTTTAAATATTGTCCGAGGAGATAGCCGTCTATATCTTATCTTACGCTAAGTAATTATATAGCTAAAAATCGTCGATGCTTTGCATCGACGAAAACTTCATTTTAACCATCGGTTAGATATGATAGAATCCTATCAACTATTCTCATCTTTATAATAATAATTATGCTTAAAAAGTTTCTTTGGCCAATATTAATTGGTGGTGTGTTAGCGATAGTATTACTCATTATTTTCCCTTCTTTAAGAAATGGAACGCAATCAGATTTTTCGAGATCTATTTTTAATGAAGAACCTATGAGTTATTCTGACGCGGTTAAGATTGCTGCTCCAGCAGTAGTAAATATCTACAGTCGATCGATTAATTCTGTTCCAAAACAATCACAAGATGGCCCAATTACACCGCTAGGTTCTGGTGTAATTATGAGTGAGTATGGCTATATCATTACCAATTATCATGTTGTTGATGGAGCTGAACAAATTATTGTTGCCTTGCAAGATGGTCGAATTTTTGAAGCATTACCTGTAGGTTCCGATAAGTTGGTTGATATTGCTGTGCTTAAAATAGAGGCAACTAATATCCCGGTCATACCTATTAATTCTAAACGAGACCCAAAAATTGGTGATGTTGTTTTAGCTATTGGTAATCCATACAACATCGGTCAAACGATTACCCAAGGTATTATTAGTGCGACAGGGCGTGACGGATTAAGCCCATATCGTCGACAAAACTTTATTCAAACTGATGCATCAATTAATCATGGTAATTCAGGTGGAGCTTTAGTAAATACTAAAGGTGAGTTGGTAGGCATTAATACATTAACATTTGCTAAAAATCTCGGTAATGATGTTCCTGAAGGAATTGGTTTTGCCATCCCAACAGCATTAGCCGTTAAAATAATGGATAAATTAATTCAAGATGGGAAAGTAATTCGAGGTTATATTGGCATTGATGGGTTAGAATTCGCCCCAACGCAAAATCCTAGTGATTTACCGAAGGTATTAGGTATATTAGTTACCAATGCTGAAGGACCTTCATTACAGGCCGGCGTTGAAGCAAATGATATATTAATTATGGTTGATAATAAACCAGTAAAATCCATAGTAGAAACTATGGATCAAATTGCAGAGTTGAAACCAGGAACAATCGTCCCCATATTAGTTTTGCGAAATGGAGAAAAGATTGAACTTCAAGTAACTATCGGGCAATTACCGGTTTAGATTGGTCGATTATTACTTGATTATCTTTCATATAGGACGTATAATTCGCACCCTTATCATGTTATTTAACACTCGTATGGTGTATAGATTTTGCGATTAAGCCATTTATATAGCGATACGAACAAACTTTAGAGGTTTATTATGAAAGAAGGTATCCATCCAGAATACACTGCAATTACAGCAACTTGTTCTTGTGGTAACACAATTAAAACTCATTCAACTATTGGTCATGATATTCATCTTGACGTATGTGGTGAATGTCACCCGTTTTATACTGGTAAACAACGTGATGTTGCAACTGGCGGACGTGTTGATAAATTCAAACAACGTTTTGCAATGGTTGGCGGTAAAAAATAGTTTTACTAAACTAACGTTGTCAAAAAGGCGCTTTAAGCGCCTTTTTTGTATCTACTATTCTATTTTAATTCAATCATTCGTCGATTAAATCCGGATCGATGCCTAAATCTCTCATCATTTTTTGTGCTTGTTGTGGAATGCCATCATCACGATCTTTCTGAAGATCTTCATCACAAGGCAGTGGTTGACCAGTATAAGCGTGTAAAAAGGCTTCACATAATAATTCACTATTCGTTGCATGACGTAAGTTATTGACTTGTCGCCTTGTTCGCTCATCAGTTAATATTTTAAGTACTTTCAACGGAATTGAGACTGTAATTTTTTTTACTTGTTCACTTTTTTTACCATGTTCAGCATAAGGGCTGATATAATCGCCGTTCCATTCCATCATATTTTTCACCAAATCACATCACAAATAATGTGGGTAATTTTAGCGTTTTTTTTATTTAGCTGCAATCTATACACCAAGATAGTTAGACGTCTAGACATGTTGACGTCTTTTTTTATTGTGCTATTCTTATACAATTATTAGATATATAAAATGCTTGGTAGGAAGGTTGTTATGGCTAGTGATTCTAAAAATCTAAGACAAGGTACTAATTTTAGCCAAGGCACGATAGCTGTTCGTGGTGGAATTAATACAGATGATCAATTTGGTAGCGTAGTTCCTGTTATTACGCCTTCAACATGTTATCGTTATGAAGAGTTTGCAACACCGAGGAAGTTTGATTATGGTCGCAAATCCAATCCAAGTAGACGATTAGTCGAAGAAACCGTTGCTAAATTAGAAGATGGGGCGGATGCTATTTTAACTAATTGCGGTATGTCAGCAATACATCTAATTAGCGTTGCCTTACTTAGTCCAAATGATGTTGTTGTTGCGCCTCATGACTGTTATGGTGGTAGTTATCGATTATTTAATAGCTTGAGTCAAAAAGGCTATTTTAAAACAAAATTTGTTGACCAATCTGATTCTGTTGCTTTGAAAGAAGCACTTAGCTTAAAACCTAAATTAGTCTTAATTGAATCACCAAGTAACCCTTTGTTACGAGTTGTCGATATAGAAGCGATCACTCGACAAGCTCATGAGGTTGGTGCTTTGGTTTTAGTCGATAACACTTTTATGACACCAATTTTACAAAAACCATTGGAGCTTGGTGCTGATATTGTTAGCCATTCTTGTACTAAGTTTTTAAATGGCCATTCAGATTTACTCGCTGGAATATTGGTGTTTAAAGATCAACAATTAGCAACGGATGTACTATGGTGGGCCAATAATATCGGAACATCTACTTCGTCATTTGATAGTTATTTGTTATTGCGTGGTTTAAGAACGCTAGCAGCAAGAGTTAAATTACAGCAAGAAAATGCGCAAAAAGTGGTAGAATTTTTAGCAAATCACCCTAAAATTGCAAAAGTTTTTCACCCATCATTACCTTCAAATCTTGGACATGATATTGCGAAAAGACAACAAAAAGGTTTTGGTTCACTGCTAAGTTTTGAATTAGCCGGTGATGCTAATGTTATGCCGAAATTTTTAAATGCACTCAATATATTTACATTAGCCCAATCACTTGGTGGTGTGGAAAGTTTAATCTGTCATCCTGCAACTATGACTCATTCAGGAATTAGTGCTGAAGCACGTAAAACCGCAGGTATATCCGATCAATTATTACGTATTTCGGTTGGTCTTGAAGATATCAGTGATCTTCTTAATGATTTAGAACAAGCACTAGCTCAAATCTAAATTTTATCTGCTGATCAATAGGATTGAGAAATAATTGATTTTATCAATCCTATTTTCCTTTACTTTCATAATAATGCACTATTTTACTTTTTGACTAACTAAAGTGGTTAAATTAGTGTTTATATTTGCCTCAAAAACCCCGTTCCTCAACTCAAAAATTCAATATCACTCCATATCTATAAATCATCTAATTTACATTAAAACTGAATTATTATCAGGCTAATACAGTGATGTAGTTCATATTTGAAGTTATGACAAAAGATTAGGCAAACAGTCATTTCCAGTATAGCTGTTTGTTTCAACAACTATCATGATGGGCTTTTTTAAAGCCCATCCCTGTTTTTAATCTTTAATACCATTATCTTTGATAACTTGCTGATACCAATAAAAACTATCTTTTTTAATTCGATTAAGTGTTTTTAAGTCATGATCATCTCGATCAACATAAACAAAGCCATAACGTTTTTTGAAACCTTGATGAGAACTTAGTAAATCAATTACTGACCATGGACAATATCCAAATAGTTCAACCCCATCTTCAATTGCATCATGACAAGCTAATATGTGCGATTTGATATAATCAATTCGATAATCATCATGTACTTTATTGTCAGCAGTTAATGTATCTGGAGTACCTAATCCATTTTCAGTAATAATTAATGGTAAATGATATTGACGATAATATTCATTTAATACTAGTCTTAACCCCATCGGGTCAATTTGTGCGCCATAAGTAGATGCGGTTAAATTTGGGTTTTTCTCAATTTTGAAATAACCATATAGATCGAAATCAATATCTTTTTCTTTAGTGCCAAATGGATGAGCATCATCTTCCGGTAAATAGCTTGCGACTAATGTTCGATAGTAATTTACGGCAATAAAATCAGGTTTAGCTTTTTTTAATATTTCGGCATCTTCTGGTTGTGTAATAGGGTAGATACCACAACGTTGCAAATAATGTTTGTAGTATCCCGGATAATCACCAAAACAGTACATATCTAGGGCATAATTAGTTTTAAAATTATCATTCATTTTAGCTGCCCAAACATCCATTGGTTTATTACTTGCAGGATAGGTCATGGTGGATGATACCGCTGGTCCTACTTTGCTTCCAGTAATTAGTTCATGACAATCATTTGTTGCCATCGCATGAGCAACAAACATGTGATAATCCATTTGAGCTCTCACTTTTTCTGTGTCGGCTGGTGCGACTTTGTACATGTTCATTCGTTCATTAACACGAATCATCAAATTTTGTTCATTATTGATTTGCCAGTTTTTTACCCGATCACCAAATGCTTTATAGCAGACCTGAGCATAGCGTCTAAATGCATCGACACAACGGCGGTCTTGCCAACCATTATATTTATCAACTAAGGCAAATGGTAAATCAAAGTGATAAAGAGTAATAAATGGAATGATATTATTTTTGATTAATTCGTTAATTACTCGATTATAAAAATCAATTCCAGCTTGATTTATTTCACCGTCCCCATCAGGAATAATACGTGCCCATGATATTGAAAAACGATAAGTTTTTAATCCCAATTCTTTAAACAAAGCAATATCACTCTCTACATGATGATAGAAATCACTGGCAACTTTGCTATCGGCTTGCACTGCAGAGCGTTGAAATGAGTTATAATCAGCAACGGTCATCCCTTTTCCATCAGCATCCCATCCACCTTCAATTTGAAAGGCAGAAGATGATGCTCCCCACCAAAAATCCTTAGCAAAAGCTTTCATATATTAACCTCTAAACTTGAATAAATAATAAATTGTCTTTTTTACTGACGTGATCTTTTTGACAATATTCTATATTTTTATATTGATCTGAATTAGCAACAATAATCGAAGTCGTTAAATCGAATTCTTTTATTTTATCAATATCAAATGAAACTATTTTGGTTCCTTTTGTAATGTGTTGACCTGCTTGTACATAGGATTGAAAATATTTACCTTGTAATTTAACGGTATCAATTCCAATGTGAATCAACAGTTCAATACCATTATCTAATGTTAGACCAATAGCATGTAAAGTAGGGTAGAGTACTGATACTGTACAATCCGCTGGTGCAACTATTTCTCCTACCTTAGGATAAACCGCGATCCCTTTGCCCATCGCTCCTGAAGCAAATACTTCATCTTTGACTTGATTTAAGGCAATGACCTCACCCTCAACAGGCGATAGAATAGTTGTATCATTGGTTAATGGAGTTTGAATTGTTTTTGATTCTTTTTCGTTTGGTATGTCATTAAATCCAACAATCATTGTCATAATGCATGAACCAAAAAATGCAAAGCCTATACCAATTAAATAGCATAAGAATGCTTTTGTACCTGCTTCCGCATAAACAGGTATTGTTAATACCCCTTGGTTGGCAAAGGCTGTACCATAAGATCCTCCCCAACCCATTAATCCTCCAGCAAGTGCACCACACACAACTGCACAAATCATTGGTTTTTTCAATCTTAAGTTAGCGCCATAAATCGCTGGTTCGGTAATGCCGAACAAGGCTGTGATTGTTGCCGATGCGGCAACGGTTTTTAAATTTTTATTTTTGGTTTTGAAAAATACACCTAATGCGGCTCCAGCTTGTGAAAAGTTCGCCGCTCCAGCGAAAGCAAGTAAGTTCTGGCGTCCAGTTTGAGCTACGTCATTAATGCCGATTGGTACAATAGCACGATGTGCGCCAAAGATGACTAAAATACACCATACACCACCAATAAATGCTCCTAATAATATAGGGCTAACGCCCATAATGTAGTAATAGATCCAGTTTATAAATTCGCCAATATAGATGCCAATAGGACCGAAAATAAGTAAAGTAGCTGGTATCATGATAAGTAATGAAAAAGTTGGCACCATGATAATTTTTAATACTTCAGGGATAATATATTCCAAAAATCTTTGTACATAACTTAAAATAAATACCGCTAATATAATTGGGATAACGCTAGACGTGTAACTTGCTTTGGTTAATTCAATGGTAAACAGAGTGACTTCAGTTTTACTAGCCATTAAATTGACAATTGATGGATAACATAATGTTGCACCAATTATCATCGATATAAATTCATGAGCTTTAAATACTTTAGCAGCGGTATAGCCAAGTATTATTGGCATGAAGTAGAAAACTGCATCTGATGCAGCATGTAAAATCGTGTAGGTGTTATAAGTTTTGATATCAGTTTGATAGTAATAATTACCTATCATAACCGCTATAGCTAAAATTCCCTTTAACATACCTGATGCTGCAATAGCTGGGATGATTGGTGTAAAAATAGCTGCAAAAGCATTAAGTATTTTTACCCCTAATGAAACTTTAGGTTCCGTTTGATTACTTTGTTCTAACTCGCCAATTAGAGGGAGGAGTTGCTCATAAATTTTGGTGACTTTATTGCCTAATACTACTTGGTATTGTCCACTACTTTCAACAACGGAAATCACACCTTCTGTCTGTAATAATTTTTCGCGATTAGCTTTTTTACTGTCATTTAATTGAAACCGTAAGCGAGTAAAGCAGTGTGTTAAGTTGATAATATTCTCTTTACCGCCTACTAATTCAAGTATTTGCTGTGCAATTTTTTGATAGTCCATTATTTTCTCCATTACTTAAAGAATGGTTATTCATTGATAAAAAAGCTTAATACACTAAAAAAAATCATTATTATATAAATCATAAAGTTAAGATGTTTGTATTATGAATTTAGTAAGATCAATTTTTATCACTTTTTAATTCACTTCAAGCTAGCATAGTTTAAAAAATTAGACAAGTTTGTCATAATTATTGCTAAATAATTTATTTAGATATATTTTTAGAACAAAAAATTATCAGTATTAAAATTGTGGATAAATGAAGTCAGCCAAGAAGAAGTCTTATTTATTGTTGTGTATTGTGTTTTTTTTCTGGTATGCACAATATATCTATATTCCTTATCAAACCCCTTATCTTGCGGCGATAAATATATCGACTACTATGATCGGAATGGTGGTTAGTGCTTATGGATTTTCGCAATTATTCTTAAGATTGCCGGTTGGTTTATTAGCCAATGTAAAAGAGAAACATAAAATTTTTATTGTATTAGGCACCTTTTTTGCTGGAATTGCATCGGTAATTCGTATTATTGAACCGAATGGAGCTGGTTTTCTCGTTGGTAATATAATTTCAGGTTTCGCCAGTGCAATGTGGATCTCTTTTATGGTGCTTTTTTTAGGTTTTTATCCCAAATCTAAAAAAGGGTATGCAACTAGTTTAATTATAATGGTTAATAATCTAGGTGTGTTTTTAGCCTTTTTAACAAGTACATTATTGTATGATTATATTCATATGGTAGGAATTTGTGTGCTTAGTTGCTTTAGCGGGTTATTGGCTTTTATTTTAGCAATAAAGCTAAAATATCCGGAAAAGATCCATCATGATTTTAACTATCATCTTTTGTTTAGCGCATTATGTAATCGAAAATTATTGTTTTTCTCATTTCTTGCTTTAATTCAGCAAGGGATTCAAATGTCTACCACAATGTCTTTTACTAATCAGATATTGAGTGATTTGGGTGGAAGTGCTTCTTTAATTGGCATTTCTTCAATTGTCTATATGTTATCTTCAGTTCTATTTGCTAAATTGGGGGCGACTAAGTGGATTAATCTGATGAGAATTTCAAGCTGGGTAATTTTATCTTTTCTATTACTAGCACTTTATTGTATTTTAGTACCTCAGGTCTCTTCTGTTTATATTATTCTTCTATTGCAAATTATCCCAGGTATAGGGACGGGTATACTATTTTCGTTTTTAAATTTTGAAGCGATGATAGATGTGCCATCGTATGCCCGTTCTGCTGCCATGGGATTATTTCAAGCTATTTATGCACTAGGTATGACGCTATTTCCAATTGTTGTTGGAATAATTAGTTTGAAATGGTCGATGATAATCGCCTATTTTGCCTTAGCCGGTATAGCAATAATAGGCGCAATTTTATCAATGATTTACTGGTTAAAATTTAGAAAGCAGACCACTTAAAATTTTATATAGTGACACACTATCTTATTAGTTAAATGGTTTTACTATTGAAATTTAGCCTAATAATCATTAGGTGATGCTTGTGCAAGTACTTCGCGATTACCATTATGACTTGGCGCACTTATAATGCCTTCAACTTCCATTTGTTCTACTATTCGTGCAGCGCGATTGTAACCAATTCTAAATTTGCGTTGGACGCTAGATATTGATGCTCGACGGGTTTCAACCACAAATGCTACTACTTGATCGAAAAGTGGATCGAGTTCTTCGTCGGTCATATCGAAGCTATTACCTTCATTATCATCAGTTGAAACTGTTACATTTTCGATATATTTAGGTGTGCCACGCGCTTTCCAATCTTGCACAACTGCATGAACCTCTTCATCACGAACAAATGCGCCATGAACACGTATAGGAATTGAGCTGTTTGGTGCTAAATAGAGCATGTCACCCATACCTAGAAGTGATTCAGCCCCCATTTGATCTAAGATTGTACGTGAATCAATCTTGCTTGAAACAGTAAATGCTATTCGAGTTGGTATGTTGGCTTTGATTAAACCAGTAATAACATCAACTGATGGGCGTTGGGTTGCAAGCACTAAGTGGATGCCAGCCGCTCGAGCTTTTTGTGCAAGTCGTGCAATGAGCTCTTCGACTTTTTTTCCAACGGCCATAATTAAGTCGGCGAATTCATCCACCATAACCACAATATATGGAAGTTTTTCAAGCGTTGGCATTTCAAGATCCATACTATCAGTGGGTTTCCAAAGAGGATCTGGAATTGGTCGTCCCATTTCTTCGGCAAGTTTGATTTTTTCGTTAAAACCAGCAATGTTACGAACGCCCAATGCTGACATCAATCGATAGCGACGCTCCATTTCATTAACACACCAGTTAAGAGCATTAGCCGCATCTTTCATATCAGTTACTACTTGAGTCAATAGATGAGGAATCCCTTCATAGATAGATAGTTCTAACATTTTAGGATCAATCATTATAAACCTAACATCTTCAGGTTGTGATTTGTATAAAATGCTTAATATCATGGCATTAACACCTACTGATTTACCTGAACCGGTCGTTCCTGCAACCAATAAATGTGGCATTTTAGCTAAATCTGCAACCACTGATTGTCCTGCGATATCTTTTCCTAATACAATTGTTAAAGGAGATTGTGCATTTTTAAATTGTGGACTATCTAATACTTCTCTGAAATAAACAGTTTGTCGATTTTTATTTGGTAATTCAATTCCGACATACGGTTTACCTGGAATAACCTCGACCACCCGTACTGAAGGCATTGATAATGAGCGAGCTAAATCTCGGTCAAGTGTCGAAATTCTTGCTGCCTTAATGCCTGGTGCAAGTTCAATTTCGAAGCGAGTAATAACGGGGCCAGGTAAATAATCGACAACTCTAGCTTTTACTCGATAATCAGAGAGGCTTTTTTCGATTTGTTCTGACATTGCATTTAACGCCGCGTGGTCAACTTCAATTCGAGTTGTTGGTGGTGGCGTTAATAAATTTAACGAAGGTAACGGCGTTGTTGGTTTTGGTAAAGGCTTATCATTGCGTTTTAGCAAAGGATGAATAAGGCTTTCTTCCTCATCCTCATCCATAACTTCTTTTATTTCATTATTAGTTTGTTGTTCATTTGATTCGTTTACTACCTCATTTTGATATATGTCATCAATGAGAGGGTTTTCTTCTTTAAGAAGTGATATATCAACATCTTCGGGTATCTCAAATTCGGCTGGAATATCATTAGTATTATGATATTCAGGTGTAATACTTGGTGATGTTTCCGCTAAAGGTTCGATTACAATTGGATCAACTGAATCTTGAGATGCAATATGATTTAGATTAATTTTTGGCTCATTATGCTCCATAGTGAATAAAGGTTTACTTGGTGCATCGGCAATAGCGTATTTATCTTCTTCAAAAGGTTCTAAGACCTCACGACTATTAATTTCTCCATCAGATTCTGTTGAACTCATATCACTCGTGGTGCTTTCATTCATATTTTTCAAAATAGTTTCCATTCGCGCTAAAATCGCGTCAGGATCCATTTCTTTTTTAGATATATCTTTAGTCGGTTGGTTGGTTTCGTTAGGAGATGTATTTGCCTCAATAGATTGCAATAATTGAGCAGCAGTTTTTATAAATACTTCATCATCTTTTAATGAAATAGCTTTAGTTGTACTAATATCTGATTCTGTCGCCAATTTGGTTGAGTCAATATTATCGCTAGTATCAACATCAATAGGTAGATCAAACTGTGGCTGTTTTTCTGTTGTTAATTTGTCTTCTTCATTCGAATCAGCTGGTTGTGAAACTTTATCCGGAGTAAATAACCATTTTATTGGTGACAAGATGAACATAACTAAAGCACCAATTTTTTCAAACAGATAAAGCCAAGAGAAACCAGTTAAAAGCGTAATACATGCTAGTGTTGTTGCAAGCAAAGCTAGAGAGGTAGCTAAGCTACTCATAACAGGTAGAAGGCTTTCAATTACTATCGAACCTAAATAACCACCTGCTTGGAATTGTTCTGGATCGCGAATATTAAGAGCAAAAAAACCACAACAACTAAGTACAAAAGCTAAAATGCCGATAATTCGGAAAGAAACACTAAAATAGTTAATAGGATCATTGGCATGGCGGTAAAAATAACCCATTAATTGTAAACAAAAAAAGATAATAATAACCGGTAAACTATAGGCGATTAATCCAAAAAACTGAAATAAGATATCAGAAATATATGCACCAATATAACCGCCTAAGTTGCTAATAGGATAGTGCCAAGCTGTACGTGACCAGCCAGGATCTGATGGGTTGTAAGTAAACAGTGATAAAAATAAGTAAACAGACAGGCCTATTAATGATAATAGAATTAATTGTGCAACAATCTGTCTTCTTGTAATTTTAGATTTTTTCAAACACGTACCTAAAAACTATCTTAATTAAAAATTTTGAGTATTTTATCATAAATTGAACCTACTCATAGCGTGAAAGGTGTATAAAAACTAATTTATTAGCAACTATTAATTCGATAGCGTTAAGGTTTGATTAAATCTTTTTGCATTCAACACGTAATGTTGAGCATTTTTAATATTTGCTTGAATTTCTTCATCTGTGAGTTTACGAATAATTTTAGCTGGAGATCCCATAATCAAACAACCTTCCTCATAAGGCAGACTATGTGTAACTAGTGAGTTAGCACCTACTAGGCAGTTTTTGGCAATTCTAGCATTGTTTAAAATAGTACTTCCCATACCAATTAAACTATTATCCTCAATATTACAACTATGCAAAATAACATTATGGCCAACGGTGACATTCTCACCAACAATACAGGGAATGTCAGTTTCTGTATGAATAGTACTGTTATCTTGAACATTACTATTTTTACCAATATGAATCGTTGCGATATCACCTCGCAAAACTGCGTTAAACCATATAGATACGCCTTCTTCTAAAATAACATCACCAATGATGTCTGCTGATTTAGCAATAAAACACTTAGAATTAATTTGTGGTTTTAGATTTTCTAATTGATAAATCATGGTTAATTCCTTTTTATATTTTTGACACTCAAAAACAATCCGGCCGCAAAAAAGTTACAGATAACCATTGAGCCAACCATAAGCCATTCTGTTAAATTATTCGTAACAGTTGCTGTATTATGAGTTGAAACGAGTGTTGAAAGTAAGACTCCGATAGCGCCAGCGACGGCAAAGCGGATGGTGCCTGCAAGCGAGGAGGCTGTGCCTGCTATATGAGAATAATAATCGAGTATTACAGCCATGCAATTACCACCTATGGTTGTAATACAACCGATATAACCAGCAATACATGCCACTAAAAAGACAAAACCTAAGTCAAATATACTCACTGTAGCCATACCTATGGCTGTTATAAATTGGAGGAGTAAGCCTAACTGAATCATCTTAATAGAACCAACCCGTTTTACAATACGGCTATTGAGTGTATTCATTGAAACCATGACCATAACATTAATAGCAAAGTAATAGCCGAAATTGGTTGATGCAACACCATGTAAGTTCATATAGACAAATGGTCCTAAACTTAGAAATGAAAATAATCCGGCTCCGGAAAATGCACCAATCATCATGTAAGTAAACACTTGTCTATGTCTAAATAGAGCAATGAAGTTACTTAAAATTCGAATTATACTGAATTTATCACGTTTGGATTTGGCTAATGTCTCAGGGATATTGATTGTTACTAATGCAAAACAAATAATCGCCATTAAGCAAAGTGCATAGAAGTTAGCTTGCCAATCGAACCAATAAAGAATAAAACCACCAATAATCGGTGCGAGTAATGGGGCAACATTCGATATCAATGTTACAAAAGACATCATTTTAGAAAAATCATCACGATCGCGATAGATATCTTTCATTAATGCATTAATAACAATAGTGGTTGCTGATGCTGCTATTCCATGAAAAAATCGGGCTGTGATTAACTGATTTATATTAGCAGCAAGACCACAACATAATGCTGCAATTATGAAAATAATTAGTCCAGCAGTTAAAACTTTTCTTCGTCCGTAACTATCGGTGAGTGGACCAAACAAAAGCTGACCTAATGAAAATCCTAATAAATAGAAACTGATTGTCAACTGCACAGTTGAATCGGCGACATTAAATTTGTTCGCAATAGTTGGCATACTTGGTAAATACATATCAATAGATAATGGCATTAACATTGAAATGAAACCAAGAATAAAGATAAGTGCTTGTTTAGAAACTTTAATTTCTACTTGTGGTTCTTGTGTTTGCACGTTGTCATTCCTTTGGATACAAAGTTACTAAGTTTTAACTATAAAACCTAGTAAAAGAAAACATTAGTTAAGAATCAAACGGCTAATTAAACGAATTGATCTCATCTTGAGTAAGAGGGCGGTATTCGCCCTCAGGTATATCAAGAATAATATTGCCAATCTGTTTACGATGCAACTGGGTGACATGGTTATTTACAGCTGCAAACATTCGTTTCACTTGGTGATATCGGCCTTCACTTATTGTAAGTTCTGCATGGTAATCATCAAGGATAACTAATTTAGCTGGTTGAGTAAGTGTTTTTTCACTTTTTAGCTGAATACCTTGTTTAAATATCTCAATAAGATCATTATTAAGAGGTTGCTCAACGGTTACTTGATAAACTTTTTCACAATGATGTTTAGGAGAAGTAATGCGATGTGACCACTTACCATCATCGGTTAATAAAACTAGCCCAGTGGTGTCTAAATCCAGTCGACCTGCTGAATGCAGCTTTTCAGACATAGGTTCATCAATAAAATAGAGGATAGTTGGGTGATCAGGATCATCAGTAGAACAAACATAACCTTGTGGTTTATTGAGCATGAAGTAACGATTTTCGGTAATAGGTATAATTTCGAAACCATCATATTCTACAATTTGATCATCTGAGATATGGTAAGCACCTGATTTTACAACAGCTCCATTAACAGTTACCTTTTGGGCTTTCAGTTCTTTATTGACTATTGTTCGGCTTACCCCTAGATGGTGAGCTAGAAATTTATCCAGTCGCATATTCAAATACTATTCCTATAAACATGGTGTGTAAATATCAAAACGATGATTTTTAGTTTTAATTTCCGCCGTTGGTTTTTGATTGGCTAAAAATGGTGCATAATCAGGTCGTTTAACCACAACGCGTTTTTTAGCTAATCGTCTTGCGGGTTCAAGTAGGCTTTCTGCATCGAGATCGTTACCAACTAATTGTTGAAAAATGCGCATCTCTTTTTTCACTAATGCACTTTTTTGTCGGTGCGGAAACATCGGATCAAGATAAACAACGTCAGGTTTTTCTTGATGTGAATTGAGCCCAAGTAAACTTGAATTATAAATTAAATGTAACAGCTTTTGTAATTGCTGACCAATGATTGGATCTTGATAAGCACGATTAAGCCCATCTTCTAACAAGGCAGCAACAACAGGATGTCGCTCAAACATAGTAACATGGCAACCAATAGAAGCTAATACGAATGAATCTCGTCCTAATCCAGCTGTTGCATCAATAATAGTGGGTAAATAATTACCTTTAACGCCAACAGCTTTAGCTATCGCTTCACCACGACCACCACCAAATTGACGACGATGAGCCATCGCACCAGACACAAAATTAACCGCGATTGCACCTAATTTAGGTTCATCAGTTTTTTGTAACTCAAGTTGATTGTTTTGATTAACGAGAGTAAATGGAAGATCAGGATGCTCGAATAGCCACTGCTCAGCTAACTTTTTGAGCTGAGCAGTGTTAACTTTAGTGGATACCATAGTGACGAAGTAATGCCTCAAGTTGCGGTTCACGACCACGGAAATTTTTGAATAATGTCATTGGTTCATCACTGCCACCTTGAGATAATATATTGTCAAGGAAAGCATTACCTGTATTTGCATTGAAGATACCTTCTTCTTCAAAGCGAGAAAACGCATCAGCAGATAAAACTTCAGCCCATAGATAACTGTAATAACCTGCGGCATAACCTCCTGCAAAAATATGACTAAATGCGTGAGGGAATCGTCCCCAATCTACGGTTGGTACTACTGCAACTTGTTCTCTGACTTGTTTTAAAGTTTCTAAAATATCAGGTGTTTTTTCGCTATGTAATTTAAAATCAAATAAACCGAATTCTAACTGACGCAGAATAAATAATGCAGCTTGGAAGTTTTTGCTATCAAGCATTTTTTCTAGCATTTCTTGTGGTAATGGTTCGCCTGTTTGATAATGACCTGAAATAAATTCTAAAGCTTCAGGCTGCCAGCACCAATTTTCTAAGAATTGACTCGGTAATTCAACGGCATCCCATGGAACACCATTAATACCAGCCACTGATGACACATCAATTTCAGTTAACATATGATGTAGTCCATGACCAAATTCATGGAATAATGTGGTTACCTCATTATGAGTAAATAATGCTGGTTTATCACCGATTGGTCGATTGAAATTACATGTTAAATAGGCAACAGGTTTTTGGATATGGCCATCAGCAAAACGCATTTTACCAATACAATCATCCATCCAAGCACCACCGCGTTTATGTTCACGAGCATATAAATCAAGATAAAAGCTACCTTTTAATTCACCATTGGCATTATATAAATCATAAAATTTTACCTCAGGTGCCCAAACTTCAACATCATGACGCTGTTTTGCAGTAATGCCAAAAATACGACGAACGACTTCAAATAATCCACTAATAACTCGCTCCTCTGGAAAATATGGACGAAGTTCTTCATCATTTATGGTATAAAGATGTTGTTTTTGTTTTTCGCTGTAATAAGCGATATCCCATGGTTTGATATCACTTGCACCAAAATATTCATAAGCATATCTTTTAAGTTCGGCTAATTCTTTTTCACCTTGAGGTTTAGCTTTGGTTGCTAAATCTGTTAAAAATGCGGTAACTTGCGTTACAGTTTCAGCCATTTTAGTTGCTAATGACTTATCGGCATATGTGTCAAAACCAAGTAACTGAGCAAGTTCAGCTCGAAGCGATATAATTTGTTTAATGATTTCTGTATTATCCCACTTACCGGCATTAGGTCCTTGGTCAGACGCTCGAGTATTGTATGCTTGATAGAGTTCAAATCGTAAATCTCGATTATCGCAATAAGTCATTACCGGTAAATAACTTGGAATATCGAGCGTTAATAACCAACCATCTTGCTCTTTTGCCTTAGCTTGCTCTTTAGCTGCGGCTAAGGCACTTTCAGGCATTCCGGATAAATCTTCAATATTCGTGATTAATTTTGACCAGCCCATAGTGGCATCTAATACATTATTACTATATTGAGATGATAATTCTGAAAGTTTGGCAACAATTTCACCATAACGTTTTTGCTTATCATCCGCCAATCCAATACCCGATAATTCAAAATCCCGCAATGCATTGTTGATTACTTTTTTTTGTGCTTTGCTTAAATTTTCGAAGTGTTTGCTATCTTTAAGTTGTTTATAGGCATTATATAGTGGTTTATGTTGTCCTACCCAAGTACTGTATTGAGATAGCAAAGGTAAGCAAGCTTCATATGCTTCACGTAGTTCAGGGCTGTTTTTCACTGAATTAAGATGACTAACCGGTGACCATGCTCGGCTAAATTTTTCATCCATTTCATCAATGGGTTGAACAAGATTATCCCAAGTGTATTCACTATTTTGTTCAAGCACAGATTTAATCGTTTTACGACAATTGTTTAATGTCTCTTTAATCGCTGGTAAAACATGCTCAGGTTTGATTTGTGAAAATAGGGGTAATGATGAATTACTTAATAGTGGGTTAGTCATTCTGGAATACCTTATGCAATGATTATGTTTATTTATAAAACATGTGGCTAAAAAAACTTTATTCAAGTTTTTATGTTCATGGAGGGTAATTATAAACCCATTAATTTTCGCTCACGTTGCCATTCAGTCGGTGTATAGGTTTTGATTGATAATGCATGGATTCGATTATCATTAATAAATTCCGCTAATGGTGCATAAATAGCTTGTTGTTTTTTTACACGGCTTAATTCAGCAAACATTTCACCAACGGCAATAACTTGAAAATGGCTGCCGTCGTTTGTCATTACATGCACATCGTCGAGGTTAAGTGAATTTTTTAATTTAGCTATAATTTCTTGTTTATCCATTATTTAAACTCAGTATTAACTATTTTATAAAAAAAGTTGAGGAACGGGGTTTTTGAGCTCTCAAATTGCATCATTTTTAATGATTAATCACTGTTTGCAAATCATAAAGCTCAATTAGTGTTTGTAATTGTGGGCTGATCCCAGTCAATTTTACATTATATTGATTACAAAAATAGACAAGCGTCGCGAGTCCAGAAGAGTCAACCCGTGTTACTTTAGATACATCAATATGGCTTACATTGCTTAATAGTGTATCTTGAGCAATCCATAAATCATTTAAAGAGTGAAAATCAAGTTCACCGATTAAATTAAGTGCATTTTGTTGTTTTTCTGCTTGGATTCGCGACATAATGAACTAACCTTTTTGTTTAGCGTTTGGATCAATTTTGCGATTGGATAGATCATTTAATTGTTTGGTTAATGCATCTATTCCATTTTGGCGAAGAATAGCTGCCCATTCGTTTTGTTTAGTTGTAACCATGCTTACTCCTTCAGCTGTTAAGTCATAAGCTTTCCATTCACCTGTTACTGTATTTTTTCGCCATTGGAAATCGATACGAATAGGTTGTTGATTTTTATCTGGCTGATTTAAAAGCACGCGAATTGAAATAAGTGATTTGTTAGTTAAATCTTTTGGTGCTTCAACTTGGTAAGTTTGACCGTTGTACATAGAAAGTGCTTGAGCAAAAGCTTGAACTAAATAGTTTTCAAAAGCTTTGAAATAAGCTGTTCGTTGTGCGTCAGTTGCTGATTTATAAGCATCACCTAAAATTAATGCGCCTGCATATTTAACTTGGACATAAGGCAATAAATCCGCTCTTACAATATCTTTAAGTTTATTTGGATTTGACTTAATTGATGCTGATTGAGCTTTCATCGTACTAAATATTTTGTCAGCAGCAACTTGCATATCGTTATAAGGATCGTTTGCAAATGCTGAAGAACTTATTACTAATGCAAGTACTAAAAAAAGGGCTTGTTTAAATTTGGTTAACATAGTTACTCCTTACTATCATTGGTATCTTGTTTTTTATCTGATGATCCGCCAGTGCTATATAAAAATTGTCCAATCAAGTCTTCGATCACCATGGCTGGTTTTGTATTGTTAATGACATAACCATCTATAAGATAAGCTGGTTTATTATTACTATTACTCGTTGTTGTAGTGGTATCAGAATCTAATGAATCAAGTTCATGTTCAATGCTTTGATCTAATCCAAAATTGATATCAATAAATTGTTCACCTAATAGGCCAGAAGTTTTGATTGAAAGTGAGCTAGAACTTGGAATTCTATTGTATTGAGCATCTAAATCCATAGTGACATAAGGTTTATACGTTGCACCTTTTTCTGATTTAAGACTAATATTACTTACACGACCAATCACTACACCGCCAATTTTAATTGGTGATCTTACTTTTAATCCACCAATGTTATCAAATACAGCATAAACACGGTAGGAGTTATGACGAGCGAAAGACGTTGGATCGGTAACCCTAAAACATAAAAATAGCACTGAGCAGATAACCAGCACCATAAATAACCCTACTGTAATTTCAACTTTACGACTCATGTTTAATGACCTCAATTACTAAACATTAATGCGGTTAAAATAAAATCTAACCCCAAAATAACTAATGATGAATAGACAACGGTGTTCGTTGTTGCCCGACTGATTCCTTCTGATGTTGGCACACAATCATAGCCATTAAATAGAGCAATCCAAGTACTAGCGATTGCAAATGCAAAGCTTTTAATAAAACAATTGCCTAAATCGTGCCACCAATCGACATTACTTTGAATGGATGACCAAAAAAATCCTGCATCAATACCTTTCCAATCAACACCTACTAATACACCACCTAAAATGCCAACAGCGACAAAAATTGCTGTTAGAAACGGCATACAAAAAAATCCAGCCCAAAATCTTGGCGCGATAATTCGTCTTAATGGGTCGATCGCCATCATTTCCATGCTTGATAATTGTTCGGTGGCCTTCATTAGACCAATTTCAGCGGTTAACGCTGAGCCGGCACGGCCTGCAAATAGTAATCCTGCAACTACAGGTCCAAGTTCTCTCAACAGCGCAAGTGCGACTAGCATTCCTAAACTGGCTTCAGCACCAAAGGTGGTTAAAATAAAGTAACCTTGTAGTGCTAGTACCATTCCTATGAAAAGACCTGATACAATAATAATTGATAGCGATTGTACACCGACAAAGTAAAATTGTTTAACAAGTAATGGGAATTGTTTGCCAAATTGAGGTTTACCGATAAGTGCACCAAATAGCATTACGCCTGAGCGACCTAGCATCGCGATAATATTGATTATTGATCGCCCAAGTTTTGCAATTAAGTTTAACATTAGTTTGCACCTCTACTTAGGTCTAATTTGTAATCATCCGCAGGATAATGAAATGGTACTGGGCCATCGGCTAATCCTTCAAGGAATTGTTTTACTCGTAAATCATCATTATTTCGTAATTCTTCAGATGTACCGCCAGCAATAATATGTTGTTCAGCAACAATATAAGCATAATCAGCAATACTTAATACTTCACTAACATCATGACTAACAACAATACAGGTTAATCCAAGTGATTGGTTAATTTCAGATATAAGTTTGACAATTACGCCCATGGATATAGGATCTTGCCCAGCAAAAGGTTCATCAAACATGATTAAATCAGGATCGAGTGCTATTGCTCTGGCTAATGCTGCCCGCCGTGCCATTCCACCAGATAGTTCTGAAGGCATCATATTAGCTGCACCACGAAGTCCTACTGATTGTAATTTCATTAATACCAAATTATGTAAAATAGGTTTTGGTAAATTAAAATGTTCTCTTAATGGATAAGCAACATTATCAAATACTGATAAATCAGTAAATAGAGCCCCAGATTGGAATAACATACTCATTCTTTTACGGACTTCATATAACCTTGAACGAGTCATACTAGGTATATCTTCACCATCAAATAGAATTTGACCTGATTGTGGCTTAAGTTGCCCGCCAATCAGTCTTAATAGTGTAGTTTTACCTATTCCCGATGGCCCCATAATTGCGGTAACTTTGCCTTTGGGAACCGTCAAGTTCATATTTTTATAAATTGGACGAGTCCCACGATAAAATGACATATCGTGTATTTCGACCAGATTTTGTTGTAATGTGTTGGTCACAATGAGTTCCTACACTACCATAATTAAATGTCGGTTATTTTACTTGATTATCACAAATAAACAAATGTATTAACCAAGTAGCTGATTTAGTGATGGTAATCATAAAATATGCTGAATTTATTTGTTCGTCATTTTATGCTAAAACTTTTTTAATATTTTAACTATATGAGAATATTGAATTATATTTATTGATTTTTTGTGGTAAATAGTGGCGTTTTGAAATAAACGCCAGTATAAAGTGTTGCAATAGGGTTTAATTACTTGGGATCATTCGTGTCTTGCCTTGCGTGCCAAATAATTACCAATGCTTTGTACAATTTGTATTGCAATAACTAAGATCACAACACAGATATAAATGACGGTATCATCAAAACGTTGATAACCTTGCGAATAGGCGACATCTCCAATCCCACCTGCGCCAATAGCCCCTGCCATTGCTGTTGCCCCAATCAAACCAATTGTGGCGGTAGTGAAAGTTAAAATCAATGAACTAAATGCTTCAGGTAGCATAAAGTGCCAAATAATTTGTACTGGCGTTGCGCCCATCGATTCAGCTGCTTCAATAATACCATTTTTTACCTCTAATAATGAGTTTTCAACAAGCCGAGCAATATAAGGAGCAACATAAAAAGTTAAGGGCACAATTGCAGCTGTCGTACCGATTGATGTGCGAACTATAAAGTAAGTAAATGAATGAAGTGAAAAGAGTAAAATAATAAAAGGTAATGAGCGAACAAAATTAATAATTGGGTTAATAATCTGATAAACCCGTTTATTTTCGAGTAAACCAGATGGTCGGGTGGTGACTAAGCAGATCGCTAATGGAACGCCGATTAATGCGCCTAATATTAATGAAAAAACAACCATATATAATGTGTCTAATGATGCTTGTGCATATTGCTCAACGGTTACTCTGGTTAGAAAATTAGTATTTATATAATTGATAAAATCGTTGACTATTTCCATTAGTTGTTCTCCCAATGTTTGATTTCTGTAACGTTAACCCCATTTTCGCGAAGAAATTGCACTGATTGTTCGATATTATTATCACTTCCTTTTAATTGAACAAACATACTGCCTAATACCGTTTTTTCGATTTCAGACATATGGGCAAATAAAATATTCACTACTACTTTCTGCTGTAAGATCAATGCATTCATAACTGGCTCTGAGGCCGAACGACCTAAAAATTCAAGCTTAAACAACTTAATATTATGTTTATCACCCTCAATTTTTAACAGATTTTCAACAACACCTTCAGGGATTTGGTCATTAATAACTGAACTAACAAATTTTTGTGTGGTTTTATGCGTTGGATGACCAAAGACATCAAGTACATTGCCATGTTCGATAATTTTACCTTTTTCCATAACTGCTACTTTGTGACATATTTGCTGTATTACATGCATTTCATGGGTAATTAGAACGACAGTTATTTTATATTTATCATTAATTTTTTTTATTAATTCCAAAATAGCTTGAGTAGTTTGTGGATCGAGTGCCGATGTGGCTTCATCACAAAGTAAAATATCGGGATCGTTCGCCAAGGCCCGAGCAATTCCAATACGTTGTTTTTGTCCACCTGATAGCTCTTTAGGATAGCTATTAGCTTTATCGCTTAATCCAACAAATTCGAGCAGTTCATGAACTTTCTGTTTAATTGTTTGTTTATCTTTTTTGATGAGGACTAGAGGGATCGCAACATTTTCATATACGGTTTTGGATTCAAGTAAATTGAAATGTTGAAAAATCATGCCTATTTTACGGCGAACTTGGCGTAATTGAGAGTTTGATAACTGATTCAATGATTGGTTTTGAATAACAACATTGCCTTGAGTTGGTTTTTCAAGAAAGTTTATCAGACGAACTAGCGTACTTTTTCCTGCACCACTATAACCAATAATGCCGTAGATATCGCCTTTTTGGATAGTTAAGTTAATGTTTTGTAATGCTTGGGTGGTAACTCCATTTCGTTCGTATTGTTTCGATACATTTTCAAATTTTATCATTATGTGATACCTATCAATGTTGTGCTACTTCAATTAATCCTTGCTTAGCGAGATTGGCTAAATAGTTGGCTGCTGGCATTATCATGTCAGTATTAACTAAAAATTTTGGATGATGTAGGGCGTAAGGGCTTTGTGAACCAAGATTGATAAATGCGCCAGGTACATGATGCAAATAGTGGGCAAAATCTTCACCACCAAGTTGCGGTTGAAAATCAACAACGTCATAACCTTGTTGTTTGGCAATCTTTTGACAAAAATCGACCCACTTAGCAACATTTATGATTGATGGCGGGCCATCAAACCATCTCAACTCTGCTTTGGCTCCCATGCTAAGTGCAATATTTTCAACAATGCTTTTTAATTGTTGTTTGACTTTTAACCTTATATCAGGAGTTAGCGTTCTTACAGTGCCTTCCATCTCAACAATTTCAGGAATGACATTCCATGTGTTCCCTCCTAAGAATTTTGTAATGCTGACAACCACAGCATCAAGCCCACTTATTGTACGACTTGATATTGTTTGGATAGCACTAATAATTTGTGAACCAATAACAATTGGATCAATTCCTGACTCAGGTCTTGCCGCATGGGCTCCAACCCCTTTTATTGTGATTTCAATTCGGTCAACGTTTGCTGAAAAGGGGCCTGCTCGAGAAGCCATTTGGTTAATGGTTAAATTAGGATTATTGTGCATTCCTAAAATAACATCAACGCCATTAAGTGCACCAATTTCTATAAAATGTAATGCTCCACTAAAATTTTCTTCAGCGGGTTGAAAAAGTAATCGAACCGTTCCTTTTAAATGTCGTTCATTGGCTTTCAATAAGTAAGCTGCTCCCATTAAAACAGAAGTATGCAGATCATGACCGCAAGCATGCATTACTCCTTTTTGGATTGAACGGTATTGGCAATCTGATTGTTCAAAAATGGGTAGGGCGTCAATATCGGCTCTTAAGGCTAAGACTGGTGAGCCTGAACCAATTTCAGCAATAACACCAGTTTTTGCGCCTAGCTCTAATATGCGAATATTCGCTTTTTCTAAGTAATACCTTAATTTTTTGGTTGTTTCAAACTCCTGATTTGAAAGCTCTGGATTTTGATGTAAGTCGAGAAAAAGCTGCTCGATAATGGGTGCAATAGCTTTTGTCATGGTAAGTCCAATTGATAAAAATATTGATATTTTTACAGTAGCACAGCTGATATTTTGGCTCTAATAATCGTTTTTTATAACTTATTCCAAAAAGTTATAAGATAGAATTACATGGAATAAATGAATTATTTTTTATGTGTTAGAGTAGTTTTAAAATTTACATTTCACTGAGGATAGTTCAAATGAAAATGAGGTTCATCAAGCAAAAATTAGTTAATAATGTTGTGGTGTTAGCTTTATTTAGTTCTCTTTTTTTAATTACAGCATGTGATAACTCATCATCGAAAACCGATAATCAAACAAAAAAAGAGATCAGTATGGGCGTTTCACCAGGACCGTACAATGATCTGTTTAATGATGCGGTTAAACCAATACTTGAATCAGAAGGCTATAAAGTTAAGTTAGTTAATTTTCCACATTTATTAGAATCAGATGTGGCATTAAGTGAAGGCAGTATTGATTTAACGGTAGCTCAACATACTGCATATATGGATGTGTTTAATAGTCAACGCAAAGCTCATTTAAAACCAGTGGTGCATGTACCTTCGGTTCCAGCTGCAATATTTTCGAATAAGTATACGTCGATAAAAAATGTTTTTCCGGGTGCTAAAATTGGAATTCCTCAAGATGCATCAAATGCAGCACGTTCTTACAACTTGTTGGAAAAAGCTGGTTGGATTAAGTTAAAACCAAATAGTAATCCAATTATTGTCGGCAAAAATGATATTGCCGAAAATATTGCGGGTGTTGATATTGTTGAAATGGATTCAGCCAATATTCCAAGAGTTTTAAATGAGTTAGATTTCGCCGTCATTCCAGGCAGTATCGTTTATTCCGCTAATATTGACTCGAAAAAAGCACTTTTGTCTGAAACAATTATTCCTGATTTAGAAATTATGGTTGTAGTTAATGAAGGTAATGAAAATAGTCAATGGGCAAAAGATATAAAGCGTATTTATCAATCACAGCAATTTAAAGATTACATGCAAACACATAATCAAAATGGTTATTGGGTCATGCCTCAAGAATAGTGATCATTTAGCCCGTTTAAATACGGGCTTTTTAATATTTAGGCATACTGGTATCAACAGTTCGAGCCCAAGCGTCAATGCCACCAGTTAAATTGTAGAGAAAATCACAATCAAATCCATTTTCAACCAAATAATTTGCAACGTTAAGACTCCTTACACCATGATGGCAATAAATAATAATATCAATTTCATCTGGGATTTTATCTAAATAAAGTGGTATGAGATTCATAGGAATATGTATTGCTCCCGCTATTGCACAAATTTCTACTTCATTAGGTTCGCGTACATCAAGTAGAAATAGTTTGTCATGCTGTTTTATTCTTTGAGCGAGATCTATTGGTGTTATTTCTTTTATTGTCATTATATTCAAAGCTTAGTTAGGTTATTAACAATACATTATAGAGACACACAAGTGTTTCATCATTAAAATTTTACAATATTACTTTATTCAGTAAGGTTTTATTGGTTGTAACTGCCGTGCATATTTATTTTTTAATTTAGTTTATTGCAGATATTACCCTTTTTTAGGCGCATTAAAATAATCAATAATATATTCAAAAACAAAAAGTTGAAGCTTTGTATAACGTTCTTTTTTTCTACGGCAGAGTAGAACATTCCAAGATATGGGATCTTTAAACGGTTTTTGAATGATATTTTTATCAAAATAGATATTAGATACAGGTGAAGGTAGAACGGTAATAAATTCCGAGTTTTTAATAATTAACATCAAAAAATCCCACGACGAAGACATTGTGGTTTTTTTAGGGGTAATACCATACTTATCAAATTTTTTTTGTAACTGATGCTGAATAATAAAAGAGGGATCTAATGTGGCTAATAATTTATTGTTAAGATCGCCCCAATCAATTTTTTCCTTAACCGATAGTGAATGATTAACATTCATAAAAGCACTTAGCTCATCTTTTTGTAACAAGTGCTCATCTATAATATTGGGATCTATGTTTGTTGGTTGAAGTAATATCGCAAAGTCCAGCTCATCTACTAAAAACATTTTACTGAGTTCATAAGCGCCTTTTTCTATTATTTCAAATTTGACGCTCGGATTATTAATGATCAACTGAGCAATTAAATCTGCAAAAACTACACCTAAAATTAAGGGGGGAATTCCAATCTTTATCGTCCCTTTAAGTTGTGTTGATCCTTCTCGAATTTCACTTAGCATACCATTGTATTGATTTAGAATTTTATTTGCATTGTCGTAAAATATTTCGCCTGCAGGGGTAAGTTTTTGTAATCGCCCTTTGTAACGTTCAAAAAGTTCAACATTTTCAGCATCCTCAAATGATTTAATAAATTGACTTAATGCTGATTGTGAAATATAGAGTCGTTGAGATGCTAAAGAGAGATTAAAATTAGATTTAACGACTTCAATAAAATATTTCAATTGTCGAATATCCATAAGCTGAATCGAACCATTTTTTTTTTTTAATAAAATATCTATAAGTTTAACTTATAGATATTATTAAAAACAAGACTTAGACTTCAAAAAAAAGATGCTCTAACCTTTCATTCATATTTTAAAAATGGAGGTATGCAGAATGAAGGAAGTCGTTATTGTCTCGGCCGTTAGAACACCTATTGGTGCTTTAGGTGGCGTGTTTAAAAATGTCTCTGCAGTTGAACTAGGCGCAAGGGCAGTGACAGGAGCACTTAAAAAGATAAATTTGGATCCATGTAATGTCGATGAAGTTATTTTGGGTAATGTGTTATGCGCTGGCTTAGGTCAAAATGTTGCGCGGCAAGTAGCAATAGCAGCAAATATTCCCAATGAAGTCCCTTCTTTTAATGTAAGTAAAGTATGTGGCTCGGGTCTTAAATCTATCATTTTAGCAAGTCAAGCCATTATGTGTGGAGATGCTGAAATCGTCATTGCAGGCGGTACGGAAAGTATGAGTAATGCTGGTTATGTCTCTTTTGGTATGCGATTTGGCATGAGAATGGGAGATTCAAAATTGATTGACTCACTTGTTTACGATGGTTTAACCGATGCTTTTTCTCATGTTCATATGGGAATTACCGCAGAAAATCTAGCTGAAAAATACCAATTAACTAGAAATGAGCTGGATGAATTTGCATTACAAAGCCAATTAAAAGCGGAACAGGCTCAAAAATCAGGTAAATTTGATGAAGAGATCATTCCTGTAGAGATAAAGAATAAAAAGGGAATTGAGGTTGTTAATCAAGATGAGTATCCAAGACATGGTTCAACATTTGAGTCTTTAAATAAATTGCGACCAGCATTTAAAAAAGATGGAGTTGTAACGGCGGGTAATGCATCAGGAATTAATGACGGGGCAGCAGCTTTAGTTTTAATGAGTAAAGAAAAGGCAGTTGAGTTGGGATTAAAACCCTTGGTTACCATTCGATCTTGGGCCAGCGCTGGTGTTGACCCACAATTAATGGGATATGGGCCGGTACCTGCGACACAAAAAGCGTTAAATAAAATTGGCTTATCTGTAGAAGATATTGATCTTATTGAAGCAAATGAAGCTTTTGCAGCTCAAGCAATTAGTGTAATTAAAGGATTAGATCTTGATACCAGTAAAATCAATGTTAATGGGGGTGCGATTGCACTAGGTCATCCAATCGGGGCTTCAGGAGCGAGAATTTTAGTTTCACTTATTCATGAAATGCAGCGACGAGATGCAAAAAATGGATTGGCAACGCTTTGTGTGGGTGGTGGTCAAGGTTTAGCAATGGTTGTCGGTAAATCCTAGGGTATTAATATGAACAAAGTAATGAATAGTATTGAAGATGCATTAAAAGATATTCAAGATGGTTCCGTTATCATGGTTGGTGGATTTATGGCTAATGGCACACCAGAAAAACTTGTTGATTATTTATGTGCTAAAGATGTTAGAAATTTAACACTAATTTGTAATGATACTGGGTTACCAACAAAAGGTGTTGGAAAAATGGTCATGAAGAAACAATTTAAGAAAATCATCGCTTCTCATGTTGGTTTAAACAAAGAAACAGGACGTCAAATGAGTGCCGGTGAGACAATTGTTGAACTTGTTCCGCAAGGTACCTTGGTTGAGCGGATTCGCTGTGCTGGTTATGGCTTAGGTGGTTTTTTGACACCGACTGGGCTTGGCACGTTGGTAGAAGAAGGAAAAACAAAAATTAAAGTTGATAACAAAGATTATTTACTTGAGTTACCATTGAAAGCAGATGTTGCATTACTTTTTGCATCAAAAGCAGATAAATCAGGTAACTTAATTTATAAAGGTTCAATGAATAATTTTAATAATATTATGGCATCTGCCGCGGATATTACTGTAGTTGAAGTTGAAGAGCTAGTCGAAGTTGGTGAATTAGATCCGCATCATATTATGACACCAAGTGTGTTTGTTGATTATATTATTGATGGGAGAAATTGCTAATGATGGATAAAGAGCAAATCCAGAACTATATCGCTAAGAGAGTTGCACTTGAGTTTAAAGATGGCAATGTAGTAAATTTAGGTATTGGATTACCAACTAGAGTTGCCAATTTTTTACCAGATAATGTACATATTATTTTGCAATCAGAAAATGGTTTTATTGGGCTTGGCCCAACGCCTGATGAAAATCAAATTGATGACTCGATAGTCAATGCAGGCGGACAACCTGTCACTATTTTACCTGGAGGGTGTTTTTTTGATAGTGCTACCTCGTTTGGTATTATACGTGGTGGTCATGTTGATGTATCTGTTCTTGGGGCATTACAAGTTGATCAGAAAGGCAATATAGCTAACTATATGATCCCAGGTAAAATGGTGCCTGGTATGGGCGGAGCAATGGATCTTGTTACTGGTGCTAAAAAAGTTATTGTCGCGATGGAACATACCTCGAAAGGTGCGGTTAAAATCCTAAGAGAGTGTTCTCTACCATTAACTGCTGTTAATGCTGTTGATATGATCATTACTGAGATGGGCGTTATAGAAGTGACCGAGCAAGGACTTGTTTTAACTGAAATAAATCCTATATACTCTTTAGATGAGATTTTGGCTTCTACAGAAGCGGATTTAACAGTAAACATTTAGTATCATTTCTATATTTATAGCGAGAATGTCATCATTTGCCATGACATTTTCGTTATGTCTAATGCCATCTTAAAAATGGCACCTACTGACACACCTATATATTTTAGATAAATTTTAGTAGAATGAAAAAATAATATCTAAATAAGAGTTAGTCATGAAAAATCAATCAGAAATAACCACAGCTGATAAGCTATTAAATGCTGCAGAGCAGTTGTTTGCGGAATATAGCTACAATGAGGTTTCGATTAGAGATATCACCTCGTTAGCAGGTGTAAAATTGGCGCTTGTTCATTATCATTTTGGCTCAAAAGAAGAGCTATATCGTGCAATTATACGTCGGAGAATTGGTAAATTAAGTCAAGATCGCCTTTTCTTATTAAACCACTTCCATAAAAAAAATGCAGGTAAACCCATTAACTTAGAATCAATAGTTGAAGCTTTTTTGGCGCCTTATCTTTTTAATACTTTGTATGGTGGGGCTGGTTGGCGTGAATATGCCATTATCGTTGCAAGGTTACTCTCTTCTGGTTCAGAACTTTCTTTATCTATACTGCAACAGGAATTTGATCCTAGTGCTAATTATTTTTTAGATGCTATGCGTAGTAACAGTCCTAATGCAAGTGAAAAGCAAATTCAATGGGGATTTGATTTTTTAGTCGGTTCTATGTGTAATATTTTTGCCGAAGTAGATAGAATTAATTTTTTATCAGGTGGAATGTGCTCTATTAACAAACCTGATGAAAGTTGTCAGTACCTATTTAATTATATTTCCATTGGATTAAAAGGTGTACTATCAACTGAACCTCACAGCTTTTCTCCATCCTTTAACCTCTTAAAAAATCGGAAATAACTCAAATTATTCAGACAAACAATTTATTGAACGTTCGTTCAATAAATTGTGATTAAGATCTCATATTTATAAGTTGATAATTGATTGATCGTTCAATTAATAATATTGTCAGATTGATGAAATTCAACTAATAAAAGGAGAAATGAATGAAAATAGTTGATTTGAGTGTTTGTGTTGAACACAACACGCCATGCGATCCACCATCAATGCCAACAGAAATTGATTATTGGGATCACACAAAAGGATCTGAACATATTAAAACTTTCTTTCCTGAAGCGACTAATGATGACTTACCAAATGGTCTAGGATGGTCAATTGAGTATGTCAAATTAACAACACATAGTGGCACTCATCTTGATGCACCTTGGCATTACCATCCAACAATGAATAATGGGGAAGTCGCCACAACAATTGACAATATGCCACTGGAATGGTGTTTTTCTGATGGTGTGGTACTCGATTTTTCAAATAAACCTGATGGATATCTAGTCACCGCAGACGATATTAAGGATGAATTAAATCGCATTAATTATCAATTAAAGCCGTTAGATATAGTCTTAGTTTGTTCTGGTGCCCAAAAATATTGGGGAAGTAAAGAGTATTTAATTAAAGGTTGTGGAATGGGTAAAGAGGCAACTCTGTACCTTTTAAATCAAGGTATCAAAGTTGTTGGAACTGACGCATGGAGTTGGGATAGACCACTTTCTTTAGTTGCAAAGGAGTTTAAAGAAACCAGAGACTCATCAATTATTTGGGAAGGACATTTTGCTGGGATTGAGAAAGAGTATTATCACCTGGAAAAACTGACTAACTTGGATAAGTTACCGCCCACGGGTTTTAAAGTTGCCTGTTTTCCGATCAAAGTTCATAAAGCGAGCGCAGGTTGGACTCGTACAGTTGCAATTTTTCCTTAATTAGCAGGTGATAAAATGAAAAATCAAATTATTAATAAATGGCATGTGCTCACGGGCGGTTTTTTTAGCTACATGTTTGATGCGATGGATATTACTTTATTAGCTGTTTCTCTTCCGTTCATCATGAAAGATCTTGATATGAGTATGGCGCAAGGAGGTTTATTAGGTACAGCAACACTTGTCGGGGTTGGGATTAGTAGCGTTGTAGTTGGTTGGTATTCTGATAACTATGGCCGACGCAAGGCTTTGTTATGGAGCTTGGTACTGTTTGGTATTTTGACTGCAGCTATTTCACTGAGTCCTAATTGGTATGTAGTGCTAATCTTACGTTTTCTTGCTGGCCTAGGATTAGGTGGAGTATGGGGTATTATTGCTGCTTATATCGCTGAAACCTGGCCCGTTAGACAAAGAGGGCGGGCAGCCGCTTTTGTACTGAGTTCATTCCCAGCTGGAGCTGGTATATCTGCCTTTTTAGCCACTATAGTAATTCCTGTTTATGGTTGGAGAGGACTATTTATTGCTGGAGCTGGTTCAATTCTCGCAGCCTTATACATCTATTTTTTTGTTCCTGAATCTGAAACATGGAAACAACAGAAAGTTGCACGTCAACAACAAGGTGAGCCTGTTAATGTTTCTGTAAAAGAAATATTTTCACCAGAACTGGTTAAAATCACTTTTTTTGCAACTTTATCAGCAACTTTTGCACTTGTTGCTTATTGGGGATCGACAACTTGGATTCCAACATTTTTAATGAAAGAAAGGGGATTAGATATGGAAACCATGTCATTATTTTTCCTCATTTTAAATATCGGTATGTTTGTTGGTTATAATTTATTTGGGTATTTAGCCGATATGATCGGTCGCAAAAATGCCATTATATTATCCTTTTTAGGAACAACGATTACATTACCCATCTATGTCATGACAGAAAATACTTCTGCCCTATTATGGCTTGGTCCTGTATACGCATTTTTTATCTCATTTGCTGGTTTATTTGGCTCATATTTTGGCGAGCTATATCCAACAAGAGTTAGAACGCTAGGTGCTGGATTTTGTTTTAATGTTGGTCGAGGATTATCTGCTTTTTCTCCTGTAGTTTTGGGTATGGTGTCAGCAAAATTTGGTTTAGCTATTGGCATTGGTATTTGCTCAATATTCTTTTTTCTTGCTGCAGTCATGATGTTATTTTTACCAAGTACACATAATAAAGATAAAGGATAAAAAGGAGTTTATCATGAAAAATAAAACGATTATTACTGTTGCAACTACGGGTGCATTCCCGACTAAAAAGCATAATCCTGCGATACCTATGACACCAGAGGAGATCGCTAATGATGTCTATGATTGTTGGCTGGCGGGTGCGTCAATTGCTCATTTGCATATGCGTGATGGCAACGAACAAGGTACTATGGATAAAGCCCGGTTCAAAAAAACTGTAGAATTGATTCGTGCAAAATGCGATATTGTATTAAATCTGACTACTTCTGGCGATCTCAACGCTACCGATGAAACTCGAATGGCACATCTTATTGAGTTGAAACCAGAAATGGCTTCATATGACTGTGGAACAATGAATTGGGGACACTCAACATTATTTGTTAACCATCCCCAATTTCTTGAAAAACTTGGTAAAGTGATGTTAGAAAATCATGTCAAACCAGAGATAGAAATTTTTGATGCAGGCATGATTTATAATTCAGAGTACTATCTAAAGAAAGGTGTATTGCAAGCACCAACTCATTACCAATTTGTTCTTGGGGCACCGGGAGGATCGACAGCAACTGTTGAAAATTTAGTGTATTTAAAGAGTCAATTGCCTGTAGGTTCAACTTGGTCTGCATTAGGGATAGGACAAGGTCACATACCAATTATGCTTACGGCTATTGCTATGGGTGGGCATATTCGGGTTGGGTTAGAGGATAATATCTACTATGCAAAAGATAGATTAGCTAAATCTAATAGAGAATTGGTGGAAAGGGCAGTTCGTCTTGTAAAAGAGGCTAATAAAGAAGTAGCAACGCCCGATGATGCACGCAAAATTTTAGGTCTTATTTAATTTGCCTTGAAAGATATAATACCCTATCACCAGATTTAGTGATGGGGTATTAATACTCATCTATGCTGAAAGAGCCTTGCTAATTTTTTCGTAAAGATCTTTAGATAAATTATTCAACTTCAATAAACTTTCTAAAGCGGCTGTCATTTTTTTCTGACGGTCTTTATTATAATGTTTTAGACGGATAAGTGGATCAATGAGTCGTGATGCTACTTGTGGATTTTTTTGGTTTAACTCTGTTAATATTTCTACTAAGAAATGATAACCACTACCGTCTTCTGCATGGAAAGCGACAGGATTATTATTTACAAAAGCACCAATTAGGCTTCTTATTCTATTTGGATTATTTAGTGAAAAAGATCGATGATTGAGCAGTTTTTTTACTGTTGATAATACATTTTGCTCAGGGCTTGTTGCATTCAAGGCTAACCATTTATCCATAACTAAACCATCTTGATGCCATTTGTTATCAAAATCGACAAGTAAAGTATGACGGCAATCAAGCTGTGCTTTTACCGCTGCGGTAAGTGCAGCTAATGAATCTGTCATATTATTCGCTTGTTCATATTGTTTTTTGACTAAGGCATCTACTTGTGGTTTATCATTAGCATATGCCAATAATGACAAACAGCAGTTTTTCAGCATACGTTTGCCGATATCTGAATGTTCAATATGATATTGAGCTGTTTGATTATGATGATAGACCGCTGTTAACTCATCATAAAGTTCATTAGCAAACACACCTAATAAGAATTGGCGTGCTTGATAAATCGCAATCGGATCAATAATATCAAACAGATTTGCTAATTCATTCTCTGAAGGTAATGTTAATATTTGTGCAATAAGTGCAGGCTCAACAGAGTCTGATAATAGTATTCCTCTAAAAGCATCCAAAACAAGTTCAGAGAAAGTCATAGGTAGATTATGTTGATAATTACTGACATTTAAACGCACATATTTTGCTAATAGCATTTGCGCAGCATCGTAACGACTAAAAGCATTACTAGCATGTTGCATTAAGAATATAAGATCACCATCTTGGTAATCGTAATTGAGTTTTACCGGTGCTGAGAAATCACGCAATAAAGATATGATTGGTTTTTCACTAATATTATCAAATACAAATTGTTGTTTTGCTTGTGTTACATTTAATACATGATGTATAGATTTGTTTTGATATTGCAATCTAATCACTTCGCCATCATGTTGATAAAGTTCAATATCTAATGGAATATGTAATGCTTGTTTTTGGCTTTGATCTTGCGTTGCTGGCGTATGTTGCTCAACAGTTAGGGTATATTGATGATTTTGAGGATCGTAACTGTCAGTTACTGTTAAAATTGGGGTGCCCGATTGGCTGTACCATAATTTGAATTGTGTTAAGTCAATGCCTGATGCATCTTGCATAGCAGCAACAAAATCATCACAGGTTGCAGCACTTCCATCATGTCGTTTGAAATAGAGTTTCATCCCTGCTTGAAAGTTTTTTTCACCTAATAATGTATGCATCATACGTATAACTTCTGCACCTTTTTCATATACGGTAACAGTATAGAAATTATTCATTTCAATTACTTGTTCAGGGCGAATAGGATGAGACATAGGACTGGCATCTTCAGCAAATTGTACGGTTCGTAGTAGTTTGACATCACTGATACGTTTTACCGATCTAAGTCCTTGGTCAGAAGTAAATTCTTGATCTCTAAATACAGTTAATCCTTCTTTTAAACTAAGTTGGAACCAGTCTCGACAAGTAACGCGATTACCAGTCCAGTTATGAAAATATTCGTGACCAATTACGGATTCAATTCCAATGTAATCGTCATCTGTCGCGGTTTCAGGTTTAGCTAAGACATATTTAGAATTGAAAATATTTAGTCCTTTATTTTCCATTGCGCCCATATTGAAGAAATCAACAGCCACAATCATGAAAATATCTAAGTCATATTCTAAATCGAAACGATTTTCATCCCAGCGCATGGCATTTTTTAAACTAGTCATAGCCCATTGAGAACGCTCTAAATTCCCTTTATCTACATAAATTTCTAGATCAATTTTTCGATTAGAACGGGTTATAAAGTGATCTTTTAATATATCAAAATCACCAGCTACTAATGCGAATAAATAGGCTGGTTTAGGAAATGGATCTTGCCATTGAACCCAATGTCTACCGTCGGCTAGTCCGCCTTGTGAAATGCGGTTTCCATTAGATAATAGAAATGGATATTGTTTTTTATTGGCAGTAATTCGAGTTGAAAAACGAGCTAATACATCTGGTCTATCAAGGTAGTAAGTGATATGGCGGAAACCTTCCGCTTCACATTGTGTACAAAGTGCATCACCTGAAACATATAGTCCTTCAAGTGCGGTATTATCAATTGGTTTGATTTCGTTGACAATGGTTAAAGTAAATTCAGATGGAACATTTTTAATGATTAATCCGGTTTTTGTGATTTGATAATCACTCCAAGGCTGCTCATCAATATTTATTGAAACTAATTTAAGTTCTTCACCGTCTAAAATTAAATCGTTAGCTTGAGGATTTTTATTAATAACATGACTATGAGCGATAACTGTAGTTGTTTCTGCAGCTAAATCAAAATCGAGGTCAATATCAGTAATCGTGAAGTCGGGTGTTTTATAGTCATGACGAAATTTAGCAATTGGTTGGATATCAGTTGTACTCATTTTTCTTTGCCTTCTAAAGTGATGCGCTGATCATGTATTTGAATTCATCAAAATAGGTCTTAATTACTTTCACTTTCATTTATTAATCAGATAAAAGTAAGTGAATTATCAATATTAATCATTTTGGAATAGATATGGATTAATTTATCAAAATATCTTTATTGGCTATTATAGCGTATTAAAAATAATCTTATTAGATAATTAATCTATATCTTAATTATTATTCTGCTATAATCTCCAGAATTTTCTTGAAAGAACTGATAATAGATAGACATGTTACCCGCAATAATTACATCAATATTAGATACTGATGCTTATAAATTGCATATGCAGCAAGCTGTTTTTCATCATTATCCTGATGTGACTGTGAATGCACAGTTCCGGTGTCGTAGTGATGATTTACTTGGTCAGTATGCTGATCAAATTGCTCATCAAGTTAAATTAATGGAGTCTCTAGCTCTTACTGAAGATGAGTTCGCTTATTTGTCGCATATTTCTTTTTTTAAACCAGATTATTTAAATTGGCTAAAAAATTGGCATTTTAATAGTCAATTGTTAACGATTATAAATGAAGATGGTCAGCTAGTTATTCAAATTGAAGGTAAATGGGTTGATGTGATTTTGTGGGAAGTACCATTGCTTGCAGTAATTAGTGAGATTGTTCATAAAGATCGTTCTCCTAATATTGGTGTTGATCAAGCACTGGTAAGACTTAAAGATAAATTAGCAATATTTGATACTAATGATATCGATATATCTGGTTTTAATTTGATGGATTTTGGCACACGAAGACGTTACTCTTTTGCAGTACAAGAAGCCGTTGTTAGTTATTTGCAAAACCATTTTACCAATTTTAATAGTACTAGTAATTATTTATTGGCATATCGTTTAGGATTGACACCGGTTGGTACTCAAGCACATGAATGGTTTCAAGCTCATCAGCGTTTAAGTACCAATTTACAAGACTGCCAGAAAACGGCACTACAAGTTTGGTTAGATGAGTATCCACATGATTTGGGTGTTGCATTAACTGATTGTATTACGATGGATGCATTTTTACGGGATTTTGATTATTATTTAGCCTCTCATTATCAAGGATTACGCCATGATTCAGGCGATCCGATAGAGTGGGGCGAAAAAGCGATTCGTCATTATCAGCAATTAGGAATTGATCCTAAAACAAAATTACTGGTTTTTTCTGATAGCCTAAACTTTGATAAAGCGCTTAAAATCTATCAATACTTCAATAACAGAGTAAAATTATCTTTTGGTATAGGCGGTTTTTTAGCTTGTGACATTCCGTCTACAGAGTTTAATACCAAATCCTTGAATATTGTGTTAAAACTCACTGAATGTAATAATCAACCTGTAGCTAAATTATCAGATAGTCCTGGTAAAACGATTTCGAAAGATTTGGCCTTTATTGACGAATTGAAAAGAACGTTCAAAGTCAATCATTAATAATAAAAGTAGATTATTAATGCTAAAAATTAAATAAGTAATATATCATTAACCGGTATTATTAATCATAAAGAAAATTTTTTATGGTTAGTCATTTTAAATTTATATTGCTTTTAATAATATTAACTATATAGATAATAAAATAGAGATGGATAATTAAAATGAATTCAGTTGCTCCTATTGTTGACGTGTTACAAGGCAAAATTGCTGTTGGTAGCACTATTTCTGTTCAAGGCTGGGTACGAACGCGCCGTGATTCGAAAGCCGGTATTTCATTTCTGGCTGTTTATGATGGCTCATGCTTTGATCCTATTCAAGCTGTTATAGAAAAAGAACTACCAAATTATGAACAGGATATTTTACGTTTAACTGCTGGCTGTTCAGTAAAAGTAACAGGAAAAGTAGTTGAATCTCCTGGTCAAGGTCAAAAATATGAGTTGCAAGCAACGAATGTTGAAGTTTATGGTTTTGTTGATGATCCTGAAACTTATCCTATGGCCGCTAAACGTCACTCAATTGAATATCTTCGTGAGGTTGCCCATTTACGAGCTAGAACCAATATTGTTGGAGCAATCACTCGTGTACGACATACATTAGCCCAAGCTATTCACCAATTTTTTGATGAACGTGGATTCTTCTGGTTATCAACACCAATTATTACCGCATCAGATACAGAAGGTGCGGGAGAAATGTTTCGAGTTTCAACTCTTGATATGTTAAATCTACCTAAAACAGATAATGGTAAAATTGACTTTGATAAAGATTTTTTTGGTAAAGAAGCCTTTTTGACTGTTTCGGGTCAACTCAATGCAGAAACTTATGCTTGTGCACTTTCTAAAGTTTATACTTTTGGTCCAACATTTAGGGCTGAAAATTCAAATACTACTCGCCATTTAGCCGAATTTTGGATGATGGAGCCGGAAGTTGCTTTTGCCGATCTTAACGATAATGCAAAACTCGCCGAAGATATGTTGAAATATGTTTTCAAGACGGTACTAGAGAAACGCGCTGATGATATGCAGTTTTTTGCTCAGCATATTGATAAAGAAGCAATCAATCGTTTAGAAAACTTTATTAATGCTGATTTTGCTCAAGTTGATTACACCGATGCCATTTCTATTTTACAAAACTGTGATGCAAAATTTGAAAATCCTGTCAGTTGGGGAATTGATTTAGCCTCAGAACATGAACGGTATTTGGCTGAACAACATTTCAAAGCGCCTGTTGTTGTTAAAAATTATCCTAAGGATATCAAAGCATTCTATATGCGTATGAATGATGATGGTAAAACTGTTGCAGCAATGGATGTATTAGCGCCAGGAATCGGCGAGATCATTGGTGGTTCGCAACGTGAAGAACGCTTAGATATGTTAGATAAACGTATGGATGAGTTAGGTCTTAAAAAAGAAGACTACTGGTGGTATCGTGATTTGCGTCGTTATGGAACTGTACCACATTCAGGTTTTGGACTTGGTTTTGAACGATTGATTGTGTATGTCACTGGTGTACAAAATGTTCGTGATGTGATCCCATTCCCAAGAACACCGCGTAATGCAAATTTCTAAAATTTGCTCAAATTTTCAACTGACTTTTTGTCAGTTGATATAAAAATTAATATAAATAAAATACAAAAATCGTATAAAAATTAATCAAACGGATGCAATTTTAAGCTTAGACACGAAGTTTTAGGAAAAGTTCACTTGATTTTAATAAATTTTTATACATAATTTACAGTACTGTGAAAATTGAGATAAAAATAATAGTTATAAACATTAGTTAAAAACATTATTTTTGGATGAATAATCATTGTAACAAAATTGACACAACCCAAAAGACGTGTCTTTTAAGAAAAATAACCATGAGGGTAAGAAATGAAACGTAATCTATTAGCAATCGCTATCCCTGCTCTTTTAGTAGCAGCAGGTGCAAATGCTTCTATCGAAGTATGGAATAAAGATGGTAACAAAGTAGACTTTTACGGACGAGTAAAAGCTGCTAACAACATCACTGACCGTGGACAAGCAGGTGAAGGTGATGATACTTCAGCTCGTTTAGGTATGTCTGGTCAAACACAAATCACTGACGGCATCACTGGTTACGGTCGTTGGGAATATGAAGCTAAAGCAGGTAAAGATTCTCATAACGAAGTTCGTTATGCATTCGCTGGTTTAAACTTTGGTGATTTTGGTTCATTCGATTATGGTCGTAATGACGGTGTGTTAAAAGCAATCACTGCATATACTGACGTATTACCACAATTTGGTGGTGACGCAGCAAACAACGAATGGAACGTGCTATCAGCTCGTACTAAAGCTGTTGCAACTTACCGTAACAACAATTTATTCGGTTTAACTGACGATATCAGCTTTGCATTACAATATGCAGATAATGGTGATAATTCATTAACCTATGATGGTAAAAAGTCTAATGTAGTACTTGATGGAGGTGATTTCGACGGATTTAAAGGTGATAGCCGTGAAGCATATGGTGCTAATGTTCAATGGCGTATCTTTGACACAGGTTTAACTGTTGGTGCTGGTTATGCACAAACTGCAGGTAAATCTAAATATTATGAAGGCGGTGAGGTTAAAAGAGCTAGAACTTGGAGCACAGGTATCAAATATGATAACTATAACCTATATTTAGCAGCAAACTATTTCCAAACTAAATTCAATACTTGGAATGAGAGAGTTGCTGGCGGTGATCGTTATGATGATCCTAAAATCAAAGGTGTTGAGTTAGTTGCTCAATATGGTATTGATTTAGAAGTAGGTCGTTTAACTCCATCTTTAGCTTATGTTCAACATAAACTTAGCAATATTGAAGATGCGTATTATGATGATAACCATAAAGAAGGTCGTAATTTAGCTAAATATGTTTCAGTTGGTATGACATATGACCTTAATAAGAACTTCAGTGCTATCGTTGAATATAAATTCAATCTTCTTAAAAAATACGATCAAGGAGCTGAAGATAATACAGTTCGTGAAAGCAATGGTCGTCATAAATACAAACCAGGTACTAAAGACGTGTTAGGTGTTGGTTTAATTTACCAATTCTAATCTCTTAATATCCTTAAATATCTCAAAAAGGCACTTAGGTGCCTTTTTTTTCGTCTATTAAATATCAAACCATACAAAAAAACATTTTATGCTTAAAAAAAATTAATTTTAAGTCATAAAATAGTCCTAATTCGCAGAATTACATGTGATAAACATTGTTAATCTACAGTGTTTCAATAAAAATCTAGTATTCAATAGTAGATATCCCAGTAATAATTTAGTTGCTATTTGAAAGCAACTATTTATTAAACCAAGAACAAATATTTTTGTATCTTTTTTAAATAATAAAATACCTAAGAGGGTAATTAAATGAAACGTAATCTATTAGCAATTGCTATTCCTGCACTATTAATTGCCGGAACAGCTAGCGCTTCTATTGAAGTGTGGAACAAAGATGGCAATAAAGTTGACTTTTATGGTCGAGTCTATGCTTTAAATTATCTTACTGATCGAAATAATCAAACTGGTGAAGGTGACAAAACGACAGCTCGTTTAGGTATGTCTGGTGAAACGCAAATTTCAGATAGTTTGAGTGGCTATGGTCGTTGGGAATATGAAGCAAAAACTGGATCAGATGCTGATAACGAAACTCGTTATGCATATGCTGGTTTAAATTTCGGTGATTTTGGTTCATTTGACTACGGTCGTAACGACGGCGTATTAAAAACTTTAACTTCTTATACTGACGTTCTACCTGAATTTGGTGGTGATGCTTCAAATAATGATATTTACGCATTAACGGCTAGAACAAAAGCTGTAGCGACTTACCGTAATTCAAACTTTTTTGGATTAGTTAACGGTTTACGTTTTGCAGTACAGTATGCAGATAACGGAGATAATAGTTCAACTCAATATCTAAATAAGCATGATCGTACTGACCATGATAGTGCAGAAGCATGGGGTTCTGTAATTGATTGGGATGTGCTTGATAGTGGTTTATCTATTGGTGCAGGTTATGCGCAAACTGGTGGACATAAAGATGCTAAAGCATGGTCAGCAGGTGCTAAATATAATAACGACAATCTTTATTTAGCTGCACTTTATATTCAAGGTAAACAAAAATATGGTTGGGAAAAAGCGTCAAGTACAAGTAATACTGATGATTTGAAAACCAAAGGTTTTGAATTAGTTGCACAATATGGTATTGACTTTGAAGTTGGCCGTTTAACACCTTCTGTTGCATATATTCAACATAAAGTACAAGATGCTTCAAGCTTCTCAAGAAGTGGTGATGCAGGCCTTAAAGGTAATGATTTAGTTAAATATGTTGATGTTGGCTTAACTTACGATTTCAATAAAAATTTATCAGCCATTGTTGATTATAAAATCAACTTGTTAGATAAGAATGATATTGGCGCACGTCGTGCTTTATATGAAGACGGTACATTTAGTAAATCTCAAATTAAAGCAACAGCTAAGGATACTGTTGCATTAGGATTAATTTATCAATTCTAATTATTTTATCTTTTGATTTGATAAAGGCACTTCGGTGCCTTTTTTCTTGTCTTTCTGGATCAAATACTGCTTGCACTTTAATAGATAGTTTGTTAAAAAATACAAAAAATAATAAGGAATTAGGATTATTTGATGCTTTATATTACTCGAAAGCTACCTGCAAAGAAAAGCATTGCATTGGTTGCACATGATCATTTGAAAGAAGCATTATTAAATTGGTGCAAAACAAATCGAGAAGAACTCTCTCATCATAATTTATGTGGGACAGGTACAACAGGTACATTAATTAAGAAAGAAACCGGATTAAATATTACGCCAATGCTTAGTGGTCCAATGGGGGGCGATCAGCAAATCGGCGCTTTAATCGCAGAAGGTAAAATTGATATTCTTATCTTTTTCTGGGATCCTCTAAATGCCGTTCCACATGATCCAGATGTAAAAGCACTGTTACGCTTATCAACGGTTTGGAACATTCCTGTTGCAACTAATCAAGCAACAGCTAACGCATTAATACAGTCCTCAATATTTACTCAAGAAGTGGAGATAGAGATCCCTGATTATCAAGGCTATTTAAATGAAAGAGTAAAATAGATGCCAATTCCTTCACAAGTTCGCAAAACAGGTAGATACATATTATTATTTGATAATCTGTTTATTGTATTGGGATTTTATGTCGTATTTCCGCTCGTTTCTACGCACTTTGTTAGCCAAGTAGGTTGGAGTGCACTATTTGTTGGTTTTGCTTTAGGATTTCGTCAATTTGTTCAACAAGGATTTGGCTTAATTGGTGGTGCTATAGCTGATCGATTTGGTGCAAAACCTATGATCATAACAGGTATGTTTTTGCGGTCGATTGGCTTTATTTCAATGGCTTTAGCAACTGAACACTGGTTATTACTCGTATCTTGCTTATTGTCTGCATTGGGTGGACTGTTATTTGATCCACCTCGAATGGGATTAACCATAAAATTTACTAGACCTCACGAACGAGGCAAATTTATATCTTTATTAATGATACAAGATAATGCAGGTGCAGTTATTGGTGCTCTTATTGGTGGTATCTTAATAGATTATGATTTCCAATTAGTTTGTTGGTGCGGCGCTTTTATCTTTTTCTTATGTGGCATTTTTAATCTGTTTTTTTTACCCTCTTATCATATTGCAATTGGTAAAGCTTCAATTATTAATGGTATGAAAATGGTTTTGAAAGATAAAAAGTTTACTCATTATGTGCTTACTTTAACTGGTTATTATGTGCTTGGGGTACAAGTCATGTTGATGCTACCTCTAACTATTACCAATATTTCAGGAAGTTCAAGCTATGTGAAATGGATGTACGTGATTGAAGCAACTATCTCACTAACTCTGCTTTATCCTATTGCTCGGTTTAGTGAAAAATATTTTAGATTAGATCAACGCCTTAAATTTGGATTACTTTTGATGTCGTTTGCCTTTATAATAATCGGATTTACATCCCAATTATCTATTTTGCTATCCTTGATTGCGCTTTTTTACCTTGGTGCAATTATTGCAGAGCCGGCTAGAGAAACTTTAGCAACCGTGTTAACTAATCCAAAAGCCAAAGGTAGTTATATGGGATTTAGTCGATTAGGGCTTGCTTTAGGTGGGTTTGTTGGTTATACCGGTGCCGGTTGGCTTTATGAAATTGCAATCAAGATGGGCTTTCCGCATTTGCCGTGGATTATTTTAACTTTAGTTGGTTTATTAACGTTAGGTTATTTACAATATTTATTTAAGGATGAACCACCTTTTAATTTAGTCAAGATGAAAAAAATTGATTAATTTCACCATATTTAAATAAAATTGCTTCACCAGTGTTTAATTTATGCCAAGTTTCATTTGAGGTTAACGGCATAGTTGAAATAATAGTGACAATATCATTTGGTGTAGTATGCTTTTGAAAATCGATTTCAACATCTTCATCAATTAATTTTGCTTTACCAAATGGCGCTTTTCGGGTGATCCAATGAAGATTAGTTGAGCAATAGGCAAATACATATTCACCATCTGAAAGTAACATATTAAAAATACCAAGTTCGGTTAATTTAATCGCACACTCTCGAATATAATCAAAAAGTTCAATATTATCGGTAGGTTGTTTGGGATATTTTTTATGTAACTGATTAATTAAGTAACAAAAAGCATATTCACTGTCGGTTAATCCAACTGGTTGAAAAATTCCCATATGCAGCTTTTCGTAATCAGTTAATTGCCCATTGTGGGCAAAAGTCCAATTTTTTCCCCATAATTCGCGAGTAAAAGGATGGGTATTTTCTAGGGCCACCCCTCCTCGATTAGCTTGACGAATATGAGCAATTACTGCCGTTGATTTTATTGGGTATTGTTGAACTAATTTAGCTATAGGTGAAAAACTACAAGGTTCAGGATCTTTGAATGTACGACACCCTTTACCTTCATAAAATGTTATTCCCCAGCCATCTTTATGTGGACCTTTATCACCACCACGTTTGATTAAACTGGTAAAACTAAAACAGATATCAGTCGGCACATTGGCACTCATACCCAATAATTCGCACATATTAAGCCATCTCTTTTTCAATGAGTAAAATCAAAATATGAATCACTTTTATATGGATTTCTTGCACTCTATCAGCATAACCAAAATGAGGTACACGAATGTCTACATCAGCCAAACCATTCATTTTTCCACCATCTTTACCTGTAAGAGTGATAATTTTCATACCTTTTTGTTTTGCTGCTTCAATCGCTTTAATGACATTAGTTGAGTTTCCTGAAGTTGAAATACCTAGTAGTACATCACCTTTTTGACCAACACCTTCTACATAGCGAGAAAAAATAGAATCGAAACCATAATCATTACCAACACAGGATATATGACTTACATCTGAAATTGCAATGGCAGGATAGGATGGTCGATTATCGCGAAAACGGCCAGTTAACTCTTCAGCAAAATGCATAGCGTCACAATGAGAACCTCCATTACCACATGAAAGTACTTTACCACCTTGTTTAAATGAGTTTGCGATTAAAATGGCCGCCTGTTGGATTTGTTTAAGATTTTCATCATTTGAAATGAAATTGGCTAAAACTTCAATTGCTTGATTTAGCTCATCTCGAATAGTGTTAATGTACATCAATTTTACCTCTTTTGTAGAAAGCTTTTTTCTTACCATTGTAATTCGTTAATAACAGCTTGCAAGTAATAAAAATGAAATTTCTTATAGTAAGAAAAAACTTTGATGCAATTATTAAAAATTTATAAATCTTTGTTGAAGGAATGATAATTTATAAATGTAAAAATTACACTTTATAGACAGTAAATTTACAAACATTAACTTTCAAATAATCATACTTACTTATGCTTGTTATAAACATGTTAATTCCCCATTTTTGCTAATAGGATAACCCTTTAATCTGTGCTATAATTGGCTAATAAATTTTTCACTAAAAGTGATTATAAAATTGCATCTAGAATCTATCGATAAGGAATAAATATGCAAATAGTTAAAGGTAAAGTTGCTGCACCAAAAGCTAAAGTAGCCATTATCGTGGCACGTTTTAACCAATTTATTAACGAAAGTTTAGTTAATGGAGCTGTAGATGCATTAACTCGTATTGGTCAAGTTGAAGATAAAAACATTTCAGTTATTTGGGTACCAGGCGCTTACGAAATTCCTTTAGCAGCAAAAGTTGCTGCACAATCAAAAAAATATGATGCCATTGTAGCATTAGGTACGGTAATTCGTGGCAGTACGGCTCATTTTGATTTCGTTGCAGGAGAATCAAGTTCAGGTTTATTGAATGCTAGTTTAGAGTATTCAATGCCAGTTGGTTTTGGAATTTTAACCACCGAAAGTATTGAGCAGGCGATCGAACGAGCTGGAACTAAAGCGGGTAATAAAGGTGCTGAAGCAGCATTAACCGCACTTGAAATGTTAAATGTTATCAAAACAATTAAGGGGTAATTTAGTGGCGTTAGTTAATCCTCGTCGTCGAGCAAGAGAGTGTGCCGTTCAAGCCATTTACTCTTGGCAAATTTCTAAAAATGATCTTGCTGATGTTGAGAGCAGTTTTATAGCTGAACAAGATATGAAAGGTGTTGATAGTAAATATTTTAGAGAATTACTTCATGGTGTTGCCAAAAACACAGCAGAATTAGATGAAAAAATGGCACCTTACCTAACAGAAAGAACTGTTGATGAGTTAGGACAAATTGAATTAGCGGTACTACGAATTGCAACTTATGAATTAATGAAAAGACATGATGTCCCTTATAAAGTAGTTATCAATGAAGCAATTGATCTGGCGAAAACTTTTGGCGCAGAAGAAAGCCACAAATTTATAAATGGTGTATTGGATAAAGTTGCTCCAACTATTCGTACACGATAACTGTCTTAAATTGGGAATCTTATGAACGACACGATCGAAAAAAGCAGGCCTTCAATTTTTTATGCCAAAAATAGTCAATCAAGTGTGAAATCTGTAAAAAACAAAGGCAATGATCATCGAAGTAAGCGTAAAAATGATAGTCTTCAGTCTAATTCAAAAGCAAAACATGATCGAATTGAAACATTTAAAGTAAAATCATCAAATAAAACTATAAAGTCATCTAAAGTAAACTTAAATTTATCAGATGAACATGATTCTCCCTGGCAAAAAAAAGTTAAAGATAACGATCAAACTCCAACATTTGGTTACGATGAGTATCGACAAAAAAAAGAAGAGACTTTAGTTTATAGTGAAAACAGTTGTAGAGCTGTATTTAAGCATCGACGCTCTGCTATAGTGAAATTATTTATTACTCAAGAAATGACTTACCAGTTTAAAGATTTAATTAATTGGTTAGTCAAACAACGATTAGGTTATGACGTTGTATCAACAGAACAAATTACTAAAATAACTCAAAACCTACATCATGGTGGAGTCTGTTTAATTGTTAAAAAACGGATACCGCTCTCTTTACTTGATTATTTACATGAACATGATGATAAAGTTCGTGATTGTATTCTTGCGATTGATGATGTTAATAACCCTCATAATTTAGGTGGATTAGTTCGTAGCGCTGCTTTTTTTGGGGTTAATGGTATCATTTTGCGTCAAACTAATTTGCTTGATAGTGGATCAGCAATGCGAGTCGCTGAAGGTGGTATTGAAGCGATTGAACCAATTAAAAGTGATGATTTTATTGTATCCATAGATATATTAAAAAAGAATGGTTATCAAATAATTGCCTTATTACCATGTCAGTCAAAATCCATTAAATCAACCGAATTATCACAACTTGCATTTAAAAAGAAAGTTGTATTAATTATATTTCAACAAATTAATACAAAGTTAATTAATTGTGCTGATAATGTTGTGCATTTGAGTGGTAATGATAATATGTCGGCATTAAATATTTCTGTTGCAGCAGGGATTGTTTTATCTACTATTAAATATCAATCTTAATTGATATTGCTCTAGTTATTTTTGAATATTTTGATGAAGTTAACACTTTTATCTTCTCATTATATTAAATAGCATCAATTGGTTAGAAAATGGTTGTTTTTTCTGTACATTGGTATCGAGTTTTTTAATGTATTGGTAATTATTATGTCATCTAAACATCGAGTTGGTTTAATTTTTGGTAAGTTCTATCCATTACACAGTGGCCACATTTATCTTATTGAAAAAGCGTTAACGCAAGTTGATGAATTACATGTAATGCTTGGTTGTGAAGTAACTCGCGATAAACAACTATTTGAGAAAAGTCGTTTACCTAGACAGCCGCAAGTTAGTGATCGTTTTTCATGGTTAAAAGATACCTTCAAAGATAGACATAATATTCATATTTATATTTCTGATGAAACTGGAATTAACTATTATCCTAATGGTTGGAAAGAGTGGAGTGATAGTATTAAACATATATTATCAGAAAATAAAATTGAACCATCTGTTGTATTTACTAGTGAACCACAAGATGTAACGGAGCATGAGCGCTATTTTGGTTGCCCAGTAGTTGTTATTGATGCTAATCGTGAATTCGTTAATATCAGTGCGACCAAAATTCGAGAAAATCCTTATCAAAATTGGTCTTTCATTGCCCAAGCAGCTAGACCTTTTTTTGTTAAAAAAGTCGCCATCATTGGACATGATAAATTTAATGAATTGCCCGTAAAATTAGCTAATATTTATAATACACAATATGTTTCAAATGGGTATATAAATTATATTCAACGAGAAATTTCCACTCTAGAAAATAAACGTTACTTAAGTGAAAATGATTATCTAAGAATTGCAATGTTACATGTAGAGAGAATGAGTAAATCATTAGAAAATGCTAATAAGCTTCTCTTTACTTCGATCGATTTTGGGACATTATCTAACTACTTCGAGCAAATTTTTGGCAAATCTAATGAAGTCTTAATTGGACTAAAAAGTAGTTACCAATTTGATTTAATTATTCATGAAAACGAATTACCGGCGAATTCCACTCCATTACAGCATTTTGAAATTGTTTCTAAAATGGTTGAATCGTTATTGATTTAGCTCATCACATTTAGGTTAGCTTATGTTAAAATAAGCTAACTTTTTGTGATAGGTGAATTTTTATGTCTCAATCTTCTCAACCAAATGAAAATCAGGATAAAATTGATTTTGGGTACACCCAAGTTCCAAAACAAGATAAAGTAAAACGCGTAGCAGAGGTGTTTCATTCTGTTGCAGATAAATACGATATCATGAACGATCTAATGTCATTTGGTATTCACCGAATCTGGAAAAAAATAACTATTGAGTATAGTAGTGTTAGGAAAGGACAAAAAGTCCTTGATCTAGCTGGTGGTACAGGTGATTTAACAGCTAAATTCTCACAAATAGTTGGAGATGATGGCTTAGTTGTATTAGCAGATATCAATGAGTCGATGCTTAAGGTTGGTAGAGATAAACTACGAGATAAAGGCTTATTTAAAAATATTGAATATGTACAAGCAAATGCAGAGGAGTTACCATTTGCAGATAACTATTTTGATTGTATCACTATCTCATTTGGTCTACGAAATGTGACTGATAAGCAAAAAGCGCTAGAATCTATGTGGCGAGTTTTAAAGCCAGGAGGGCGTTTATTGATTCTAGAATTCTCTAAACCACAATACCAAATTTTAAATAAAGCCTACGATCTTTACTCATTTACTATGTTGCCATTAATGGGAAAAATCGTAGCGAATGATTCAGATAGTTATCGATATTTAGCTGAATCTATCAGAATGCACCCAGATCAAAAAACACTGAAAAAAATGATGGAAGATGCTGGGTTTGTCGATGTTAAATATCACAATATGACAGGCGGTATTGTAGCCTTACATACTGGTTTTAAATTTTAATGTGATAAACAAATAATGACATTTTTTCGACTTTATAAAATATTAACCATATTTCGAGCTTATCGATTAGAAGAGCTATTACCAAAACACCGTGTCTCAAGGTGGTTACGAGTATTATTGTTTTGTTTGTTTTGGGTTAGACCTAAATCAAATCAACAAGAGATTGGTGAAAGGTTGCGTCAAGCCTTACAAGAGCTAGGCCCGGTATGGATAAAATTTGGGCAAATGGTTTCAACAAGACGCGATGTGTTGCCAAAACATCTTGTCGATGCTCTAGCCAAATTACAAGACCAAGTTACCCCTTTCGATGGAAAAATTGCAAAACAAATTATTGAAACTGCTCTAGGGTGTCCTATAGATTTTTATTTTTCAGATTTTAATGATCAACCATTAGCATCAGCATCCATCGCACAAGTTCATACAGCAACTTTAAAAAGTAGCCAAGCTGAAGTGGTAATCAAAGTTTTGCGACCAAATATTTTACCTATAATTAAATCTGACATTCGCTTAATGTATTGGATTGCTAACCAATTTACTAAACGGATAAAATTTGGTGAAAAGTTACGGGCTGTAGAAATTGTCAGTGATTATGAAAACACGCTTCTAAAAGAATTGGATCTTCAGAAAGAAGCCTATAACACAGCTCGTTTGCGCGACAATTTCATTAATAGTGAGATCCTTTATATTCCCTATGTGTACCAAGATTTGTGCCGAAAAAATGTTTTAGTTGAAGAGCGAATTTACGGTACTCCGATAGCTAATGTTGATGAATTAAAAAGAAATAATGTCAATATGAAGTTATTAGCAGAGCGTGGTGTTCAAGCTTTCTTTACCCAAGTATTTAGGGATAATTTTTTTCATGCAGATATGCACCCGGGCAATATCTTTGTGGATATAAGCGAACCCCAAAATCCTCGTTACATTGGGATAGATTGTGCAATTGTAGGTATTTTGACTGAAGATGATCAACGCTATTTGGCTGAAAATTTTCTTGCATTTTTTAACCAAGATTATCGAAAAATTGCACAAATTTATATCAAATCTGGTTGGGTTCCTGAAACAACGGATGTTGCCGCATTAGAAATGGCTATGCGCAATGTGTGCGAACCTGCATTTGCTAAACCACTTGGTGAGCTCTCCTTTTCGCAAATTTTATTATCACTATTTCAAGTTGCACGTCAATTTGAGATGGATATTCAACCTCAATTAACCTTACTTGAAAAAACGTTATTTTATATAGAAGGGTTAGGGCGTCAACTCTATCCAGAACTTGACTTGTGGCAAACGGCTAAACCATTTTTAGAAAATTGGTATGAAGATAAATACAGTGCTAAAAAGTTATTACATCAAGTTTGGACTTCCTTACCAGAATGGAAAAACCTTGTTGTTGAGCTACCGGAAAAGTTGAATGATCAGGCTCGGATGACTAAGCTGATGCATGTTCAGTTAAAACAGATTAATCAACAACTTCAACGTAGTAAAAGAAACCAACAAAGATTAATGTTTGCAATTAGTATTCTTAGTCTTTTATGTATTGCTTTACTTGTCGGGCATTAAGCGAGTTATTTTTTGGAATCTCACCATTTAAGTGTATAATTTTACTATTTTAAGCTATTGGAGACTTATCATATGCCAAGTTTGCCCAAATTACTCATATTTGTAGCGGTTATCGTTCTATTATTTGGAACAAAAAAATTGCGTTCATTGGGCTCTGATCTTGGGGCTTCCATTAAAGGTTTTAAGAAAGCTATGAATGACGACGATGATCAAAAAGAGACAGATGATTCACAAAAAGTGGAACGTCTTAACTCATCTGATGATAACCACACCAATAAAGAGTAACTTGTGTTTGATATTAGCTTTGGTCAGCTACTATTAGTCTTAATTATCGGGTTGGTCGTATTAGGGCCAGAGCGTCTACCTATTGCAATTAAAACTGTTGCAAGCTGGATAAAAGTACTCCGCCGCATGTCTGCAACTGTTCAGTTAGAATTGAATAAAGAGCTTAAATTACAAGAGTTACAAGATAGTTTAAAAAAAGCAGAACAAAGTGGGCTAAATACTCTAACACCGGAAATTCAAGAATCCATTGATGAATTAAAACGCGTAACCGAAACACTACAAAAAGAGATCGATTCCGCCTCTCAAATAGATACAACAATTCATTCAGACAAAGATAAATTATGACAGACGACGCAACGCAACCACTTATTGGTCATCTAGTAGAACTAAGAACACGGCTTTTACGATGTATCATCTGTATATTAATTGTATTAACGTGTTTACTCTATTTCTCGAATGATATTTACCATATTGTTGCTAATCCGCTTATTAGTCAATTGCCAAAAGGTAGTAGCATGATTGCAACTGACATTGCGGCACCATTTTTTACTCCTATTAAACTGACTGCTGTTGTTTCGATATTTATTTCGATTCCTTATATTTTGTATCAAGTATGGGGATTTATTGCACCTGCATTATATCAACATGAAAAACGTCTAATTATGCCATTGATAATTTCAAGTACGGTACTTTTTTATATTGGTATTGCGTTTGCTTATTTTGCAGTATTTCCTCTCGCTTTTTACTTCTTTATTCATACTGCTCCAGTTGATGTTGCGATAAATACCGATATAACTAAATATCTTGATTTTGTCATGACATTATTTATAGTCTTTGGTTTTGCATTTGAAGTCCCTGTTGCAATAATATTGCTGTGCTGGACAGGAGTAACAACCCCTAAAAATCTACGTAAAAAAAGACCTTATATTATTGTAGCAGTATTTGCTGTAGCTATGTTTGTTACACCACCAGACGTATTTTCACAAATTTTATTAGCTGTACCTATCTGTTTATTATTTGAAGTTGGGACATTCTTTGCCCGGTTTTATCAACCAAGAAAAAAAATCATACAAGATGATGATAAAAATATAGACGATGAATAATAGATTGATAATTGATCCAATGAATACGAGTAAAGGATAACTAAATGAAAACATCTCTTCCTGAGTTTAATCTGGCAAATGTTCTTGTTGTTGGCGATATTATGTTAGATCGCTATTGGTATGGCGGTACCAATCGCATATCACCAGAAGCGCCTGTACCAATTGTTAAAATTGATTCTCTTGAAGAACGTCCTGGCGGTGCAGCTAATGTTGCACTCAATATTACCTCCCTCGGAGGTAAAGCGCGTTTAATTGGTCTTACAGGAATGGATGAACCTGCTAAGGTGCTTGATGAGCAACTTACTAATCGACATGTTCATTGCGATTTTGTATCTGTCTCAACACATCCAACTATTACTAAATTAAGAGTGTTATCAAGAAATCAACAATTAATAAGGATTGATTTTGAGGAAGGTTTTAATAATGTGGATCATACTCCTATTTTAGAGCGTATTGATACCGCACTTACAACTTCTAAAGTAATGGTTCTATCGGATTATGCCAAAGGTGCATTAACTGCTGTACAAGAAATGATAAAACAAGCACGAAAAGTTAATGTACCAATATTGGTTGATCCTAAAGGTACTGATTTTGAGCGTTATCGTGGTGTAACATTACTGACACCAAATATGTCTGAATTTGAAGCTGTAGTTGGAACATGTAAAACAGAAGAAGAGATCATTGAAAAAGGTTCTCAACTTATTAAGCAATATGATCTTAAAGCCTTGCTTGTTACTCGTAGTGAAAAAGGCATGACGTTAATACAATTAGATAAACCTGTTTACCATCTACCAACTCAAGCTAAAGAGGTATTTGATGTTACCGGTGCGGGTGATACTGTAATCGCAACTTTAGCAGCTTCATTAGCTGCAGGGCAATCACTTGAAGAAAGCTGTTATTTAGCAAACGCTGCAGCCGGTGTAGTTGTCGGTAAATTGGGAACATCAACTGTTTCGCAAGTTGAATTAAGTAATGCTATTCGGGCTCGCGCAGATGATGGTTTTGGGGTGATGACTGAAGATGAATTAAAAGAAGAAATTCGTAAAGCACGATTACGTGGTGAAAAAATTGTCATGACTAATGGCTGTTTTGACATTTTACACGCTGGGCATGTTTCATATCTTGCTAATGCTCGCAAGCTTGGTGACCGTTTGATTGTAGCAGTAAATAGTGATACCTCAGTAAAACAATTAAAAGGGGAATCCCGACCAATAAATCCATTAATGCAAAGAATGATAGTATTAGGTGCACTTGATTCAGTTGACTGGGTTGTTCCTTTTGAAGAAGAGACTCCACAAAGGTTGATTGCCAGTATTTTACCTGATGTATTAGTAAAAGGTGGTGACTATAAACCTGAAGATATCGCTGGTGGAAAAGAAGTTATAGAAGCAGGTGGAGTAGTTAAAGTCCTTAATTTTGAAGATGGTTGTTCGACCACAAACATCATTGATAAGATTAAACGGAAATAAATAATATAATAATTAGCTATTTATTTAAGTAGCTAATTAGTCAATTATCGAATAATTTAGGTTTGGGTATATTTTAAAACCAATCAATAGGTATTAACTATCGTTAAATTTCATAATTAATACTTTTTTTATTATCTGCTTTATGCAAACCTATCAACTACCAAATGCTAATTTATTTAAAGGATTTCTTTTATGACTAAACACTATGACTATATTGCTATCGGTGGTGGTAGTGGGGGTATTGCTTCAATTAATCGAGCGGCATCTTACGGTAAAAAGTGCGCTATTATTGAAGCTAAATTATTAGGCGGAACTTGTGTCAATGTTGGGTGTGTTCCCAAAAAAATTATGTGGTATGGTGCACAAATTGCTGAGGCGATTAATCATTATGGCCCTGATTATGGTTTTGATACGACAATTAATCATTTTGATTGGGATAAACTAATCGCTAGCCGAACAGCTTATATTGATCGTGTTCATCAATCTTATGATCGAGTATTAAACAATAATAATGTCGATGTTATTCATGGATATGCCAAATTTATTGATAGCAAAACGCTTGATGTCAATGGTGTGCATTATAGTGCCGATCATATTCTTATTGCTGTCGGTGGTAAGCCAAGTATACCCAATATTCCCGGAGCGCAATATGGAATTACTTCTGATGGATTCTTTGAATTAAAAGCATTACCAAAAAGAGTGGCCGTTGTTGGTGCAGGCTATATAGCTTGTGAAATTGCCAGTGTTTTACACTCGCTAGGTGCTGAAACTCATCAATTTGTTCGGCAAGGCACACCATTACGTGCTTTCGATCCATTAATTGTTGAAACATTAATGGAAGTTATAACTAATGATGGTCAGCATTTGCATACTTTTGCAATTCCATCTTCTGTCACTAAAAACGTTGATGAATCATTAACGTTAACATTAGAAGATGGTAAAAGTTATACTGTTGATTGTTTAATTTGGGCAATAGGACGAGAACCTGCAACTAAAGAAATGAATTTATCTGCAGCTGGCATTAAAGTTGACAGTAATGGGTTTATTATTGTTGATGAGTATCAAAATACTAATGTAGCAGGAATTTATTCTGTTGGCGATGATACTGGAGCTGCGGCATTAACTCCAGTTGCAGTTGCTGCTGGTCGACGCTTATCTGAGCGACTTTTCAACAATAAACCAAATGAACATCTAGATTATACTAATATTCCAACGGTGGTATTTACCCATCCACCGATCGGGACAGTTGGGTTAACAGAACCACAAGCAATGTTACAATATGGCCCTGAAAACGTGAAGGTCTATAAATCTACGTTTACTGCTATGTATACTGCCGTAACTTCTCATCGCCAACCGTGTAAAATGAAATTAGTTTGTATTGGTGAACAAGAAAAAATAGTCGGCATTCATGGTATAGGCTATGGTATGGACGAAATTTTACAAGGTTTTGCTGTCGCATTAAAAATGGGTGCAACAAAAAAAGACTTTGATAACACCATCGCCATTCACCCAACAGCGGCAGAAGAGTTTGTTACAATGCGCTAATGTATAGAAAATTTATTATATCTTTTTTTTAAAAAAAAACAGGGCTTTATCCCTGTTTTTATATGGTGTTAAATGATTAATTATCTAATCTATTTTGCCAACCCTTTTGAGCTAATGATGAAAAACCAACTAAAACAGCAAGTAAAGCCACTGCTGAGATGTAAATACCTGCTCCCAGATAACTGTATTCACCTAATATATGATCGGGACTTAATAAGTAGATAGTTAAAGTCGGCGTTATTGCACTAAACAATGCATAGGCTAAATTGTAAGATAATGATAGACCAGAATAGCGAATGGCTGGTGGAAAGGTTCTAGTTCCTATAATTGGTGTCATAGCGATTGATCCGATAAATAAGCCAAATATCGCCCAAATCGAATATAGTTTAGCTAATGACATATCTGGCGTTAGTGAACTATAGAAATAGATGCTTACCACAGCCAATCCACCCCAAGTTATGACGACTGTTTTTGCTGTACCTAATTTATCATCTAACCAACCAGAAATAACACAGCCAATTGATAATGTTAAGGCAGCAATACATCCACCAATACGCCAATCCAGATTAGCAAAATGATACATACCGCCAACGATACGGCCAGGAGTAATTAAAATACCAACCATAATTGCTGTTGATAATGACCAAGTTAACAAAGCGACTATCAAACAAGCTGTCTTATGTTTTTTTAGTACGGTAACAACAGGAATGCTTTTTTCTAATGCTTTACGTGCAGCTAATTCCTTGAAGATTGGCGTTTCAGATAAAAATTTTCTTAAATAGACTGAAATCACACCAAAAATTCCACCAATAATAAACGGTATACGCCAAGCATAATCTAAAATATTTTGGCTAGTAAAATAGAGATCAACAATAATTGTAACGAAAAATCCAAGTAAAATTCCGCCTGTAATACCTGATGTTAACGTACCAACGCCCAAACCATAGCGTTGTTTTGGTGTATGTTCTGCGATAAATACCCATGCACCAGGCATTTCTCCACCAATAGCTGCGCCTTGTAACATACGCATCAACAACAATAATAATGGTGCTACAATACCAATTGCTTCATAGGTCGGTAAAATACCGATAATAAAAGTAGGTAAAGCCATCATTGCTACACTTAAGGTAAACATCCGTTTTCGGCCAACTTTATCTCCAAAGTGGGCCATAATAATTCCGCCAACAGGACGAACTAAATAACCAGCAGCAAAAATCCCCCATGCAAATAAATCTAAGGTTAATGGTGACAAGGTATGTGGTAAAAATAGTGGCTTGACAATGGTATCAATATATAGCGCATAGATAACAAAGTCATAAAATTCAAGCGTTCCGCCTAAAGATGACAATATTAATGTTTTAAAATCCTTACTATTCAATGGTCGGGCGACCGGTTGCCATTCAGCGTTAATTTCAGATTGACTCATGAAAAAACCTTATTTTTATTATTAAATGAATATAGCCAGTAAAGGAAATGACTATTCTTTGATAAATTTTAATCTTGAAAAGGCATTCTGCCATAAAAAGTAGTCTTTTGTTTAATCATAAAAAAATTTAATCAACAATAGCGATATGTTTGTTTGATTTATAATATGTATAAAAAATGATATTAAGCTAAAATTCTATCTATATATCGCATATAATAATTTTAAAATATTTGGATAAAAATAATGGCAAAACGATGCAGTTGGGTTACAAAAGACCCGTTATATATAAATTATCATGATAATGAATGGGGTTATCCAAAATATGATAGCCTTAAACTATTTGAAAAAATTTGTCTTGAAGGACAACAAGCTGGATTATCTTGGATTACCGTACTAAAAAAAAGAGAAGAATATCGTCGATGTTTTTTTAATTTTGACCCAGAAAAAATTATTCAATTAAACGCTATTGACATAGAGTCATTACTTAAAAATAAAGGATTAATTCGAAATCGTTTAAAACTTAATAGCATTGTAAAAAATGCCCATGCCTATTTAGCTATGCAAAATAATAATGAGGATTTCTCACAATTTATTTGGTCATTCGTTGATGGTAAGCCAATAGTCAATCACTACAAAGATAAAAGTGAGGTTCCTGTTAGTACAGAAATATCCGATAAAATGTCAAAAGCACTGAAAAAGAAAGGATTTTCATTCGTAGGATCAACAATTTGTTATGCATTTATGCAATCTATGGGCTTAGTTAACGACCATTTCGAAGATTGCTTTAAAAAATGAGGGGAAATTGATGACAATCATGAAATTAATAAAATATTGCCTAATATTAATATTAGTTTATTTCATCGTTTGTAATATCATTATTTTTATTTACGCTAATCAAAAGCCATCAACTAATGCTGATACTTTAGTCGTATTAGGATCACAAGTGGTTGGAACACCAGCTGAAGCGCCACTTACCTTACAAAATCGTTTAGATACAGCATTTAATTATTTGCAGAGTAATCCAAATACCAAAGTAATTGTTTGTGGTGGGCAAGGAAGCGATGAATCTGCAACTGAAGCAAGTGTGATGGCTGATTACCTAATTAAAAAAGGTATTGATTCCTCAAGAGTATATCTTGAAGACAGATCAAGGCGAACGGCTCAACAGTTTGTTTATGCTAATCAAATTTTACCACTAGGCAAAACAGTTGTTGTGACCAATGATTTTCATATTCTTCGTTCAATTATGCTAGCTAAACGCTCGGGTATTAGTGATATTACTGGTTTACCTGCACCGTTAGCTTATACCAATATTGATAAATATATAGCAATGATAAGAGAGCCATTTGCTTTACTTAATTCATGGCTGTTTGACCATCCATTAGATTATGTTGAAAATAATAATTAGCCATTCTAATTAAGTTAGATAGCTTGCCTTTACAGATTTTTAATGATAGTCATGGTATGATTAATCATTGCTATTTTTAATTACAATTAATAAATATGAATTCAGACACAATTGTTGCACAGGCAACACCACCTGGTCGTGGTGGTGTTGGCATATTGCGTATTTCTGGTCCTAAAGCACAAGAGGTTGCTAAAGCAGTTTTAGGTATCTTACCTAAACCGCGATATGCTCATTATCTACCGTTTTTAGCTGCTGATGGAACAACGTTAGATGAGGGCATTGCTTTATTCTTTCCCAATCCAAACTCGTTCACAGGTGAAGATGTGCTTGAACTACAGGGCCATGGTGGACCCGTTATTTTAGATCTACTGTTAAAACGTATATTAGAAATATCTGGTGTGCGTATAGCAAGACCAGGTGAATTTTCAGAGCGAGCTTTCTTAAATGATAAATTAGATCTTGCGCAAGCTGAAGCCATTGCAGATTTAGTTGATGCAAGTTCAGAGCAAGCGGCCAAATCTGCTTTGTCCTCTTTACAAGGCGTGTTTTCCAAGAAGATTAATGAATTAGTAGAATCGCTTATTCGTTTGCGTATTTTTACTGAAGCAGCTATTGATTTTCCTGAAGAAGAAATAGACTTTTTATCTGACGGAAAAATAGAAGCAGAGCTTGACCAAGTTATTCAACGATTAAATGAAGTTCGTCATGAAGCCAAACAAGGTTCATTACTGCGGGAAGGCATGAAAGTTGTCATTGCCGGTCGACCTAATGCGGGTAAATCAAGTTTACTTAACGCATTAGCCGGTCGTGAGGCGGCTATTGTTACTGACATAGCAGGGACAACACGTGACGTTTTGCGTGAACATATTCATATCGATGGTATGCCTTTGCATATCATTGACACTGCCGGACTACGCGAAGCCAGCGATGAAGTAGAACGAATCGGGATTGAACGGGCATGGCAAGAAATTGACCAAGCGGATCGGGTGTTATTTATGGTTGATAGCACAACAACCAATGAGGCCAATCCAGAAAAACTTTGGCCAGAATTTATTGAACGCTTACCTAAAAATATGCCAGTAACCGTTATTCGAAACAAAGCAGACTTAACTGGTGAACCATTAGGCTATAGTGAGCAAAATGGTTATTGCCTTATCCAACTATCAGCACGAACTGGAGAAGGTATTACCTTATTACGTGATCATCTTAAACAGGTAATGGGCTTTACTAGTAGTACAGAAGGGGGCTTTTTAGCTCGTCGAAGACACTTACAAGCACTTGAAAAAGCAGCAGAGCATTTAAATAATGGTAAATACCAGCTCACAACATTTCATGCTGGCGAACTATTAGCAGAAGAACTTCGGCTTGCGCAAGAGTCATTGAGTGAAATCACTGGCGAATTTACCTCCAATGATCTACTTGGGCGCATATTCAGCTCATTTTGCATTGGTAAATAAGCTGATCATACTGTCGGTTAGAAATATAGGGATAAAAATAAGAAGTCATATCCCTATGAAGTGTTTTAAGAATTAAAAATTAACTTAAGCTATTTATTCTTGCCGGCATTATTTGGAACTAAAAATAAAATTGAAATAAAACATAACAGACAAAATCCGACATTAATCCATAATCCAATTGCTGCGCCAGTTGCTATACTTTGACCACTGGCAATAACTGCAGCATAAATTGATGCTGAAATGGCGACACCAAAAGCACCGCCTAATGAACTTGCCATTTTATATATTCCTGATGCAATACCAACTTTATCTTCAGGGGCGCTAGAAATTGCTGTGTCGATCGAAGGTGTCGCATAAAAACCTAAACCAAGACCAAATAAAATGTAGCCACCTAATACTGAAATAATATAAAGCATATCTGGTAAAAATGTCAGCGTCATCAATGCAATTCCGGAACCAGTAATTAACGGTCCCATTAACATTGGTTTTTTCGCACCTACCTTTTGTAAGATTTTTTCACCAACACGAATCATACATAAAACCGAAACTAAATAACCAATAGTTAATAATCCATTTTGGAAAGAGGTAAACCCTCGCCCCTGTTGGGTATAAGTGCTGGCCACAATTAACGTGCCTGCAACAGCATTTAGCATAAAGTTGGATAAGGTAGCACCACGGTAAGGGATATTTTTAAATAATGCAAAATCAATGAAAGCGCCACTCGCTTTACTTTTTTCAATAACAAAAAATAAAATCATAAAAACAAAACAAACGGTAGCCAACGATAATGTTGCTACACTAGTCCATCCAAAAGTAGAACCTTTGGTTATCACAAGATTTAATGAAACTAACGTAATAACAAAAACAAATAGCCCTACATAATCAAATTTTGGCAGACTCGAAGGATCTTCAATTTTGGTTTCAGGAGTTCCTTTCAACAAAAGCATACCTAATACAGCACAGATAATAGAGATTATAAAGATCCATTGCCAACCTAAATAAGTCGCTATTGCACCGCCAGCAAGCACACAAGTGCCCGAGCCGCCCCAAGATCCAATCGACCAAAAACTCAATGCACGCTGACGATCTTTACCTTGATAATAGGTTTTCACTAATGCTAAAGTCGATGGCATAATACAAGCTGCAGATAAGCCTTGAATAATGCGTCCAAAGGTAAATAATATTTCTCCTTGGGCGAAAATCAAACAAAGACAACCAATAATACTTAAAATAAAACCAAAGTAAGTAAAACGAACTCGTCCAAAGCGATCAGCTAAACCACCAGCAACCACAATAAAGCAGCCAGAGAAAAGTGCAGTCAAACTTACTGCTAAATTAAAAGAGGCTGGAGTGATACCAACAGTATGCTGAACAGCCGGTCCAACATTGACTATTGATTGAGCAAACAGCCAAAAAGTAATAACCCCTAATACAATGCCTAATGTTAACCGGTTATAACTTTTAAATTGCGCGGTGCTAGAACTCTTTGAAGTTGACATATTTAAACCAGACATAGAAGCGATTTATCCTTATTTACTTAAATATGTTTCAGTTAATGCAACCCAATATGACGCAGCAGGAACAATACATTTATCATTAAAATCATAACCAGGATTATGAACACTACAAAATCCTGGTTCGTCTCCATTGCCGATAATCATATAACAACCATTTGGATTGCTCTCTAACATAAAAGCAAAATCTTCACTGCCCATAAAAGGATGGCAATTATCATGAACACGATCTTTACCGACTAATTTCTGAGCAACTTCTAATGCAAATTTTGTTGCATTAGCACCATTATGTAAAACAGGGCTACCATTGATATGTTCGATTTTAACTGAGGCGCCAAAACTTTCCGCCTGCGAAGTGGCAATTTCGGTAATACGCTTGAGCAATAAAGTCCGGGTATTATTATCTAATGCTCTGACGGTTAGCTTCATCAATGCATCGCTATTGACCACATTGGGGGCTTCGCCAGATTGAATACAACCAATCGTGATAACAGCTTTCTCAAAGGGTGAAACATTGCGGGAAACAATACTTTGTAAAGCAATGCCAATATAACAAGCAACAAGCGTCGCATCAATTCCTCGCTCAGGCATGGCTCCATGAGCACCTTTCCCTTTGATGGTGATATGTATCGTATCGGATGAAGCCATAAGAGCACCGCTTTTAAAATAAAAATGGCCTTCCTTAAATCCGGGCATATTGTGAATACCGAAAATCACATCACAAGGAAATTGTTTAAATAAACCCTCATCGACCATCACTTTTCCACCATATAACAACTCTTCAGCTGGTTGAAAAATGACATGTAAAGTCCCATCAAAGTTGCGTGTTTCGGCAAGATATTTAGCTGCACATAGCAAAATAGTGGTATGCCCATCATGACCACAACCGTGGAATTTACCATGGCTAACACTGCTCCAAGGTTTACCCGAAGCTTCAACAATAGGTAATGCATCCATGTCAGCTCTAATACCTATTTTCTTATTACTAGCGCCATTTTTCAAAACACCAACGACGCCAGTTTTTGCTAGACCACGATGAACCTCATAGCCCCATTCAGATAGCTTATTTGCAACTAAATCACTGGTTTTTTTCTCTTCAAAACCTAACTCAGGATGTTTATGAATCTGATGTCGAATATCAACAAATTCTTGTTCTGTTTTTCTAATCGTTTCCATAATATGCTGCATTTTAGGCTCCTAATTAACCTGAATATCGTTTATGAGAAAAAATAAAAATGGAACTATACATCTAAGTTAAAATTATATTTAAAAAAAAAAACTAACTTTATTATCAAAACCACATAGATGAATAAATATACAATCTAATTTTGTATAAGTCGATTATTTCTGTTATTCAATTTTTATTCTTGAAGGATAATCTTGCTTATTTTTCTTGGCACGATGGTTTATTTGAGTATAAAGGAGCAGAAACGCTCAATCATTACGATTTATTAATAACAGATATAAATCTTATAAATTTTCATTATTCTGAGGTGTTTTTTTTGTAGGCTTATTGGCGTAATATAATCACTATACTTTATATGGCAGGCAAATTTATTTTAATTATAGATGTTCCAACGTTGCACTAGATGAATTATAGATAACAAAAGGGGATAATGATGAAATTAATCGTCGATAATATGAGTTGTCAACATTGTGTTAAAACCATTACTAAAGCAATTAATGATATTGATCCTAAAGCTAAAGTGACCGTTGATTTAGCGAAGCATGAGGTTGATATAGAAGGTGGTACTATCTCACAAGAAGCTGCAATTCAAGCCGTTAATCAAGTGGGGTTTGAGTTTGTGGGTATTTCGTATTAAGGCAATACTATTTACAATTTCTCATTTTAAACGATTAAGACAATCGCTTAAATACTAGATAATACAAATATCCAATAGCCTCTATTTGACTAGATAATGCACTAAAAAAGTTTTCATATACTTCATTGGCACGGATTGTCGATGAAGTATATAGCTGTTGAAAATAGCGTTTGCCGAAAATACCACATTTAGCTTTCTAGCCTTTTCCTGCGGTGTCCCACCATTGATAAAAATGGTGAGTAGGTCCAATTCCTTTACCAATTTTCAAATTATCTGCATTTTCAATGGCACCTTGTAGGTATTTTTTTGCTTGTTTAACGGCTTCTTCTAACTCATATTTTGGTAGTAATGCTGCAATAGCTGCCGATAATGTGCAACCTGTACCATGAGTGTTTTTAGTTTGGATACGTGGTGATGCCATTCTGATGATCTTTGTTGGCGTGATTAGATAATCAGGACTTTCTTGACTTGGCAAATGCCCTCCTTTCATTAATACTGCCTGACAGCCTGATTTGAGTAGCTCATAACCCTGTTGTTGCATTTCATCTTCGTTTTGTGCCTCATGACAATCAAGTAATGCTGCTGCTTCTGGAAGGTTAGGGGTGATGATGGTGGCGAATGGTAATAGCAATTCTCGAATAGCGGTAATGGCATCATTTCTCAATAAAGGATGCCCCCCTTTGGCTATCATTACCGTATCAAGAACAATATTGGCAATAGGATTATTGCTTAATAGATGATTAACTGTGGTTACAATCTCTTTATTCATCAGCATACCGATTTTAACGCTATCAATATGGATATCTTGATAAAGTGTGTTAAATTGAGCCTCAATAAATTCGGGTGGCACCGGGTATATGCTATTAACACCTTGTGTACTTTGTGCGGTTAAAGCAGTAATGACTGACATCCCATAAGCGCCAAGCGCTGAAAAGGCCTTTAAATCGGCCTGAATACCTGCACCGCCACTAGGATCGCTACCAGCTATAGTTAATGAAACTGTTGTCATGGTTTAATTTCCTATCTTGCTTGTCTTATTTTTCTAATCAAATCAGATGTGGCCTTAGCAATATCTCCTTGCCCGCAAATTGCGGATACAACGGCAATACCTTCAATGCCAGTTTGAATCACTTCAGTTAAATTGTTTACACCGATACCACCGATCGCAACGGCAGGGCATTGTTTTGCTTTAACAAGTTCAGTCAATTGGGCGATGCCTATTGCTTCTGCTGCATCTTTTTTGGTGGGGGTTGGATAGATAGGGCCAATACCTAGATAATCGACTAGTTGCCAAGGAACGCGCTCAAGTTGCGAATAATTAGAGACTGAAAGCCCTATCCATTTATCTTCTCCAATTAATCGTCGTGCAACTTCGACAGGTAGATCGCTTTGTCCAACATGAACACCATCGGCATCGACAGCTAAAGCTATATCAATATGATCATTAATCAATAGTGGAACTTGAGTGTCGATTAATACTTCTTTTAAAGCTTGGGCGGCTTTATACCAATTTCTACCTGAATATTCTTGTTCTGAACGTAATTGAACGGCAGTAACACCATTTTCAACTGCAAACTTAGTGGTATTAACCATACCATTTATGCCATCACAAAGTACTGGGTCAAGTACTAAATAGAGTGTTAAATCAAGTTGCTTCTTCATCAAAAATCCTTATTTGTGGTGAAAAGAGAAAGTTGGTCAATAATTGACATAGCAAAAGTACCTAGCCCTTGCTGTTTATTAGCGAGTTCCCCCGCTTTTTTCATCATAAAGCAGGCTGAAGCAGTAGCCTTTAAATGATCTTCAGAACTTGCAATCAATGCTGCCACAATCGCAGATAATGAACAACCAGTACCAGTTACTTGTGTTAGCGCGATATCACCCCCAACAATGCTATAAACCTGCTCACCATCTATGACATAATCGGTCTCACCTGTTATTGCAACAATGGTTTGATATTTCTTGGCTAATAGCATTGCCGCATTTAATGCAGAATCAGTAGAATCCAGTCCATCAGGCCCTTTTGATGATGATTGTTGACCACTTAATGCTAGAATTTCTGAAGCATTTCCTCGAATAACTGTCGGTTTAAATTTTAATAATTGCTTAGCAATTTCAGTACGATATTTCAATGCTGCTCCAACTGCGACAGGATCTAATACCCAAGGAGTTTGATTAGCTTTTGCGGCGGCTAGTAACATGCTTTTAGCGCTGTGACTATTGATCGTGCCAATATTAATTAACAAACCATTTGCAATGGCAACAAAGTCCTCAACTTCTTGCTCAGCTACCACCATCGCTGGTGAAGCCCCAATCGCCAAAAGAACGTTAGCAGTGTAATTTTGTACCACATCATTGGTAATACAATGGATTAAAGGTCGCTTCTGATGAACTTGCCCAATAAAAGGAATGGCATCCTGATTTGAAAATAATTTAATGACCGACATATTCTTTCCTTATCTAATAAATAATATTAAGGGAAGAATGTGTCAAAAGCGGTAATTAAGACAGAGACTTCCCTACGCTGGCATGATCCAGATCAGGTTCAACGGGTAAATTCTCAGTTTTTTGCTCTAACAAAAAACACCCCGAGTCTAAATAACAAATTTGGATAAAATTGAATCTATTATGAACTGAGTTTAAAAATTAAACAAGTTATTGTAATAATCTTTCTATATCACTAATGGCGCGTCTATCCGGTAAGAAAATTATTAAATGATCGCCATCTTCAATCATTAAATCCGTATTTACTATAATTACATCTTCACCACGAACCACAGCACCAATCGTAGCACCTGAAGGTAATTTTAAACTGTTGATATTTTTACCGACTAATTTTGAATTTTCGGCTTCACCACGAGCAACTACTTCGACAATTTCTGATTCACCTTGGCGTAATGAGACAACTTTAACTACACCTGTTTGCCTAACATGGCTTAGTAGTTCTGAAATAGTGGCATGTTGTGGTGAAATCGCGATATCAATAACACTATCGTTAATCAATTCTAAGTAGGCTTGTCGCTGGATAAGAACGATGACTTTTTTTGCCCCCATTCTTTTTGCCAGCATAGATGACATAATATTGGCTTCATCATCGCTAGTGACCGCCACAAACAGATCGGTTAACTCGACTTGCTCTTGCGATAATAATTCTTGGTCTGATGATTCACCATGTAACACGGTGGTATTAACTAACTGCTCAGCTATTAATTCAGCTTTTTCTGCATTACGTTCAATCAACTTAACTTGATAATCATTCTCTAAACGTTTAGCTAAAGCAATGGCAACGCCACCACCACCGCTAATAATAATACGTTTATAAGGTTTTTCTAGCCGTTGTAGTTCACTGGTTACAGCTTTAATGTTAAGAGGAGGGGTAATAAAATAAACCATGTCTCCAGCTTCAATTAAAGTCGAACCTATTGGGCGAATAAAACGATTTTGACGATAAATAGCAACAACACGCGCTTCGACATGTGGTAAATGCTCTTTAAGTTCGGATAGTTCGCTCCCCACTAACGCACCACCGTAATAAGCGGTTACAGCAACCAAACAGACACGATTATCATAAAACGAAGCAAACTGTAGAGCACCAGGATATTGAACTAATTGGCTAATATGATTTGTAATTAAGTTTTCAGGAGCAATAATATGATCGATGTTGATACAATCTTTATTGAAGAATGGGTATCTTTCATCGTTATATTCAGGAGCACGGATTCTAGCAACTTTTTGTGGAATATTAAACATCACATGCCCAATCTGACAAGCCATCATATTTACTTCATCAGAATTGGTAACGGCAACTAACATATCGGCTGATTCCGCGCCAGCACTCTCTAATACTTGTGGGTAAGATGATTTACCGCAAATGACTTGTAAATCAAAACGCTCTTGCAAAGATTGCAATTTATCATGATCTTCATCAACGACAGTCACATCGTTCTGCTTTTCAGTTACTAGATATTCAGCAAGTGCACTACCAGTTTGGCCTGCACCAAGAATGATAATTTTCATAATAAACCTATTATAATCAAAAGGCCTCAAGCTAACTCATTATTAGAACAATAGAGCTCATATCAATTAAAGCCGTTTGATATTGTTTAGTAATAATCGCAATCTTATTTTAGATTATACAAAACCGATTGCGTCATAAACCTTCTTCAACGTAGGCTCTGCTTTAGCGCGAGCTTTTTGTGCTCCTTCTTGCATAATTGAAAGAAGATAATTTTCATCATCTCGATATTGATGATATTTTGCTTGTAAACCGGTTAACATCTCGATAACTTGATTTGCCACCTCGGTTTTTAGATGACCATACATTTTGCCTTCAAACTCTTTTTCAAGTTCAGCAATCGGCTTACCTGTAATACCTGTCAAAATATCTAACAGATTTGAAACACCGGCTTTGTTTTTTGAATCATAACGTACAACAGGTGGTTCGTCTGAATCGGTCATTGCCCGTTTAATCTTCTTCTCGACATCTTTCGGATTCTCAAGTAAACCAATAACATTGTTACGATTCTCATCTGATTTAGACATCTTTTTGGTTGGATCTTGTAAAGACATCACACGAGCACCTACTTTAGAAATAAACGGCTCAGGAACAGTAAAAATATCGCCATAAAGTGCATTAAAACGCATAGCGATATCACGTGATAACTCGAGATGTTGTTTCTGGTCATCACCTACAGGAACTAAATTAGCTTGATATAACAAAATATCAGCAGCCATTAATACTGGATAATCAAATAGCCCGGCGTTAATATTTTCAGAGTGACGAGATGACTTATCTTTAAACTGCGTCATACGGCTCAGTTCACCAAAATAAGTATAACAGTTCAACGCCCAACCTAATTCAGCGTGAGCTGGTACTTGTGATTGAACAAAAATAGTACTTTTTTGTGGATCGATACCACAGGCCAAATAAAGCGCTAACGTATCAAGTGTTGCTTTTCGCAACTTATTAGGATCTTGACGGACCGTGATCGCATGTTGATTGACAATACAATAAACGCAATCATATTCATTTTGCAAAGACACCCAATTCTTCAAAGCCCCTAAATAGTTGCCTAATGTTAGTTCTCCTGATGGCTGAGCGCCACTAAATACAATTGGTTTACTCATAATTTATTCCTAATTTATACTCATTATTTTTTTGCATCAGCCTTTGGCTGAGGTAATAAGGTTAAAATATCTTTAAAATCATCAAATAAAAAATCAGGCTTGCTAGATGCAATCGACACCCCATAATTATAACCATAACTTAATGCTACAGTCGGGCAATTAGCATTTTTAGCAGCAGTAATATCATTCTTTGAATCACCAACAAACAGCAACTGATCACTAAACAATCCAAAGGTTGCCATGACTTGATAAAGTGGGGCAGGGTGTGGTTTCAACTTAATCACATCACCACCACCAAGTACCAATGAAAAGTATTCTTTAATACCTAATGACGTCAATAAAGCAGGTAAAAATTGTGCAGGTTTATTGGTAACTAAAGCTAAGGGATAATGATTTTCATAAAGCGTTTTTAAGGTTTCTTTAACATGCGGGAATAGCGTTGTTTGCTCATCCATAACCTTATCATAATGATGATTAAACAACTGTTTCGCTTTATTGAAATCCTCTTTAGACGGATTGCGACCAATCACGTTGAATACGCGTTCGAGCATGACATCAATGCCATTACCGACCATGTTTTTTACTTGTTCATTAGTAACGGTGGGTAACTCCAAATCTGCTAACATCTTTTGTGCAGCTAAGGCAAGGCCAGGCACACTATCGACTAAAGTTCCATCTAAATCGAAAGCAATAGCTTGAATATCATTTAACTTAGCCATGGTTAACACCTTCTAATTCTTTACGCATTGCATCAATTACGGCTTTATAATCCGGTTGACCAAATATTGCCGAACCAGCAACAAACATATCAGCACCCGCTCTGGCAATTTCAGCGATATTATCAACTTTAACACCACCATCAATTTCTAAACGAATCTTTCTGCCAGACTCAATAATGCGCTGTTTAACTTGTTGCAATTTTTTTAGAGTACTTGGTATAAATGATTGTCCACCAAAACCTGGATTAACGCTCATTAATAAAATAATGTCGACTTTATCCATCACATAATCCAAATAATCTAACGGCGTTGCAGGATTAAGTACAATTCCTGCACTGCAACCATGATCTTTAATTAATTGCAAAGAACGATCAAGGTGAATAGTAGCTTCAGGGTGAATAGAGATATTAGTTGCGCCAGCTTTGGCAAATGAGGTAATTAAATCTTCAACCGGCGAAACCATCAAATGAACATCAATCGGAGCCTTAATACCATAGTCACGAAGAGCCTTACAAAACATACTACCCATCGTCAAATTTGGTACAAAATGGTTATCCATTACATCAAAATGGACAACATCGGCACCAGCGTCTAATACTTTCTGCGTATCTTCTCCAAGTCGAGCAAAATCAGCGGATAATATTGATGGTGCAATAATAAACTCTTTCATAACATACCTCTACTAATAAAACCTTATACATAAAATAGGTTATTTTTGGTACAAGGCTAATATTTCATCAATTTTTTTGCGTCCTTCGCCAGCACAGCTAATTGAGCGTCGCATTTCTGCACGGTAAAGATGGCGCGCTTTACTATATAACGTTCTGGTATACTCTGTATCGTGATTTGATAGTAGTACAGGAATATTTTTTTTATAAGCAATTTTTTCAGCTAATTGTGACAATCGCTTATGTTCTTCAAAACCAAAATTATTGGAATAATAAGCCGTAAAACCGATAGATTCATTTGGAGAAAGATAAGGCGGATCACAATAAATGACAGAATTGCGTTTTGCCATTTTCATTGCTTCATGATAAGGAGTACAGATAAACTCAGCTTTTTGTGCTTTTTGAGCAAAATAGTAGAGCTCCTTCTCAGGAAAATAGATAGTTTTGTAACGTCCAAAGGGTACATTAAAAAGCCCGCTATTATTATAGCGACATAAACCGTTATAACAGTGGCGATTCAAATAGACAAACAAAAGCGATCGTAGATATTGATCTTTACTATAATTAAAGACATCTCGTAGCTGATAAAAAGCCTCAGCTTGATTATTCTGATGATTAAATAATAGTTTAAGATCATTAATAAACTTATCAGGATTGGATTGTAATAACCTAAATAACGCAATTAGATCATGATTGATATCAGCTAAAATATAACTTTTAAAGTTTGTGTTTAAAAAAACAGAACCAGCGCCTACAAAGGGCTCAATGAGTTGGTCCCCTTCTGGTAGATATTGTTTAATTGTGTCCACAAGCTCATATTTTCCTCCAGCCCATTTTAAAAAGGCTCGTTGCTTCTTCAAAGGAAACTCCTATTTTGCTGATTTTTCTTTATTAATTGTTTCGCCAGATTTAATCCAAGGCTTATCTTTTTGTAGTGCACTTGGTAAAGATTTGATCGCTTTTCTGGCTTCGTCAGCAGAATCATATGTACCTTTAACTAAGATATACCATTTAACATTATTTCGTTTGGTTTCATAAATTTGATAATTAGTAAGATTATGTTCTTTAACCAATCTTTTCAAACCATCAACTGAACTAGAAGAACTAAGTTGAATTGAAAACTGATCATTCTTAATTTTGGCAATCGAAGTTGAATTATTACCTGTTATTACACTATTATTTGAGTTAGAAACAGTAGGATTGCCTCTATCTGGATTTATTGGTTTATTTAAATTAGTTGATGAACCACTAGTATTTTGAGTTGTACTGTTACCCGTTGGTTGCAGCTCTGGTCTAGAACCCGATGTTGACTGTGTTGATGCTGGAGGTTGACTAACCCCATTATCGTGCTCATTAACATTACTATTAATTGGGGCTGGTGGCACAGGTGCAGAATTTTGTTGACCTTGCGCTAACGCCCCACTATCGCCACTAATTGTTGAATCAGGCGTTTGCGTCGACGAAACACCATTGACTTCAGGAGGAGTCAGTATGGTTGTTTTTTTTGATGGACGAGATATCACAAAGCAAACCAACAAGACAATAATAGCTAAAGCTAATCCCATAATAATCAATTTTTTCTTCGAATAATGCTGAAAAAAAGTTGATATACTAAAAGAAGGCGTAGAAGACTTACTTGATTGTTCTGGTATATAACGATCATCTTTATCTACACGCATATTAACTCCTTTCAAATGGTTTATTGCCTCATGGCCAGCCGAATTTAAAAAATTGAAATTTTAAATTTGTTCTATTTTTTCAATAATATATCCAGCAACACCTTTGGCACTTTGCTCATCAGTTTTAATCGTAATATCAGCGATCTCTTCGTAAAGTGGATCACGCTCTTCGGCTAATTCTTCGTAAAGTTCACGGGGAGTATTGCCACCTTGTAATAAAGGACGACGCTTATCTTTCTGGGTTCTTGCCATCTGTTTTTCTATTGTAGTTTCTAAATAAACTACAATACCGCGAGCTGATAAACGGTTACGTGTCTCTTTAGATAAAATCGAACCACCACCAGTAGCAAGAACTATACCTTGTTTTTCAGTCAACTCATTAATGACTTTCTCTTCTCTGGCTCGGAATCCGTCTTCACCTTCTAAGTCAAAAATCCATGCAATATCAGCACCTGTACGTTTCTCGATCTCTTGGTCAGAATCAAAAAATTCCATACCTAACTGTTGTGCAATTTGTCGGCCTATTGTGCTTTTTCCTGCCCCCATAGGGCCAATTAGAAAGATATTTCGCTTTTCTGCCATTGTAGTTTCATCATCTATTAATTTTGGTTAAAATTTACAACACAATATCAATTTATAATGACTTAAATAACTCATCATTTCGGTATTGAATTGTGTAACTTACTTGGATCTCCGTCTAACGACAAAAATTTAGGTCGGTAATTATCTCAATAGATAGCCCCATTTTGCAACAGGTATTTATTAATCGATTAACTAATACCTGCTTGATGCAGATCATGAATATTCAGCGCACCAACCAATTCGCCGTGATTATTTACCACAGGTGCAGCAGTAATATTATGATCATTAAATGATTTTAAAGCTTCGACCGCTTTCCAAGTTTCAGGTATTTGATGTCCTGGACTTGTCATTACATCGACAATATTATCTTGTAATGTACCATGTTTTAGTAACAAACGGCGTAAATCGCCATCTGTAAAAACGCCAACTATTTTATTATCATCTTGGCATATTGCAACTAACCCCACACCAGTACGACTTAATTCTAACATGGCATCAAGTACTGTTGCTGATTGTGGTACTCTAGGAATTAAATCACCCTTACGCATAATATCTTTTACATGATTTAATAGTTTAGCGCCTAAACTGCCAGCTGGATGTGAACGAGCAAAATCTTCTTCCTTAAATCCACGAGCTCGCATAACGGCAATTGCCAGCGCATCGCCCATCATTAACGTATTAGTTGAGCTTGAGGTTGGAGCTAATCCCATTGGACACGCTTCCTTTTCGATTGAAATGTCCAGCACTGCTTGCGCAGCTAATGCTAATGGGGAATCAAGTCCACCTGTTATGGCAATAACTGGAATATTCATTGCTGCAAGAATGGGTAAAATAAATTGAAATTCCTTAGCTCGTCCTGAATAAGAAATCAAAATCACGACATCATTCTCGGTCACCATTCCTAAATCACCGTGTAATGCTTCAGATGGATGCATAAAAAATGCTGGGCTACCAGTACTGGCTAATGATGCTGCGATCTTTTTACCAATATGACCAGATTTACCAATGCCTGACACTACAACTTTGCCTTTTGTTGACAAAATTAACTGACAAGCCTTAACAAAACTCTCACCAAGCCGAGCTGGCAGCTTCTGTGCCTCATGAAGCTCAAGTTCAAGTAATTCTCGACCATATTGTAATAATTTTTCCATTTTTAGCCACTCATCAAATTAAAACTAAAAAATATATATTGATTAAATTATTAATAGTCTAGCAATTAACTATTCAATATTCAAAAGCCTTTTAGAATAAAAAGATAAGAAATAATTGAGGAGCGCACTTTTTGGAATAAAAAATGTTGAGGAACGGGGTTTTTAAAGCTTTAGAATCCTAATCCAACTTTCACTCCAAGCACGATTAATATCACGCCTAACAACTTATCAATAATCACCTGTAACTTAAAATAACGACGTTGGACAATTTGGGTTTGGAAGACGAATACTACCATCGGCCACCAAATTGCAGCTTCAAGCCAGATTATAAAAGCAACTACCAGTTTATCTACCATCGTTGAGCTGGCATTAAGTAGTTGAGTAAAGATAGCTAGAAAAAACAGCGTGGCTTTTGGATTAAGTAAATTACACAATAGCCCTTGCATAAACGCAGCTTTGGCTGTGACATTCAGTTCCAGCGCTTGTTTGGAAACATAGGCGGTGCCACTGCTTTTGGCTAGTAACGCTTTAACGCCAATCCATAACAAATAAGCGGCTCCGGCATAACGTAATGCATTATAGAGCCAAGGGGTGGCGGTGATTAATACAGCAATGCCTGCCACACAGTAACTCATATGAATGGCGATAGCACTAATTACTCCTAAACAGGTCATTAATGCTATTTTTCGGTTGTAGCTTAAACTATTTTTTAAGACCAGAAAAAAATCTGGCCCGGGTGATATCATGCCTAAACAACTAATGGTTATGACCAAAATTAAGGTATCGACTGTCATTTTTGCTCTTGTGCTGCATTGTTTAACGTGGCGATGTTTGATTTATGTTGTTCGATAAATTGCTTTTTATCGAAGTTTTCACCAATTAAGTAATCAGTTAAGAATTTTGCATTCGTTTTAATTTGTGCACCATTCAAAATCATTCTTGGTAAGTCGATTTGGTAAATGGTTTGGTTGGATGATTTTTGTAAATCATCACTATTCGCATTGGTTAATAAGTACAATTTGCGTTCTTTTTCCGACAATTTTTTAACGGTTTCGGTACCCGCACCCATCATTAAATGGTCAGGGAAGATATAAAATACGGTATTATCTAGTAAACCTTGCACTTTTAGGTGGTTAATAAATTGCCCTAAATTGTAATCGAGAGATGCGGCTACAAAAGACATGTTGTCATGCTTTGGGCTAATAACAGAGGTCATGCGTTCATCGTTAAAGCCATTTGGTGCATGGGTTGAGACGGTCGAAACAAATAGCGCAAATGGTTTGTCATTATTTTTCATCTCTTGTATTTGCTGTTCGGCGATGTCTAATATATCTTTATCATATAACCCAAATGGCGCATTTGGGTATTTGCCTGGATAGTTTTTTTCAGATACCACTTGCATTCCAACTACTTCTGCTGTGTGGCCAATGCTCGCAAATTCAGGACCAGCCATAACGTAACGAGTTTGGTAGCCCGCTTGTTTTAATACATCACCTAAAGTGACTAATTTAGTCGAGTTAGCGTTTCTTAAAGGCGATGTTGAATGCTCACCAATTAAAAATGGTACACCGGTCATATAAGTATACATTGAGGCAGTTGTCCAGGTACTACCTGCACTCATTGGCATATTTGGATAAAAGGTATATTGTTGCTTTAGCTGTCTTAAATTAGGCGTAATATCAGCAAAATCTAAAAATCCTTGCTCGAAAGATTCTAACGATAACACAATAATATTTTTGCCTTTTTGACTGTTTAACTGTGATTTTGCAACATAATCATTCATATTGAGCGTTTGTAATGCTTGCTCGAAGGTTGCTTTTGGCGCACAGGTGACTTGATAGATTTCATAGAGGCGACTAATTGGACCATTATGATAACTAATTGAAGCAATTGCGATGACAGCAAACAATAAGCGCCATAACAATCGGCATTTATTGCGAAATAAGTTGGCTAATTTACTAATTATAAAAACTAATCCTAAAAAGACTACAATCACTAATACAGCCTGTAACTTGAAGATAAATAATCCTTCAATAATGTCATTCACATTTAAATTCACGTAAAACTGATAATCAATAAATCCACCACTAAAATAGATAGAGGTGAGTTCCATAACAATGATGACGGTCATTAAGACAATGGTGAGCAGTTGCCATTTTTTTTGTTTAAAAAAAGAAGCTAAGGTAATAGTTAAGATAAAAAGTGGTAATACGATTAAAGTCGAAAACGGCATAGTTAATGATACTCAGATTTTCTTAAAACGGGAATATTGCATCAGTATATACGTTTTAATCAGAAAAATAAAAATCGTAGATTGCAAGGTAATATTAATGCGTTGATTTTATTATATGTAACAAGCTTAATGATAATTATTATTGTTTGTTGTTGATAATTGAAAGCATTAGCAATAAGATAGCAACAATTATTTTATTTCCTAAAGCTGAAAGGTTTATGCTATGTTGTTACGTAGATTTGCCATTGTTTTGCTATTATCTTGTTTTTCCTATAGCTATGCTGATGTCACTTTACCGGCCCCACAAAAGAAAGAGGGTATGGGATTATTTGATAGTCTTAAAAAGCGTGCTTCAACGCCGGGTGGAGGATTTCCAACAGGTATGGTGTCTGACGATGAGCTTTCAAGTGTACTTTGGGCAGCCAGTGGCTTAAATCGAGGTAAAAACGGTTGGACAGTACCAATGGCAAGTGGTAAACCGCCTTATGTTCGCCTGTATGTTGCAAGTGAAAAGGGAACCTTTATATACGAGTGGGAAGGGCACTATCTTCGTGAGATCAATAATCAAGATATTCGTGGCGACATCGGTAAACAAAGTTTTACTAAACGTGCACCTTATATTTTTATTTTTGTGTCTGATGGTGACAATCTTAAAGATTATGATACCCAACAAGCCAATGATTTTAGTCAAATTGCTGTTGGCGCAATGAGCCAAAATGTTTATTTGTCGGCGACAGCATTAAAACTCAGCACACGTTATATCCATTCAATCAATCCTGAATTTATTAGTCAATCATTACAATTGCCAGAAAACAGCAAACCAATAGGGATTATGTTGTTAGGAAAATAAAGGAGTAGGAAGTGAAAAGGTATTTAACTTTAGTTGTTCTACTAATTGCCAGTTTAGCTGTTTTTAGTTCCCCTTCTTATGCAGCCGAAAAGAAATATGAAAGCTGGAATGCAATTATTGATGAGATGGATATCATTTTGAATGATGCCTACAACATCTATTTTATGAAAGACGTCGAAGGTGCTAAAGCCCGTGTTAACAATGCTTACTTTGGATTTTACGAAAAGCATGGCGTTGAGCGCGCAGTGATGTCTTATATTTCAGGTAAGCGCGGTACTGACACTGAATACCAGTTTGCAAAAATTAAACGATTAATGACACAAAATGCGCCGAATAAAACGGTGCGAGCAGAAATTGACGTTATTTTAAAAATGCTCCATGAAGATGCCAATGAGTTAGATGGTAAAAAAGAGAGTGGTTGGAGTGTATTTTTGGCGTCGTTTATCATCATTTTCCGAGAAGGGTTAGAAGCGATATTGGTTATCGCGGCTATCTCTGCCTATCTTGTTCGCTCAAATAATAAACCGATGCTTAAAGTCGTTTATCTTAGTAGTTTGTTTGCGGTGTTCGCTAGTATTTTAGCGGCGATAGCGTTACATACAATTGTGGGATTAAGTGGTGCCAACCAAGAAATTATGGAAGGTTGCGCCATGTTATTGGCAACGGTAATGCTGTTCTTTATTAGTAATTGGATGCTGTCTAAGTCAGAATCCATAGCATGGAAAAACTATGTCGAAGGTAAGGTCCAAAATGCGGTTTCTACAGGCAGTAGTTTTGCTCTAGGATTTGCTGCCTTTTTAGCAGTATTTCGTGAAGGCGCAGAAACTATCATCTTCTATCAAGCCATGTTAGCAGATGCTAATGAGCATATGGATATGGTGTGGTATGGTTTGGGCGTGGGAATGATTGTATTAGCGTTTGTGTTTGTTATTATTCGCTTTGGTACGGTTAAATTGCCACTTAAACCGTTCTTTATTTGTACCAGTGCCTTAATGTATCTGATGGCGATTGCGTTTGCTGGTGGTGGTGTAAAAGAGTTGCAAGAAGCTGATATTATTCAGGTTACACCGGTCGATTTTGTTCATTCGGTTGAGATATTGGGTATCTATCCAACAGTTGAAACATTACTACCACAGTTGTTCATGGTAGTGGCAGTGATAGGGTCGATTATCTATTCCACAAAATATAAAAAGAAATAATTAATATAAAACATTAAAAACGATTAATGAGTGGTGATAAATCGTAAATACATTGGTAGTAAATTGTTATTGACTAGTCATGATTTTATTGATTAGTGATTAAAAGTGAAAAACAAAATTAAGGAGTTTTCAATGAAAAAACTATTAGTCTCTGCTGGTATTTCATCAATACTTGCACTTTCTTCAATGGCTTATGCTGCTGCACCTGCACCAGGTGAAGAAAAAGGCTTCGAAGAGTTTCCAATTGGTGATGAAGTAACTGTTGGTCCTTTACACATCGGTGCAGTTTATTTCCAACCTGTTGATATGGAACCAGCTGGTATGGGTGGTTTACCTGCTTCAAAATCTGATATGCATATTGAAGCTGATATTTCAGCGGCTGAAGGTAATAACTTAGGTTTTGGTACTGGTGATTTCGTGCCTTACTTAACTGTAAAATATAAAATCCAAAAAGAAGGAAGTGATAAAGCTATCGAAGGTACTTTTATGCCTATGAATGCTTCAGATGGTCCTCACTATGGTAACAATATTAAGTTAGATGGTGCAGGTAAATACAAAGTAACATTTACTATCGAAAACCCTGAAAAACAAGGTTATTTATTACATGTTGATAAAGAAACTGGTGTTGAAGGTCGTTTCTGGACTAAACCAATTGAAGTTTCTTGGGACTTTAACTATATCCCTCATGCATGGTAATAATTATTTTTAATTGAATTAAATTAATAAATAATTAGTTGTAATATTGGCGAGTATAACAGCTCGCCAATAGACGTTGTAATTTTTAGGCAATTATTATGCTCCAATATCTTATCAAAATTACCGATAATACTTTTATACCAGTGATCATGTTTGCATTACTTAGTGCGACAGTTATTCAATTAAGTAAAAAACATCTTATCATCGGTTTTGTATTGGGCATGATAGCCGCGTTTATTTATGCAATATTAAAACGAAATACGGGTATTGCAGTTCGTGAATTTTATGATCTTGGTACCAATGTTGCTTGGTGCATCATAGTTGTTCCATTGCTTATTAGTTTATTTTTTAAAAAATCTCAAGCTCTCAATATTTTATTAATAGTGATTGCTACCGGAATTATCACCTCACAAAGCCTACCGAATATTTTGCTTTACCCATTTGAATTTGATGTTGGCATGGACTCAATTTTCAATAATGATTATTTGTTTAAATGGGTGGGTTACGGTTTTGCTTTATTCGTTTGTATTTTAATTGGATTGTTTGTTTATCGGCTTTGTACAAGGTTTTCAACTCGATTTGTAATTGCCATTACATCGCTAGCCATTATTTTCTTTACTGCACAAAATGCAATTAACTTACTTCGAATCCTAATTGTGAGACGGTTTATCTCGCCACAAAAGTGGATGATGGATTTAGTGACTTCCGTTTTAGATCATGTCAATTTGTTTACCTTTATCTTTATTGTATTGGTGCTAGTACTAAGTATTTTGTTATACATCAAATCCAAAACTACCTCCTTAGTCGGCAGTAATCCTGCCCAAGTGCGTAAATTGAAAGCAAGTTTACGCCGGGATCGTCGGACCTCATTATTATTAATGGCGGGCATTGCTATCACCGCTTACACCGTTACTCGTGCGCGCTATATTTTTGAAAAAGGGGTGGAATTAACCCCGGCTGAGCCAGTAACACCTAATGCCGATGGTTTGATTGTAATCCCATTAGATAAAGTCAATGATGGCAATCTGCATCGTTATGGTTACAAAGCAACGGATGGAACATTAATCAGATTTATTGTAATAAAGAAAAGTGAAAATGCTTATGGTGTTGGCTTTGACGCTTGTGACATCTGTGGTGCAAGTGGTTACTATCAGCGCGGTAATCAAGTTGTCTGCATTTTGTGTGATGTGGTGATGAACATTGCCACGATTGGTTTTTCTGGTGGCTGTAATCCTGTCCCGCTCAAATACGAAATTTTAGATGGCAATATGATTATTCGACCTACTCATCTTGAAGCAGAAAAGAGTCGCTTTAAGTAGACGGTATAAAAAGGAAGAAAATATGTTTCGTAGAATGTTACTTAGCGTGTTAGTTCGTCAAAAAAAGAAGCTATTTTTAATTGCTTTAACCGTTGCTTTAGGTGTTTCACTTGCGACTGCTATGTTAAATGTGATGTTTGACGTTGGTGATAAAGTTAACCAAGAGTTAAAAGCCTATGGCGCTAACTTAAGCATTGTGCCAAAAGGTGCGTCGATGGTTAATGAGTTATATCAGCTCGATGACAAACAAAACGCATATATTAAGCAAGATGATTTAGTCAAAATTAAAATGATTTTCTGGGCGTATAACATTGTTGATTTTGCCCCTTATTTAACCACCCAAGTTACGGTTAATGATAAACCGGTTACACTAGTTGGAACATGGTTTAATAAACATCTGACTATTCCAACTGGTGACAAAGTTGACACTGGAATATTAGCCATGAAGTCATGGTGGTCGATTGAAGGCAACACCATGAAGGATGATAATTTGCAAGGCGTAATGGTGGGAGAAACTATTGCCAAGCAATTGAATCTTAAATTAGGTGATAATATTGAGATAACTTCACCTACTAAAAAAACTACCCTAACTGTGAATAACATCTTTCATAGTGGTGGTGTTGAAGACAATGATCTTTATGTCTCACTGCCTGTTGCTCAGTATATGGCGAACAAAGAAGGTTTGGTAGAACGGGTTGAAGTAAGTGCTCTCACCACTCCTGAAAACGATTTAGCCCGTAAAGCAGCACAAGATCCCAATAGCTTAACGCGAGCTGAGTGGGATAAATGGTATTGTACTGCTTACATCAGTTCGATCGCCTATCAATTAGAAGAATTAATGCCAGATATTCGAGTAAAAGCGATAATGCAAGTAGCTGAATCAGAAGGCTCTATTTTACAAAAAACACAATTATTAATGTTATTGCTGACAATTTTATCGTTAATTTGTTCGGCACTGGCGATATCTAACTTAGTTACTGCTAACGTGATTGAACGTAGCACTGAAATTGGCTTATTAAAAGCACTAGGCGCAACTAATACCTCGGTATCCATGTTGATTCTTAGCGAAATACTGATTATTGCATTATTCGGCGGTATGGCCGGCTATTTTATTGGTCTCGGCTTTGCACAAATTATTGGCCAGACGGTGTTTGGTTCGTTTGTTGAGCCTAAAATGATTATTGTTCCATTGGTATTAATTATGGTAAGCCTGATTACCTTATTAGGTAGCTTGCCAGCATTACGTATTATGATGTTCTTACGCCCAACCGATGTATTGCATGGACGATAAGCGAGGCTAAATGATGATGAGTAGAAACCAACGTTTTATTTTAAAAACGATATTTAGCTCGCTAATTCGCCGTCGTTCTAGGATTATTATTGCTCTACTCGGCGTAGCAATTGGCGCGACAGTATTACTTGGTATGGTGACGCTTTGTTATGATATTCCAAGACAAATGGGACAAGAGTTCCGCTCTTATGGCGCAAATTTATTAATGATGCCAGCCAATAATCAACCTACCATATCAATGACTGAGGTGAAAAAAGCGGTTGATTTACTGCCGAGAGATAAAGTACTAGGTGTCACACCTTTTCGTTATAACTCCATCCGCAGTAATCAACAACCCTATACCATCGTTGGCACACAATTTGATCAGGTCACCAAAACCAGTCCTTATTGGAAGATAGAAGGTGAATTACCTCAAAAAGCCAATGAAATTATGATCGGTACTGATATAGCCCAGTTTGCTAAACTTAGCATTGGTAGCACCATGCCGATTTCAGGAAAATCTAAAGAAAACTCTCGCTTTGATGAAGATTTAACTATTACTGGTATCGTGAAAACAGGCCGTGTTGAGGATAATTTTATCTTTATCGATCTTAGCGTTCTTGAAACGCTACTTGAAGAAAGCAATCAAGCTGAAGTAGTCGAAATTAGTATTACAGCAACCCAAGATGAGTTACAGCACTATATTCAAACTATCAAAGAACACTCCACCACAATCGAACCGCATCTTATAAAATGGGTAACGCAATCAGAAGCATCTGTGCTCGGTAAGCTATCATCTTTACTCTACCTAGTAACTTTAGTGGTGTTAATTTTGACCATGATCTGTGTGGCCACTACCATGATGACTGTAGTAATGGAGCGTCGCAAAGAGATAGGACTGAAAAAAGCCATCGGTGCAACTAATAGGAGTATTGCCAAAGAGTTTTTAGTAGAAGGGCTAATTTTAGGTATTATTGGTGGGGTGATTGGGGTTATTTGTGGTTTAATTTTTGCTCAAGTGATTAGCGACAATGTATTTGGGCGCTCAATTGTCATTGAATTTTATTTGATACCAACAACGATTGTCATTTCGGCTGTGGTAACCATCATTGCGTGTTTGATTCCGGTAAAACGTGCACTTGAAGTTGAACCAGCATTAGTTTTACGTGGCGAATAGGATAGTAAAGTATGAATATGCTAGAAGTTAATAATGTTTCAAAGATCTATGGCTCTTTACATGCCTTGTCAGAAGTTAACTTAACCGTTGAAGAAGGTAAATGGCTATCCATTATGGGACCTTCAGGCAGTGGTAAAACCACGTTAATGAATATTATTGGTTGCATGGATAAACCGTCGCTGGGTTCAGTAATTCTAGATGGACAAGATATTACCCAACTTTCATTACCCCAACTAACGGAAATTCGGCGTGATAAAATTGGTTTAATCTTTCAACAGTTCCATCTTGTCTCTTATCTAACCGCATTAGAAAACGTAATGGTGGCGCAATATTATCACAGTATGGTAGATGAAAAGGAAGCCTTACAAGCATTAGAACGTGTGGGACTTGCAGCGCGGGCCAAACATTTACCTCGTCAATTATCGGGTGGGGAACAGCAACGCGTTTGTATTGCTAGGGCATTAATTAATTACCCAAAACTGATTTTAGCTGACGAGCCAACTGGTAATTTAGATGAAAGCAATGAAGCAATGGTCATGAACTTACTACATCAACTTCACGAAGAAGGAAGTACAATTATCGTTGTTACGCATTCGTCCGAAGTATCAAAACATGCGCAAACAACGGTAGTTCTTGAACATGGTAAAGTAGCAAGTATTATCAATAATTAATGATTAAAAGGTCTAAATTTATGAAAAATCGCATTGTTTCATCTGTACTATTTATCTTAATCGGAGCGTTACTTATTCTGTTCCCGCTCTATATTTTACCAGTCTGCCCACTACCGGATGTGCAATCTATGCCAGCCGATGCTATGCATTCTGCGCCAATGGATGGGCACATGCACAATGCTGGTGGCAAAATCATGAAATGTTTTTGGACATCAAGGGCGGAAATAGGTATTGGTAGTTTAGTGATAGCCCTTGGTGCCTTAGTATTACTTAGCCGTTCGTTATTTGTACGTATGGGATTAAGTATGGCTATAGCTTGTACTGCGGTCTTAGCAGCTGCGATTCCAACTATTTTAATTGGTGTATGCGGTAATGAGATGATGCGTTGCAATATGGGGGCTAAGCCAGCATTGATATTATTGTCAGTAGTATTAGCGATTGTTGCTATTATCAATGTGATATATTTAAATAAACAAGCTAATCGCTAGTAACTATTAGCAACTATTAAAAGCATTAGTCAGCCTTAACACCAATTATAGAGAACTCCAACATGCAAGAAATAACTATAGCGAATTTAGCATGGCGAAATATCCAACGACGACCATTTCGAAGTTGTTGCTTGATTATCATCATTATGCTTTTTTCCGCTACGCTATTTGGTGGTAGTGTATTGATGAAAAACCTAAGCTTAGGAATTTCAGGCATGGCTAATCGGTTAGGTGCGGACATTCTTATTGTGCCTTATGGTTATGAAAAAAATCTTGAAGTCGCCTTATTAAGAGGCGAACCAAGTAGCTTTTATCTAAAAGCTGACTTAATTGATAAAATCAAAGATATCAAAGGAATCGAAGCGGTCTCACCACAACTATTCATTGCTTCGTTAAGTGCTGGTTGTTGCACATCAAAAGTTCAATTAATTGGTTTTGATCAGCAAAGCGATTTTGTGATCAAACCTTGGCTACAAACACAGTTAGAACAACCACTGCAAGACGATCAGGTCGTGGTAGGCAGTAAAATTACCTCAAATGTAGGTGATGAAATTAAATTTTTCAATCATCCCTTTAAAATTGCCGCTAAAATGGATAGTACAGGAATGGGTTTTGACACCTCAGTTTTTATGACCATCCCTGCTGCTCATTCGCTTATGAAAGAAGCCAATTTAATTGAAGGCGATACTGACCACTTTGCTAACTATGTGTCATCGATTTTTGTTAAAGTCGACCCTGACTATCAGTCTAAAGATATTGTTAATCAAATCATGCCCAAATATGCTATCGATTACAATATTGATTTTGTGATGACCAAAGGTATGTTAAGTAATATATCTAAATGGTTAAATGGCTTCTCAACTATTGTCTATAGCTTATCGGCAATATTTTGGGTGTTAGCGATTATTGTGATCTTTGTAATATTTTCCTCATCCCTTAATGAACGAAAACGCGAAATCAGCTTATTACGTATTTTGGGTGCATCGCGCAGTGATCTGGTTAAAATGTTACTGCGAGAATCCCTTATCATTAGTGCTTTAGGTGGCCTTGCTGGTATAGTGGTTGCTGGCGTATTAATTTATGCCTTCAGCTTATTGATATGCCAAACGATAGGTTTGCCATGTATGAATATTTCAATTACCGATGGATTAATTTATGCCTTCATCGTATTTTTGCTGACATTAATTATTGGTCCGCTGTCTAGTATTTATTCAGCATTATCATTAACTAAGTTTGATACTTATCAAACATTAAGAGAGGGTGAATAATGTTATTGGATATCAAAAACCTTCGCAAAGATTACAAGCGCGGATCACAACACTTTTCAGCGGTGAATAATGTTAGTTTTTCAATGGCACAAAGTGACTTTATCAGCATTATGGGTAAATCAGGTAGTGGTAAAACGACGCTGCTTAATATGATTGCTGGGTTGTTAACGCCTACTCAAGGTAAAATCACGATTAACGGCACCAATTTATTCGATCTTGATGACAAACAAGTATCGGCGTTTCGTAATCAAAATATTGGTTACATTCCACAAGGTAGCAGTTTATTACCTAATTTAACTGCTCTGGAAAATATTCGCTTACCGTTTTCTTTAACGAAACGTGAAAACCAATCGAGCTTAAATTCTGCAATGGAATTGCTAGAAAAAGCCCAAATTAGTTATTTAAAAGATGCTTATCCAGCCAACATGTCAGGTGGTGAAATGCGTCGAATAGCTATTTTACGTGCACTAATTTGCCAGCCACAAATAGTCATTGCCGACGAACCTACCAGCGATCTTGACGATGAAAGTTCAACACAAATTATGGCATTATTAGCCGATATTCATCAACAAGGCACAGGACTATTGATTGTTACTCATGATAATGATGTAGCAAGTTACAGCCAAAAAACATTAAAAATGTCAGCGGGGCGGTTAATCGATTAAATTCGGCGCTGTCATTATCATCAATTATAAAAACAGCGGATTACAGCCCATATCAATCATAATTTTATTTAACTTTATTAGCGGTAATCCGACTAAAGAATTTATATCATCGCCTTCAAGCTTATCGAAAAGAGTAATCCCTAATTCATCACATTTAAAACTGCCAGCACATTGTAGTGGCATCTCTTTAGCGATATAAGCGTCAATTTCTGCATCAGTTAACTGACGAAAGGTGACTTTAAACGGTTCACAAATCGTTTGCGATTGGCCTGTGTGAGTATTAATGACCGTCATTCCAGTATAAAAGTAAAACGCTTTACCACTGCTATTTTTTAATTGTTGCTGGGCGTTTTCAATAGTAAGTGGTTTACATACAATCTTTCCATCTAAAACACCTACTTGGTCGGAACCAATAATTAAACTATCAGGATTGCTTGCCACCAATGACTGCGCTTTAGCATTAGCCAATCGTACCACCAGCTGCTGTGCACTTTCATTTGGTAGAGGTGTTTCATCACAAATCGGTGGCACACAATCGAAAGGAATAGCTAATTTTTCAAGTACTTTTTTACGTGATAGTGATGTTGATGCTAGGATAATTTTCATTTTAACTGTTCTTGTAAAATCCATGCGGAAGGATGAGCATTAAAACCAATATGACCATAATAATCGACTGCTTGAGGTGCTGCAAGCAAAGTAATTGCACATTGATTGTCGGTGTGATTTTGAACCTCTTTTATCAACTGTTTACCAATACCTGATTTTTGATAAGCTTCATCAACGGCTAAATCAGCTAAATAAGTTATGTAGACAAAATCAGTTAAACAGCGGGCAATACCGACAAGTTTCTGATCATGCCATGCGGTAATGACTAAATTAGCATTATCTAACATTGCTTGAAAACGAGGTTTATCACTTATTGGTCGACGTTCCGCCAATGAGCAGCGAGAATATAATAATGTCGCTTGTTCTATACTGGGTTTGATGTCATGGCGATAAATAATATTATCCATAGTTGATCTCCATCATGATTTTGCAAAAAAGTTATTTCAATATTTTAAATTAGCGTTAGGATAACAATATTAGATTTGATTTAAAATTAACACCATCTTAAATTAATTAAGAAAGATAAGTTAAAATGAGGAGGCGGTATGTACAAAAAAATATTAGTTCCGATTGATGTCCTTGAAGATGAACTCACTCAAAAAGTGATCCCACATGTTGAGTGTTTAGCGAAGTTATCCAATGCGCAAGTTATCTTTTTTCATACCTTACCGGTTGCATCGGCTATTGTAAATGCTTACTCATTTGGTTTTGATGAGTTTAAAGATCAAGCTACAGTACAAACAGAGCAATGGCTACATCGCTTGATTGACTCAATTAATTTACCAAAAGAAAATTTATCTTTTTCAATCGCGTTTGGTAATCCACGAGATGAGATCTTACATCTAGCGGAAGAGATTGAGCCCGATCTAATTATCATAGGGTCAAGACGCCCAAATATCTCAACACATCTACTTGGATCAAATGCTTCTGGTGTAGTGAGAGGTGCACAAACATCAGTGCTAGTAGTACGTTAATTTTTATTTTTCTGATGTCCTCCAAAAGGACATCAGTTTTTGCTCAAAATCCTCAACCTTTTTTGATTTTAAAAAAGCTTTTAAGCTCCAATATATTCACAAAAAGTAAGTGCTGGAAACGATAATAAAGAATTTATTTACTCCAAATAAGATTGTTGTGCAAAAGGTTGTCTTTTTATAAATTAGAGATAATTAATGGCATAATCTAGTGTACGCGAAGACGGAATGATGGGGTAGGGGGTATGCCGTCATGATTTCTCGTTGGGCTTTCCTAAAGAATTGAACATCATAGCTAAGCTAAGATTATACCGCCTTTCGGCGGTATTTTATTATTGATGTTTAACAAGAAAACAGCAGTGGATCTGTTTATTGCGTCTGAAATCGAGCGATAAGGTTTTGTCGGTGATGTCTTGAAACGTCAGATTTAATTTTTGCATACCGTCGGCATCCATCTTGAAGCCTCGTTTGTTATTAGAAAAGACAATTACACCGTTTGGTCTTAATAATCGTTTTAAATTACTCATTAATTTAAGATGATCGCGCTGAACATCAAACGTATCGTTCATCCGTTTAGAGTTGGAAAATGTTGGAGGATCGATAAAAATTAAATCAAACTGCTCATCAGCTTGAGATAAATAGAGCAAGCAGTCAGCCTGTATTAATCGATGATTTTTACCGGTTAAGCCATTTTGTTTTAGATTACGATCGGCCCACTCTAAATAGGTGCGTGACATATCAACTGTCGTGGTCGATTTTGCTCCACCAAGACCTGCGTAGACGGTTGCACTACCCGTGTAGGCAAATAGATTTAGAAAGTCTTTGCCTGCACTCATTTGTCCGATCATTTTTCTGGCTAAGCGGTGATCTAAAAATAAACCTGTATCCAAATAATCCACCACATTAACCCAAAACTGCGTTTTTTTGTGATTAATTGGATATTCATGGACTAAAAAATAATCCTGTTTTTGCCCAAGTTTTTGATATTGCTGTTTTCCCTTTTGCTTTTCACGGGTTTTTAGTACCAATTGATCGGCGGTTAATTTCAATACCGACATGGTAGCATTAATAATATCAAACAGTCGTTGTCGCGTTTTTTGTGGATCAATATTTTTAGGTGCAGCGTATTCTTGTACCACAATTTTATCTTTGTAACGATCGATAGCCACATTATATTCCGGCAAATCAGCATCATAAAGACGGTAACATTCAAGTTGTTCTTGGTTGGCCCATTTTTCCAATTTTTGACAATTTTTACGTAAACGATTGGCAAAGTCGGCAGCTGGTAAATTTGTTGATATGACCGCCTGATCCACTTGACGATCCGCAATCGAATAATTTTTTTGTAGACAATCTAAAGGGCCATTTTTGGCTTTAAATTGTTTGTCAGCACGCATTTGTAAACAATCTAAAAGTTGTGGCGCGCCACTAAATAACGATAATCTCCACCCACCAAATTGTTGTTTAATTTGGCGACCGAGTGCTGAGTGTAAGGCAATTAATGCTGGCTCACTTTCTAATCGTTCTCCGTAAGGCGGGTTACTGATGATCATGCCATGTATATGGTGATCAAGTGGATTGGTTAATTGTGTCACATCCTGCAATGCAAACGTAATTAAATCACCAACTCCTGCTTGGATCGCATTTTGTTTGGCTCGCTCCAGTACTGTAGGGTTATTATCATAACCGATAAAAATCGTGTTAGTTTTTTTTACATTATGCTTAGCGCTAAACAGTAAGTCATTCCAAAGTGTCGGGTTAAATTCTTTCCAAGCAAAAAATCCCCATTGTTTGCGTAGCAGCCCTGGTGGGATATGAGACGCCATCATCGCAGCTTCAATCAGTAACGTTCCTGAACCACACATTGGATCGATAAGTGGTTCATCAAACCGCCAGCCAGAACGGAGAATAATAGCTGCGGCTAGACTCTCTTTTAACGGTGCTTGCCCTGTTTGTTGGCGATAACCACGTTGATGTAAGCTTTCACCGCTCAGATCTAATGATAGTGTAACTCGATTTTTGCTAAGATAAGCATGTAAACGAACATCAGGATTTTGCTTTGCAACATTTGGGCGCTGATTGGTTTGTCGCATAAAGTGATCAACAATGGCATCTTTGATCTTTAGCGCGCCATATTGACTGTTACGAATAAAGTCATTAACACCAACAAAGTTGATAACAAATGAGTTATCTACCGCGAAGATATCGGTCCATTTGATATTCATCACACATGAATAAAGATCTAAATCACTATAGATGTCAAACTCGGCAATTGGCAATAAAATACGAGAGGCTAAACGAGACCACAATAACGATTGGTACATAGTTGACTCATTAGCATCAAAATAGACACCACCCTGCGCCACCCGACAATGATTCGCCCCAATATTTTCTAACTCTTTTTTTAATAACTCTTCAAGCCCGCGTGATGTGCTGGCAAATAGCGTTTTCATGCATAATCCACTTAACAATAAAATTGCAGGCATTATACCGACTAATTACCAGAGTGGGAAATGATTGCCCTAAACAACAGCCAATCTAACCAAAAAGCAATCAAAAAAAGTTGAGGAGCGGGGTTTTTGAGCTTAAAAATCGCCCAATTTTTGACTATCTACTTAACATCCTTTTTATATTAATACTTAAAATTCATCTTTATAAATTAATATTACTCAGGGAAATAATCAATTTTCTGTTTATTTACGATACGTAAGGTTAAATCTGTAATGGCGATGATCAACGCTGAGCGAATCATTTGTTGATAACGGTTTTGGTAAATGGATGATTTTAAGGTATCGACAATACCGTTCTCTTGCGGGTTATTTAATGGAGAGTTAGGGGGAAGGATCATGTCGTGCAGTAAGCTGATTGGACCTAGGATTTCGTCATCCAGATAGGTGTAATTTTTATCGTCTTGTTCTAGCTCATCTAAAATTGCCATTAACAATTCAATATCTTCATAATCTTCACGCGTGATGATGCCTAGTGCATAAAGTAATTTCAAACAGACAGAGGTATCATTAAGTGGGCCATTCTTGCCCACCAATGATGGAATAACAAACTTGATAGCATGAGGCTCTTTACGAAAAACCTTTAAAATCAATTGATTGACACTGTCATTAATCAAATTGATCGCAACCTTTAGCAAGCTGTGTATATCCGCTTGCTGATTGAGTTTTTCGAGGATGGTGTCTTCTGCTAATGTTTGCATTGTCACTTAAAATTGATGATTTTGCATAGCAGTATAAAGTTGTTCGATTTGGCTAACAACTGGATTATCACTTTCAATACCAGAAATATCGCAAAATGCTTGTTTTAAACCCTTGTTAGCAATTTGATTTGCCAGTTCGATTGCTTGTTCGTCGTCATCATTACGATAGTTAAGTGCAGCTGCAATACCGATAAGCAGATTTTGATTGCTAAGTTTATATTCAAATGTGCCAAGTAATGGTTTGATCAAACGATCGCCAGGACCTAGTTTGCGTATTGGTTGACGTCCTACTCGTGCGGTATCATCATGTAGATAAGGATTCTCAAATCGAGTTAGGATTTTTTCAATATAGGCTTGATGTTTGGCTGGATCAAAATCATAGCGTTTGATCAGTACTTGTCCACTTTCTTCCATGGCTCCACGTACAATTTTACGAATTTTATCGTTTAAAATCGCATCCCGAATGGTTGCAATATTGTTATAAAAACCGAGATAGGCTGTAATAGCATGTCCGGTATTTAAGGTAAATAGTTTACGCTCCACAAAGGCCATTAGGTTATCAACGGGCTCCATACCTTTGATTTGAGGGATTGTGCCAATAAATTGAGTTTTATCGACAATCCATTCAGAGAATGTTTCAACCGTCACCTCTAAAATATCACCTGTTTTAGAAGTTGCAGGTGGCACAATGCGGTCAACCGCAGAATCAACAAAACCAATATGCTCATTAACCCATTGGTGAAGATTTTCTGGTAGATACTTTACGATTTCCTGTTTGAACTGGCTTGTGCCACGTACCATGTTTTCACAAGCAATAATATTGAGTGGAGCGTTATTACCTTGAGCATGTCGAGCAATAATGCCTTGTGCCACACTTTGCGCAATGCGTGCTAAAATTTGAGGACCGACCGCAGTGGTAACTAGATCAACTTTCGCGATGTAATCAGCGACTTTAGGTGAAGTACTGTTGATGGCATCAACATTCTTCACCGTTTCGGTAACCGATTGCTCACCAACCACATTGACTGGATATTGATGACGGCTAGCAAGTTCATCAATAACTTGTTGATTAACATCTGCAAAAGTGACGTGGACACCGGCATCAGATAATAATTTACCAATAAAACCACGACCAATATTGCCGGCGCCAAAATGTAATGCTTGCATAATAATAATCCTTAATTTTGAATCATTTTTAATCTGTTAAAACACTTCCTACCTTCGTAGGAAAGTTAGCTTAATATTGCTAGGACTTCTTCAATATCATTAGTGGTAGTCAGTTTTGCAATAATCTTTTCGTCATCAAGTGCATTGGTTAACTTGGCGATAACATCAAGATGTTCATTGTTACGAGCAGCAATTCCAATTACGATTTTTGCTTTATCTTGCTCTTCTTCGCCAAACTGTACACCTGCTGGATATTGGCAAAATACGATACCTGTATTAATCACATCATCTTTAGATTCAATTGTGCCGTGAGGTACAGCAATCGATTCGCCTAAATAGGTGGATGTTAATCGTTCACGTTCTAACATGGCATCAATATAAGCTGTTTTTACGTAACCATTTTCGACTAGTTTTTGGCCTGCAAAACGGATGGCTTCTTCTTTAGTTTGCGCCGTTAAACCTAAAAAGACATTTTTTGCATTCAACTTAAACAGCGGTTGGTGGGTAGGTGTTGGTTGTACAACTTGTTGACCACCTTTTGCTTTGACTAAATCATTCACTAACTGAGTATATAAATCACTATCTAAAAAGTTAGTTAATGAAATATGATAAGCGTTTGGTGCATATTGTTTTGCTCGTGCGGTTAAATCTTTATGTGTGATGATGATATCCGCATCAGTTGGCAAGTTATTAATTGCTAAATTGGTAACACTGATATCTAAATGAGCATCTTCTGCTTTTTTACGTAAAACACCCGCACCCATAGCACTTGAGCCCATACCTGCATCACAAGCAACGATGATTTTTTTCACTTTAGCAAGATCAAGTTTACTATTTTCGCTTACTCCTTTGGCTTCGCTTTTCATTGCAGTGACATCAGACATGGCTTCGTCTAAACTTTTGCCATTATCTTTTGTTGTTTTTAATAAAATAGCCGACACAATAAATGATACTGTAGTTGCTGCAAGCACAGATAACGTTACACCTAAATATGAACCTTTTGCCATACTCATTACCGCAAAAATAGATCCTGGTGATGCTGGTGCTGTTAAACCTGCATTAAATAAAGTTAAAGTAAATACACCTGTCATGCCACCTAAAATTACAGCAATGATTAGTCGAGGATTCATTAAAACATAAGGAAAGTAAATTTCATGGATACCACCAAAGAAGTGAATAATTGCAGCACCGCTAGCAGATCCTTTTGCCGCACCTTTACCAAAGAACATATAAGCAAGTAATAAACCTAAACCTGGACCAGGGTTCGCTTCAATCAAGAAGAAGATTGACTTACCTGTTTCTGCTACTTGTGTTACACCTAGTGAAGTAAATACACCATGATTGATAGCGTTGTTAAGGAAGAGTATTTTTGCAGGTTCAACCAAAATTGAAGTAAGTGGTAATAAACCATGATCAACCATGAATTGTACTGCAACAATAAGTACATTAGTTAACGAAGCAACAGCTGGACCGATTCCAAAATAAGCGATAAGCGCAAGAATCATACCAATAATGCCAGCTGAAAAGTTATTAACTAACATTTCAAAGCCACTTTTGATTTTACCATCAATGAATTTATCGAACTGTTTAATGCACCATCCACCTAAAGGTCCAGAGATCATTGCGCCTAAAAACATTGGAATCGATACGCCAACAATTACCCCAATTGTGGTGACCGCACCAACTACACCACCACGATCACCGTAAACCAATTTACCACCAGTATAACCAATTAATAATGGAAGTAGATAAGTGATCATTGGTCCAATAAAAGCAGTTGATACGCCTTCATTTGGGAACCATCCTCCAGCAGATGGATCGTTAGCATTATATAAAAAAATTGCAGTAATAAAGCCCCAAGCAATAAATGCGCCGATATTGGGCATCACCATATTACTCAGAAATCGCCCAAAATTTTGGACTTTAAGTTTAATGTTTGATGTACTCATACAAATCTTTCCTTATTGATTGATATAATCATTATGCTGTTATTGTAGAAGCATTTAGTTACACGATTCATCCAAAATAATCAAAAAATGTGACATACATCACACTGTTAAAAGTGGGGTATTTTTAGGTTTTGTGATCTGGATCACGTTTTATTGTCGGATAGAATAAAAATAGAGGGATTTGATAGTGATTTAATCAGTGCTATATTCCTTTCAGCAATATTAGCACTCATTGCATCTGAAATGCATAGCACAGAAGAAAATGGAATCAGCATGTATCTGTTTCATATGGGGGACATGTTGTGTTAGGGGGGTATCATATTTTATAACGTTTTTTATCTCTAAAAAGATATAAGAAAAGTTTTTTTCTATTTATTTAAATGATGTTGAGGATGAACATTATTAAATGTAAAGAAATAAATATTATTCAGTTACACCAGGAAAATTATTTTAGAAATATTCAAAGGAAAGCCTAAAAACGCTATATTTTTTATTGCAAAAATGAAATTAAATCGTTTGTGAGCGATTAAAAATACGTTATTATGATCGTAAATGTCAATTTATTCGATTATTGTAAAAGATTCAATATTTGATATTGAACCGATAAAGCAATAATTATGAGAGGAAAATAATGAAAAAATTATTAGTATTATTGTCTTGTTGTGTTTTGTTATCCGCTTGTAAAGTAGAGTTATCACCAAGTGTTAATTTAAGTGACCTGAGTAGCGAAACACCTAAAATAATTAAATCAGATCTTACTTTAGAAGTTACTGCTTGTGGTGATTATCAAGATTCTAGAAAAGAATCTTCTTCTTTAATTGAAGCAAAACAAAAAATTACAGAAATATTTCCAAATGCAGAATATGTCGAGTGTTACAAAGAAAAATTTGATTCAAAAGCTTTATTTAAAATTCCTGTTGTTGTGGGTGGTAAACAACCTTCTGGTGATATTCAAATCACTAATGGTAACTGGGGTGATGGAATGATTGTACTTGTTTCAAAAGAATTAAGTAATAAAATGAATAATATGAAAAAATCGCCAGTAGGAAAGTTAGACTTCGATATTAAAATAAATCTTAACAATGATTCTGGTAATGAACGAAATATTACTGCAAATGGAGTATATATTGATGAAAATCCTGTTCTTCTTAACCAATATGTACTTCAAAAAGGAAATAATACATTTCGATTATCAAATGTTTCCGTTGATTTTCTTTTAAAAAATAACATAACGTTTATTTATGAAGATTATAAAAAGAAGGGCGAAACTCAGTAAGGTTTAAGTCTAAGTAACTTTAGTTAAATGAGAAGGCATCTTAATTGATGCCTTTTTAAATAGATTATAATTAGCTAGGCGTTATCAATATTATTACAAAAATAAATCTTCATTTGCTTTTAAAATATATAGGTATTTTTGTAATTATTATTTTGTAAAACATCCTTTAAATAGTCTATCAATAAGTAACAACTGTCCATGTTGCATACAAATTTGCAAAATAAACTATAATAAAATCAGATATATTTTTTATCGAAATACATTGGGTTTTATTACACAGATAAAATAAATTCGGGCAGATGTGAAAATATTCGGTGTATAACCATTCTAAATAAATTCAGATGATTTGCCAATTTACTTGAAAACCATCCTTTATTAACTAGAGCTAAAATATTTTTTAACAACTTGAGATAGTGGTTTCTATCTATATGCAATTGATTTAATGTGAGAAAATTGGTTTTGATTATGATATCAAAACCATCCACTAACTTCTCACATTAATACAACGAACTTTACTCCACAGTCACAGATTTTGCCAAATTACGAGGCTGATCGACGTCTGTGCCTTTGATTAAAGCTACATGGTAAGCAAGCAATTGGGTTGGTACCGTGTAGTAGATTGGCGCTGTAAGTTCTTCAATATGAGGTAAGTTGATGATATGCATTGTGTCATCACTCACAAAGCCTGCATCTTGCTCTGCAAATACATAAAGTTGTCCACCACGGGCACGAACTTCTTCGATATTAGCTTTAAGTTTTTCGAGTAGGTCATTGGTCGGAGCCATAACAATAACTGGCATATCTGCATCGATAAGCGCTAAAGGACCATGTTTTAATTCACCTGCGGCATACGCTTCTGCATGAATGTAGGAGATCTCTTTTAGTTTTAATGACGCTTCCATTGCGATTGGATATTCATCGCCACGGCCTAAAAATAGGGCGTGATGTTTATCGACAAAGTGTCCAGCAAGTTTTTTGATTTCTGGCTCGGCCATTAACACTTGCTCAATGCGATTTGGCAAAGTTTGTAAGGCATGGACGATCGCTTGTTCAGTGATTTCAGCCATGTCATTAAGTCGGCCTAATTTGGCAACTAAAAGCAATAATACGGTTAATTGCGTGGTAAAGGCTTTAGTTGAAGCAACGCCAATTTCAACGCCAGCTTTGGTTAGTAACACCAAATCAGCTTCACGAACTAAGGTCGAGGCAGCCACATTACAAACGGCAAGAGTGCTTAAGTAATTATTCTCTTTTGCTAAGCGTAATGCTGCAAGCGTATCTGCCGTTTCACCTGATTGTGATAGGGTGATGAATAAACTGTTTTTACGTCGAGCGGGTTTTCGATAGCGAAATTCCGAAGCGATCTCCACATCACAAGGAATACCAGCTAATGCCTCAAACCAATAACGAGCAACCATTCCGGCATTATAGGCGGTACCACAAGCAACAATTTGCACATGTTCAACTTGCTTAAGAATATTTTCCGCATCATCGCCAAGTTCAGATAAATCCACTTTGCCATGAGCCATTCGTCCTTCAAGGGTATTTTTTATAGCATTAGGTTGTTCGTAAATCTCTTTTTGCATGTAGTGATTAAAGCCAGCTTTACTGCCTGCGTCATATTTCGCATCAGATTCGATGCATGGACGGTTAACTTCTTGATGGTTTTTATCAAAAATATTCACAGTGCGGTGGGTGATTAGTGCAATATCACCCTCTTCTAAGAAGATAAATTGACGAGTAACCGGTAATAAAGCTAATTGATCTGAAGCAATAAAGTTTTCACCAACGCCACAACCAATCACTAGTGGACTACCTGAACGTGCCGCGACAAGAATATCGGGATTACGCGTATCCATTACAACGGTGCCATAAGCACCTCGTAATTGTGGGATTGCTTTTTGTACTGCTTCAAAAAGTGAGCAATCTTCGGTTGAGATAATATCGTGAATTAAGTGGGCAATAACTTCGGTATCGGTTTCTGAACGGAATTGATATCCTTTTGCGATGAGTGTTTCACGCAGAGGCTCAAAATTTTCAATAATACCATTGTGCACAACGGCAATAAAACCCGATACATGAGGGTGTGCATTGTGTTCGACTGGTTCGCCGTGCGTCGCCCAACGAGTGTGAGCAATCCCAGTTGAACCTTTGATTGGATGCTCATCTACCGCATCTTTAAGCGCTTTTACTTTTCCGACACGTCTTACTCGCTGTAATTCACCGGTTGGAGAGATAATAGCAAGCCCAGCAGAATCATAACCACGATATTCTAATCGTTTTAAACCTTCTAATAATATTTCTGCCACATCACGTTTGGCGATCGCGCCCACAATACCACACATTGTTTATTCCTCTTTCAATTTAGTTGGTCTTTTCCAACCTGCAAGTTGTTTCTGTTTTACCCGGCTAACCACAAGCTCATTGTCATTGACATCATTGGTTACCGTTGTTCCAGCTGCAATGGTTGCACCTTTGCCAATTTTAACTGGTGCAATTAGTTGAGTATCGGAACCCACAAATACATCATCCTCGATCACGGTTTTAAATTTGTTCGCACCATCATAGTTACAAGTAATTGTGCCTGCACCAATGTTGACGTTACAGCCAATTTCGCTATCACCTAAATAACTTAAATGTCCTGCTTTGGTAGCATGACCAAGATGAGCTTTTTTCAATTCGACAAAGTTACCAACATGGGCATGATCATCCAGTTGGCTACCAGGTCTTATTCGAGCAAAAGGTCCGATAGTACAGTGTTTGGCAATGATTGAATCTTCAATTACTGAGAAAGGGCTAATTACGCTATCATCAGCGATGGTGCAGTTTTTTAAAATACAACCTGAACCGATAACGACATTGTTTCCCAATGTAACATCACCTTGAATAATCACATTTGTATCAATAGTGACATCCTTGCCATGAGTCAATTTACCACGTAAATCAAAACGCGCAGGGTCAAGCAACGTGACACCGGCAAGTAAAAGTTGCTCAGCTTGATGCTGTTGATAATGCCGTTCTAAAGTTGCAAGTTGCAAGCGATTATTGACGCCTTCAACTTCGAATTTTTTAACTGGGTGAGACGTTAAAATGTCGTAACCATCTTGGTGGGCAAAGGCAATAATATCGGTCAAATAATACTCTTTTTGCGCATTATTATTAGTTAAGCGAGATAGCCACTTTTTAAGTAACTTGCCGGTAACCAGCATAATACCGGTATTAATTTCGTTGATTTTTTGTTGTTCAACATTGGCATCTTTTTGTTCAACGATCGCTACCACTTTACCGTCTTTGCGTTCGATTCGCCCATAGCCAGTAGGATCATCTAAAATCACTGTCAATAAGGCAATGCCTTCATGTGGTTTACTGGCAATTAAATTCTGCAAAGTTTCAATTGAGATAAGAGGTGTATCACCATATAAAATCAAGATATCTTCATCATCTTCAATAAAGGGAATAGCTTGTTGAACAGCATGTCCTGTACCCAACTGTTCTGCTTGATAAACAAGTTGCACAGGTTGATCTTGTAACGATTTTTCTAACTCGCTTTTGCCATGACCATAAACAATATTGATGCGATCAGTATTAAGTTGTTGAACTGTATCAATAACATGTTGTAACATCGGCTTACCGCCGATTTTATGTAAAACTTTAGGTAGGTTGGAATACATCCGTGTGCCTTTTCCTGCCGCCAAAATAATTGCACTACGTTTTGGAGGTGAAATTGCCATAATCAGTTCCGGTCTGGTTAAATAAGGCTAATACTATAATCAAAGTTTTCCACGAAATCATCCCGTAATTGTTAATTTTTATCCTAAAAAAAGAATTATTGAAATTTACCAAGTGTTTTAATAAAAGGAAGCATTGTTATGAATAGCATTACCAAGGTCTTATTGCTTTACACCACTCACGAAAAGCAAACCCTTAAAATTATGCAACGAATAAAAACACATCTTGAGGGTAAATGTGATTGTGATTTGATTGAGTTATTGCCCGATACCAAGATTGATCTTGGTAACTACAAAGCCGTATTAATTGGTTGTTCAATTCGATATGGTTTTTACAGTAAAACCATGAAGAAGTTTATTGATGCCAATTATCAGCAATTAAATGCGTTAAAAACTGGTTTTTTTGGGGTAAATGTGGTGGCTAGAAAACCAAATAAAAATACACCTGAAACTAACTTATATACTAAAAAATTCCTTGCCAAAATTGCCTGGCAACCGACTATCAAAGCGGTATTTGCTGGTGCGCTTTATTATCCTAAATATAACTGGTTTGATCGTAATATGATTCGATTTATTATGTGGTTAGGTAAGGGTGATACAGATGTGACAAAAGAAGTAATAGAGTACACAAATTGGACAAAAGTGGATGAATTTGCCGAGCAATTTGTGGAACTTATTGATAATTAATCTTAGTTATCTTGATAAAATAAGTCACTATTTTCGTTAAATATCAAGTCTTAAAGTTGTTTTGAAGAAACTTTGTGATATAGATCAACTTTTTTACTAAAAAGGTGTACAATATTGCGCCTAAAGAATCTGTCTCCTAACTGGGATTTTAATTGTGATTGAAAATTTAAGAAATATAGCCATTATTGCTCACGTTGACCATGGTAAAACAACCTTGGTTGATAAACTATTAAAACAATCAGGCACGCTTGATAATTTGCGTGGTGATGACAATGAAAGAATAATGGACTCAAATGCGCTTGAAAAAGAGCGTGGTATTACTATTTTAGCTAAAAATACGGCTATCGATTGGAATGGTTACCGAATTAATATCGTTGATACTCCAGGCCATGCCGATTTTGGTGGTGAAGTTGAACGTGTAATGTCAATGGTTGACTCTGTACTACTGCTTGTTGATGCAATGGACGGACCAATGCCACAAACACGTTTTGTGACTCAAAAAGCATTCGCTCATGGTTTAAAACCAATTGTGGTTATTAATAAAGTTGACCGTCCGGGTGCGCGCCCAGATTGGGTTGTGGATCAAGTATTCGACTTATTCGTTAACCTTGGTGCAACTGATGAACAACTTGATTTCCCAATCGTTTATGCATCAGCTTTAATGGGGATTGCAGGTCTTGATCATGAAGATATGGCACAAGACATGACACCACTATTTGAAGCAATTGTTGAACATGTAGAACCACCTAAAGTTGATTTAGATGGTCCATTCCAAATGCAAATTTCTCAACTTGATTACAACAATTATGTTGGTGTTATTGGGATTGGTCGTATTAAACGCGGTCGCGTTAAACCAAATCAACAAGTTACTATTGTCGATAGCGAAGGTAACAAACGTACTGGCAAAGTCGGACAAGTATTAGGTCACCTAGGCTTACAACGTTATGAAGCTGAAGTTGCAGAAGCAGGGGATATCATTGCTATCACTGGATTAGGTGAACTTGGTATTTCTGACACAATTTGTGATAACAGCTGTGTTGAAGCTCTGCCAGCACTAAGCGTTGATGAACCAACCGTTACCATGTTCTTTAATGTAAATAGTTCACCATTTGCAGGTAAAGAAGGTAAATATGTAACTTCTCGTCAAATTCTTGAACGTTTAAATAAAGAACTTGTACATAACGTGGCTCTTCGTGTTGAAGAAACCCCAGATCCAGATGCATTCAAAGTTTCTGGTCGTGGTGAATTGCACTTATCTGTTCTTATTGAAAATATGCGTCGTGAAGGTTATGAACTTGGGGTATCTCGTCCTAAAGTTATCTACAGAGAAATCGATGGCAAAAAACAAGAGCCTTTCGAACAAGTTACTTTAGATATCGAAGAACAACACCAAGGTTCAGTGATGGAAGCCTTAGGTTTACGTAAAGGTGATTTGACCAATATGTTACCTGATGGTAAAGGACGTGTACGTCTAGATTATGTGATTCCTAGCCGTGGTCTTATTGGATTTAGAACTGAATTTATGACCATGACATCAGGTACTGGTTTACTTTACTCAACATTTAGCCATTACGATGATGTGCGTCCGGGTGAAATCGGCCAACGTAATAATGGGGTAATGATTTCAAACGGTACTGGTAAAGCTTTGGCTTATGCGCTTTATAGCTTGCAAGATCGTGGTAAATTATTCCTTGGTCATGGTGCTGAAGTTTATGAAGGGCAAATTATTGGTATCCATACTCGCTCAAATGATTTAACCGTTAACTGCTTAACGGGTAAAAAATTAACTAACATGCGAGCATCAGGTACTGATGAAGCGACGACCTTATCACCACCAGTAAAAATGTCGTTAGAACAAGCGTTAGAATTTATTGATGATGATGAATTAGTTGAAGTAACACCATTATCTGTTCGTCTACGTAAACGTCATCTAACTGAAAACGATCGTAAACGTGCATTTAGAAGTAATAAAGAATAATGTGAATTATGATTTAAATAATCAAACAACAAAACCTCGCTAATTAGCGAGGTTTTTTTTGGCTCTAACGCGAGCAATAGCATCGGCAATCGATTGTTTACGATCTTTCTGAGTAGTCGCACTGCTTGCTGGCATCGACTTAGGAAATAAAATAGTCGGCGGAACCAATTGATTACGATTTAAGCGTTGTTGTTTCTTCTCAGTTAACAGCAACTCTTCTTGCTCACTTAATTCAACGCCAAGAGTGCTTAAGGTAATACAATCAGTTGGACAGGTATTAATACAATTACTACACGCAGTGCAAAATTGCGGTAATACCGTATGTAACACCTGTTTACTACCAACAATAGCATCAGTAGGGCAAACACGGATACATTTACCACAACCAATACAATTTTCTTCATCAATAAAGGCTTTATATTGCATAATAAAATTTAAATTAACTTAAACCAACAATATTACCATCTTTGTCAATATCAATATGTCGATAAGCTGGATTCGTGCCAAGCCCTGGCATTGTCATCACATTACCAGCATAAACTCGAATAAAACCAGCACCGGCTGAAATGGCTAAATGGCTGATATCAACATCAAAGTCAGTTGGTACATTCTTTAAATTAGCATCAGCGCTAATCGACATCGGCGTCTTGGCAATACAAAGTGGTAAGTGATCAAGTTTTAACGCTTCAATCTCTTTAATATTTTTAAGCGCGGTTTCAGACAAGTTCGCTTTATTGGCGCCGTACTTTTTAACCATGGTTTGGATCTTATCCATCAATGACATACTGTCAGGATAAGGTAATTTGATTTCGCTTGGCATATCACATGCCTCAATAACATGTTTAGCAAGTTTTTCAGCACCTTTACCACCTTGAGTGAACACTTCGCTTACTTCGCAAGCAAAAGCACCATGTTCAACGGCATATTTTTGTAAAAACGCCAACTCTTCTTCACTATCATGTGGGAATCGATTGATCGCAACAATCACTTGTAAACCATAGCTCTTGGCATTCTTAATATGCCAAGCTAAATTGGCCGCACCAATTTCAAGTAACTCCACATTTGATTCTGAAATCTCTTTAGGGATAGCTTGTCCTGGTTTGATATTATATTTACCACTATTGGATTTTAAGCTACGAACCGTTGCCACTAAAACCACGCAAGAAGCCTTAATGCCAGCTTGACGATATTTAATATTAAAGAATTTCTCCATACCCATGTCAGAACCAAAACCAGCTTCGGTTATCACATAATCGGCTAAATTCATTGCAATGCGATCAGCGATAACTGATGAATTACCATGAGCAATATTAGCAAATGGTCCAGCATGGATTAGTACAGGCGTATTCTCAACGGTTTGCATCAAGTTAGGATTAATCGCATTTTTAAGAAGTACTGTCATCGCGCCTGCAACTTCGAGCTGTTCAGCTGTGATTGGCTCGCCTTGCGTATTATAGGCCAAAATAATACGACCAATACGCGCACGCATATCATGTAAATCAGAAGCCAAAGCCAAAATTGCCATTAGCTCAGACGCTGCCGTAATCTCAAATCCGTCACGGCGTTCAACACCATTCACACCGCCACCAACACCGACAGTGATATTACGCAGAGCACGATCATTGTGATCGATAACCCGTTTCCATACAATGCGATTAACATCAATATTTAAACGAGGTAAACCGGTTTGTGCGGTAAACTCATCGCCAAGACGATCTTCATGATAAAGACGAGAATCCAACGCGGCAGATGCTAAATCATGTGCTGCAGTTATTGCATGAATATCACCAGTAAGATGAAGATTTAGCGTCTCCATCGGCAAAACTTCTGCTTGCCCACCACCGGCTGCACCGCCTTTTACGCCAAAAACAGGTCCTAAGCTTGGTTGACGAATACAAGCGATAGCTGATTTACCTAAATAATTAAGGCCTTCACTTAGACCAATGGTATTGACGGTTTTACCCTCACCGAGTGGTGTTGGTGTAATAGCGGTAACTAAGACTAATTTACCATTAGCGCGATTTTCCTTTGCATTAAGGATTGATAAATCAATTTTGGCAACATATTTACCGTAAGGAAGCACGTATTGTTCAGGGATCTGACATTGTTTAGCGATTTCAGTTATTGGGCGTAGTGGCATTTTCATTCTCGTATAACAATAAATTAGGCTGTCAGTATAAAGAATTTAAAATGCCGAATAAAGCAACAATTTAATCTTTATTGATTTTCGGCACAATCTCTAATTATCTTGTTATAATAGCGAAAATTTTCAACTAAAGGATAATGATTAAATGAACTGGTTTTCGCAGTATTCTCTCTTCTTGGCTGAAACAGCAACGGTGGTTATTGCTATTTTAGCGGTATTAATTTTTATTTTAAGTCAACGCCGAAAATCATCAACAATTGCTGGACGTTTATCTGTCAAAGATATTAGCGAAGAATATGAACAAGTCAAAGATGACATGCTAACGTCGAGCATGGATGAAATCGAAGCTAAACAGTTTACAAAAGATCTCAAAAAACAAAAAAAACTTGAAAAGAAACAAGCTAAACAAGCGGCTAAAAAGAAAGATGATAATGCTAAATCATCAGATGCAAAGCCTAAATTATTTGTCTTATCGTTTAACGGCAGTATGGATGCACATGAAGTTGAAGAACTGCGTCAAGAAATCACTGCTGTACTAGCTATCATTAAACCAGATGATCAAGTTGTCGTAAAACTTGAAAGTCCTGGTGGAGTAGTGCATGGATATGGCCTTGCTGCCTCACAACTATTACGATTTAGAACGCGTAACATTCCATTTACTGCTGTAGTTGACAAAGTTGCAGCCAGTGGCGGTTATATGATGGCCTGTACTGCTAGCAAAATTGTCGCAGCGCCATTTGCAATTGTGGGTTCAATTGGTGTTGTTGCCCAAATTCCTAACTTCAACCGATTGCTAAAAAAACATGATGTCGATATTGAATTACAAACGGCAGGAGAATACAAACGAACCCTAACTATGTTTGGTGAAAACACGGACGAAGGTCGCCAAAAATTCAAACAAGAACTTGAACAAACGCATCTATTATTTAAAGACTTTGTAAAAGAATATCGACCAAATATCGATATAGATCAGGTTGCAACAGGCGAACACTGGTTTGCTACTCAAGCCAAAGAAATGGGGCTGGTTGACGAAATTAGCACCAGTGATGATTTTATCTTATCGCACCTAGAAACGCATAAAATCATTGCCGTTAACTATCAACGCAAACAAAAACTGTCCGAAAAACTCTCCAAAAATGTCGTGAAAGGCATGGAAAAGTTATTTTTTAGACAAGGAAACGGACTGTAAAAGGTTTAACCTAAAATCACTATTTTACATCTTTAAAACCCCGATTCCTCAAAAAAAAGTTGAGGAGCGGGGTTTTTTAACCCTAAAATTTGATCTAAAAATCTCAAAATTACTAAAAAGTCTAATTTCTAATACAAAACAATTTATCTTAAAAATGTGATCCTTTAAGAATTGTAAATGAACTGTTTTTAAATTAAACCGCATCTGCTCGGTTATTTTTGTTTTTTTAGATGTTTTTCTTTACAAAGATTAACGATCTTAAGTGAAAAATTGTTGCATCGTATTTTTTCAGTCACTATACTTTTACACCGTTTTATATAAGCGATCCAAATTTAAGTAAAAACATAAAGAGTAAATAAATCATAAATTTAGTTGACAGGATTAAGTAATATGCACTATAATTTTCAACAGGCAACAGGCAACAGGCAACTTGGCCAACCTATAAGTTAAATTCGTCAAAGTTAAGCTCTTATTTTTCATTTTTCACTAAAGTCTATTTTTTCACCAAGATCTATAAAATTACGCAAAATTTTTCGCGATCATCACATAGATCAATATCATCCCGACAGATCTTATTACCTTTAGTACCTAGTATATTGTTAGCGTTTTCATTTACTAGTACAGCGTTAACATCCACAACATCTAATTTTATTCACGGTGAAGTGCCTTATTTTACGTTCGACGGTGGTAATACACGAGTAACGGATACCGAAGGTTTGCTCGGGATCCATCTTTCTAATGGTCAACAATACTCGCCATCAAATAATAATTCTAGTGCAACCAATCCTATCGAATTACCAACTATTGATGAAAGTTTTGCTGATATTAGCATGTTGGTGCCAGTTGATAGTAATACCGTTGATTTAAACACCATTGTCGCTGCACCATATAATTATTGGGGCGATGATGATGGAGATAGTGAAGTCACTGCTACTGGCAGTATAAGCTTGTCTATTGTTGATAAAAACAATCAAACTGTATCACGAAATACTGTACCGATGTATTGTAAAGCGCCTTATAAAGCGACATTAACTAATACTGAAGGCACATTGACCACTCGTTATGGCGTTCCTAATAGCATTAAGTTCGGAGCAGGTAGTGTTACCTATTATTTTAAGCCTAAAGAATCACCAGCGATTTGTTTTGCTAAACCGAATAATCTAGCGTATACCGCACCTCCCTATGTAGGCCCCGAAACTGTCTGGAATTATGGTAAAGGCTTTCTAACTCAAACCGCGACGCCATCATCTTATGGTTTAAATTTCCCGACTACTGGCGCTAATGGTTTGTACTTTGATTTAGATATTAGCAATAATGATCAGGCATTAACGTGGGATCCGGTTTCTCATAGTGGAATTACTGCGACGATGACCAATTCAACAAATACTAGTGTCCGCGTTACATTAACGGGCCCTGCTGCAACCTTAGAACAGTGGAATTCTAGTAATCCGGAAAAAGTAGCTAAACCATCTTTACCCCAGACATTCGAGATAGTCGGTCGTGACAGTAGTGGTAACGCTGTCGTTAAATATGGATTTGAATTAAAGCAGTGGTTTGTCAATCGTGGGAACGTTATCGGAAATCACGACAACCAATTATCTTGGTGTACAAATATAGGTTATCACCTTCCTAATGTAAGGGATTTAACCAATGCGGTTTATCCATCAAATGACCAATTGATTACCGCTACACCTCCATCACCGGGTAATCATTACCAACGTAACATTGGGGCAGGTCTTATTACCGAGTGGGGCTTTCTGTTATATTACGCGAATACTAACTTTAATTTGTATTATTGGACTAATGACATGTACACCCATGGTGGTGATTATAAGTATTACTTTTACGCGCACGCCGACCACGGACTTATTCATTGGGTAGATCCTGCAACCTTCTACAACGGGGTTTGTGTTTCAGATCTCACCCCTTAATTCTTATTTTTTGAGGGAGAGATAGTAAAATAGCTTATATTTTTCTAGTAACTTATGGTGTCGAAACTTAAACCATCCGCCTCAATTGGGGCGGTTTTTTGAGTTTTTTATTGCAAAAAAAGTTGAGGAGCGGGGTTTTTGAGGTTTTAAATTTCACTTAAAAACTTTTAAATGATCAAAATCACTAAATTTCTAATCCAAAGCCTTAGAATAAAATTCTTGAGGATCAATTGCTCTAATTTTAAAGATTTATAACTGCGATATATTCAATTAAAACAATAATTAAATAATTATAACCCAGATCCTTTTTAGATCCTATTTACAAAAGTTAACGTAAATGAGCGAAAAAAAGTGTTGCATCGTGTTTTTCCAATCACTATACTTTTTACACGGTTTTAGCTACGAGGCTAAAATTTAACAGAAAAGTATAAAATTGTAAATTAATCAAAAAATTACTTGACAGGGTAGTCTAAAATGCATTATAATTTTCAACAGGCAACAGGCAACCTGGCCAACCTATCTTTTAAATTCGCCTAAATCCATCTCCCAGTTTAAATTTTTCACTGAAGCTTATTTTTCTACTCAATCAAGTGAAATTCTGCGAATTTTCGCGCGATCGCTTCCGCGATCCTCTTTTCGAACGTTTTTCCGATCGTTTTCCGGATCCATTTTCAGATCCTTTTCTCGATCCTTTTTCGGATCCTGTTTTCGATCCTTCGATTTTTCCGAATTATCCCGGCAGATTGTTTTTTTCGTGGTCTTTTTCCTTCCTTTTTCGGGTCACGCATTGACATCACAGACAACAGCAAATCAGATACAGGGTAGTGCACCTTATCTGACTTTCGACGGTGGTCGTACTCGTGCAGTTGATGCTAACGGTCTGCTTGGGATTACGCTATCTAACGGAGCTAATTACACGCCTTCAACCAATACTTCATCTTCTTCAGCACCAATCGTCTTGCCGGTTGCGGGTCAGAGTTTTGCTGATATAAGTATGTTCGTTCCTACTGATACTAATTCAGTCGCTTTGAGTTCTCTTATCGGTCCTCCTAATAATTATTGGGGTGATGATGATGGAGATTCGGGTGTTAGTGCTACAGGTTCATTAAATTTATCTATCGTCGATAAAAACAATCAAGCTGTATCACGTAATTCCGTGTTAACAATTTGTAACGCACCTTATAGGATTAAGTTATCTAGTACTGACGGTACATTATCTACTCGTTATGGTTTTCCTAATCGTAGTACTTTCAGTGCTCGTAATGTGACTTATTACGTCAATCCTAAGGCTTCGCCTGTGGTTTGTTTTGCCAAACCAAATACGTATCACTATGATTCTAGCCAAAATGGCCCAGCTTCAATGTGGGACCCAGCTAATGGTTTTCTCACTCAAGAAACAGACCCGTCACTTTACGGTAGAAACTTTCCTACAACTGGTGCTAATGGATTGTACTTTGATTTACTCATTAGTGGTGTAAGTCAGCCATTGTCTTGGTCTCCTGTTTCCCATGGAGGTATCACTGCTACTATGTCTAATCCTACTGCTACAAGCATACGCGTTACTTTAAGTGGTCCTTACGCTACCGAATCCCAGCATAGTTCAGACAATCCTGGTCCTATTTCTAAACCTACTTTGCCTCAGACCTTCGAGTTGGTTGGTCGTGATACTAATGGTGCTCCAGTCGTCAGATATGGTTTTACTTTAAAGCAGTGGTTCGTGAACCGTGGTTCTAAGCTGGACAATTATGCTAATACATTATCTTGGTGTAATAGTATTGGTTATCGCCTTCCTAGCGTAAGGGATTTAACCAACGCGGTTCGTACATCCGATGGAGTTATCTCTGGCGCCACCCCTTCCTCGCCGGGTAATCATTTTATGCGTCATATAGGTTCTGGTTTTTTCACTGAGTGGGGCAAAATGTATGATTATTCAGGCGTTGGCTTCTACTCCGATTGGTGCTGGACTAGTGACCCGAATGGTAGGTACCAGTTTGTCGTGGATACATACTACGGTAGCGTGACTTGGTACTACGCCTACCCTGACAACTACGGACTTTGCTCCCATCCTTAGTTCTTATTTCTTCGTCCTTAATCCTTAGGGCGGGGGTTGGAGTGATAAAAAATAGTATTAGGTGATTAAAAGTAAGCTGACTCAAGGAGTCAACGTCGTTTAGCCATAAAAAGCGATTTTGCGGCTAAGCGGCGCTTCAATTACCCGCTTCGGCGGGTTTATTTTTGAGGCGATTTTATCGCAAAAAAAGTTGAGGAGCGGGGTTTTTGGGGTTCAAAATTCTGCTTTGCAATGTTGCCTCAAGTAAATAATTCCGCTTTAACTGTGGTGCTTTTTAGTAGTTCTATTTTTCCATCAAAAAAGTTGAGGAGCGGGGTTTTTGAGGTTTTAAATTTCACTTAAAAAGTTTCAAATGATCAAACTTACTAAATTTCTAATTCAAAGCCCTAAAATAAAATTTTTGAGGATCAATCGTTCTAATTTTAAAGATTTGTAATTGCAATATCTCTAATTAAAACATTAATTAATCAATTATAATTTAGATCCTTTTTAGACCTTATTTACAAAAGTTAATGTAAATGAGCGAAAAAAAGTGTTGCATCGTGTTTTTCCAATCACTATACTTTTTACACGGTTTTAGCTAACAGGCTAAAATTTAACAGAAAAGTATAAAATTGTAAATTAATCAAAAAATTACTTGACAGGGTAGTCTAAAATGCATTATAATTTTCAACAGGCAACAGGCAACCTGGCCAACCTATCTTTTAAATTCGTCTAAGTCCAGCTCCCAGTTTAATTTTTTCACTGAAACTTATTTTTCCACGCAATCAAGTGAAATTCTGCGAATTTTCGCGCGATCGCTTCCGCGATCCTATTCTCGATCTTTTTTCCGATACTTTTTCCGGTCGTTTTCCGGATCCTCTTTCAGATTTCGATCCTTTCCCAAATTATCCCGGCAGATTGTTTTTTCCGTGGTCTTTTTCCTTCCTTTTTCGGGTCACGCATTGACATCACAGACAACTAGGAATGCGATACAGGGCACTCCTCCTTATCTGACTTTCGACGGTGGTCGTACTCGTGCAGTTGATGCTAACGGTCTGCTTGGGATTACGCTATCTAACGGAGCTAATTACACGCCTTCTAACAATTCATCATCTGCAACTCCAATCGTCTTGCCGGTTGAGGGTCAGAGTTTTGCTGATATTCGTATGTTCGTCCCAACTAATACAAATTCAGTCGATTTAAGTGCTCTTATCGGTCCTCCTAATAATTATTGGGGAGATGATGATGGTGATTCTGGTGTTACTGCTACTGGTCGTTTAAGTTTATCTATCGTCGATAAATACAATCAGGCTGTATCACGTAATTCCGTGTTAACAATTTGTAACGCACCTTATAGGATTAAGTTATCTAGTACTGACGGTACATTATCCACACGTTATGGCGTTCCTAATCGTAGTACTTTCAGTGCCCGTAGTGAGACTTATTACGTCAATCCTAAGGCTGAGCCGGTGGTTTGTTTTGCTCGGCCTAACTTATTGTATGGTAAGCCTAATGAGAATGGTTGGGGTATGTATTTCCAAGGCCCAGCTTCGATGTGGGACCCTGCTAAGGGTTTTCTCACTCAAGAAACAGACCCGTCACTTTACGGTAGAAACTTTCCTACTACAGGTCTTAATGGATTGTACTTTGATTTAGATATTAGTGGTAGTAGTCAGCCATTGTCTTGGTCTCCAGTTTCTCGGAGTGGTATCACAGCTACAATGTCTAATCCTACTGCTACAAGCGTACGCGTTACTTTAACTGGTCCTTACGCTACTCCATCCCAGATTAGTTCAGCCAATCCTGGTCCTCTTTCCACTATTTCTTTGCCTCAGACATTCGAGTTGGTCGGTCGTGATAGTAGTGGTAATCCAGTCGTCAGATATGGTTTTACTTTGAAGCAGTGGTTCGTCAACCGAGGTTCTAAGTATGACACTTATCCTAATACATTATCTTGGTGTAATAGTCTTGGTTATCGTCTTGTTAAGGTAAAGGATTTAACCAACGCATCTTGTCCTAGCAATAGTTCTGCCTGTCGTGGTTCAGTCGGCGCCACTCCTTCCTCATCTGGTAATTATTACCAGCGTAATATTGGTGCTGGATTTTTCACTGAGTGGGGTCGTATGTATGATTATTCAGGCGTTGGCTTCTACAACTCTTGGTACTGGACTAGTGGCCCGAATGGTAGTACCCAGTTTATCGTGAACACAAGCTACGGTGGCGTGGATTGGAACTACAACTACACCCACGGACTTTGCTCCCATCCTTAGTCTTTATTTCTTCGTCCTTAATCCTTAGGACGGGGGTGGGGGTAATAAAAAATAGTATTAAGCAATTAAAAGCAAGCTGACTCAAGGAGTCAACGTCGTTTAGCCATAAAAAAGCGATTTTGCGGCTAAGCGATGCTTCAATTACCCGCTTCGGTGGGTTTATTTTTGAGTTTTTTTATTGCAAAAAAAGTTGAGGAGCGGGGTTTTTGGGGTTTTAAATTTCACTTAAAAAGTTTTAAATGATCAAATTTACTAAATTTCGAATTCAAAGTCCTAAAATAAAATTTTCGAGGATCAATTACCATATTTTTAACTATTTGTAATTGCAATATATTTAATTAAAAAAAGTAATTAACCAATCATCAGTTAGATCCTTTTTTAGATCCTCTTTACGAAAGTTAACTGTACTGAGTGAAAAAAAAGTGTTGCATCGTGTTTTTCCAATCACTATACTTTTACACGGTTTTGGTTAAGCAGCTAAAACCTGACCTAGAAGTATAAAATCTTAAATAAATCAAAAAATTACTTGACAGGATTGTCGTATATGTTTTATAATTTTCAACAGGCAACAGGCAACAGGCAACTTGGCTAACCTCTAATTTAAATTCGTCTAAGTTAAACTTCCAACGTTCATTTTACACCGAGACTTATTTTTCCACGCAATTATGCAGAATTCTGCGAATTTTCGTGCGATCCTCTTTTCGATCCTTTCATTCTTCCAGTTTAGTTCTGAGGATTATTTTAGGTTTATTCGTGTCGTTTTTGCTTTCTATTTCTTTTTCCGGTCAGGCATTAACTTCACAAACTACAAATAATCAGATTCAGGGTAGCGCGCCTTATTTAACTTTCGACGGTGGTCAGACTCGTGCCGTTAATACCGACAGTCTGCTCGGGATTACGTTATCTGATGGTACGCAATATACGCCATCAACCAATCCCTCTTCATCAACAACACCAATTGTGTTACCTGCCACAGGTCAGACTTTTGCTGATATTGGTATGTTGGTTCCTACAGATACTAATTCAGTTGCTTTAAGTACGCTTATTGGTCCACCTTATAACTATTGGGATGATGAAGACGGAGATGGTGATATTAGTGCTACTGGTAGTTTAAGCTTGTCTATCGTGGATAATAATAATCGACCTGTATCGCGTGATACTTTACTAACGAATTGTAATGCAGCTGCACCTTATCGAGTAACATTAACGAGTACTAATGGTACATTAACTACCCGTTACGGAGTTCCTAATAGTAGTAATTTCAATGCAAGTAATGTGACTTATTATGTTAAGCCTAAGCTTGGGCCGGTGGTTTGTTTTGCGAGGCCTAACTTAAAATATGGTAAACTTAACGAAGATGGTTTCTCTTACGATTTCCGTGGTCCTGCTACAATATGGGATGAAAATAAAGGTTTCCTCACACAATCAACTGCACCATCATCTTATGGTTTAAACTTCCCTACAACTGGCGGACATGGTTTGTACTTTGACTTGCTCATTGATGGTAATAATCAGGCCTTGTCTTGGGCACCTGTTTCACATAGTGGTATAACAGCTACTATGACTAACTCATCAAGTACGAGTGTACGGGTTACATTGACAGGTCCTGTTGCGACAGAATCTCAATGGCGTTCGAGTAATCCGGGTATTATACCTAAACCAACTTTGCCTCAGACCTTCGAGTTAGTTGGTCGCGACAGTCATGGTAAAGAAGTTGCCAAGTATGGTTTTGTCTTAAAACAGTGGTTTGTCAATCGTGGTCCTTACAATTCTTCTTATACAATATCTTGGTGCAGTAACATAGGTTATTTTCTTCCTAAACATCATAACGAATTAACTAATGCTACGCGAATAACTGCAAGTACTCCTAGTTCGTCACCAGATAATCATTACCAACGTAGAATTGGTGATGGATTTTTTGCAGAATGGGGCAAAATGCCTGACTACTCTGGAGCTAACTTCAGCGGTGATCCTTATCCGCTTGGACCTCATGATAGTTCCTATCATTATTACATTAACCCGTACGATGGTTCTCAAGGTTGGTTAAATGTTCAGCTTCCTGATAGACTTTGTGTTTCAGACTTATTACAGCCATGATGATTATTACCAATCTAGGTTTGGCGATGGGATCTTTGTGAATTAGGGATATATGGTCTTACTATTCTAAGGTTAACTTTATTTAAAGTTAACCGATTGTATCCTATACTTGTTTTTACTACTTTTAATTGATGTGAATATTTTCGAGACGCTATAAGATATAAGCCGAATACCCCTCTTTTCACCCCCTAAAACATTAAGTAACCCTTTTTTTAAAGTTCCAAAAAGCAATCTCCATTTTAAGTTATACAACTCTATGTTATCCTTAACGCAACATTCGATCACAGGACGTTCTATATGATAAAAGATCCATTTTATGATCGTGAGGCGAAAAAGTATGAATCGCCGATCGCCAGTCGTGAACTGATTTTGGATTATCTTACCAAAGAAGCAAAACCAGCCAGTTTAGAAAAAATAGCTAAAGCCGTATCAATCAAATCTGACGAGCAAAAAGAGGCTTTACATCGCCGATTGCGAGCGATGGAACGTGATGGTCAGGTGGTTTACACGCGTCGTAAATGTTATGCCTTACCTGAAAAATTCGATATGGTTAAGGGCAGTGTTATTGCACATCGTGATGGTTATGGCTTTTTACGGGTTGAAGGTAAGCCGGAAGACTATTTTTTGTCACACGAGCAGATGAAAAAGGTTTTACAAGGCGATGTTATTTTGGCTCAGCCAATCGGTAGTCAATACCGTGGTAAGACTGAAGCGCGAGTGGTGCGGATTTTAGAGCCGCGTACTAATCTGATTGTTGGTCGTTATTTTATTGAGCAAGGCGTTGGTTTTGTGGTGCCGGATGATAGCCGTTTGAATTTTGATATTTTAATCGCTGGCAAGCCAAATCGTACGGTTAGAATGGGCTCAGTTGTTGTGGTTGAATTGCAGCAAAGACCTGAACGACGCCAAAAAGCGGTCGGTGTGATTAAGGAAGTGCTTGGCGAGGTAATGGGCACGAATTTAGCCATCGATATTTCATTACGTAATCATGAGATCCCTTATGAATTTCCAAAAGCGGTTGAAAACGCGGCTAACAAGTTTAGTGAGCAAGTACCTGAAAGCGCTAAAAAAGGCCGTAAGGATCTACGTGATTTGCCGTTAGTAACCATTGATGGTGAAGATGCACGAGATTTTGATGATGCGGTCTATTGTCAAAAGAATCGTGGTGGTGGCTATCGTTTGTGGGTGGCGATTGCTGATGTGAGCTATTATGTGCGAACCGGTAAGGCGCTTGATAAAGAAGCTTGTTTGCGTGGGACTTCAGTCTATTTTCCGTCGCGCGTGGTTCCGATGTTGCCGGAAGTTTTATCCAATGGCCTTTGTTCGCTCAATCCTCAAGTTGATCGCTTGTGTTTAGTGTGCGAAATGACCGTGTCGAATAAGGGGCGTTTGACCGGTTATCAATTTTATGAAGCGGTGATGAATTCACACGCGCGTTTAACTTATACCAAGGTAGCTAAGATTTTGGAAGGTGATAAGGATTTGCGTGAGCATTATCGTGAGTTGGTTCCTCACCTTGAAAATCTTTATGGTCTTTATAAGGTGCTTAATAGTGCTCGAATTGCCCGTGGCGCAATCGGGTTTGAGTCGGAAGAGCCTAAATTCATCTTCAATGCTGATAAACGTATTGAGAGCATTGAGTTAGTTCAGCGAAATGAAGCGCATAAGATCATTGAGGAGTGTATGATTTTGGCCAATGTTGCCGCAGCAAAATTGGTGATTGATGCTGAGATTCCGTCGCTATTTCGTGTGCATGATAAACCGGATGAAGATCGCATAAATAATTTACGCAGTATTTTAAGTGAACTTGGTTTGTCTCTCGGCAAGGGTACCAGTCCAAAAGATATCGCTAAGTTGATGGTTGAGGTTGAAGCAAGACCTGATCATGAGATGTTGCAAACGGTCATTTTGCGCTCAATGAAGCAAGCAATTTACGATCCTGAAAATCGTGGGCACTTTGGGTTAGCACTTGAGGAGTATGCGCACTTTACATCGCCAATTCGTCGTTATCCTGATCTGTTATTGCATCGTGCGATTAAATGGGTTATTGCTGATCAGCAACATAGTAAACAACATGATAAAACCGGTGGACACCGTTATACGACTAGCGAGATGCTCTATTTTGGTGAACACTGTTCAATGACTGAGCGCCGAGCGGACGAAGCGGTTCGTGATGTCGTTGATTGGTTGAAATGTGATTATATGCAAGATCATGTCGGCGAGGTATTCAATGGCACTATTTCGAGCGTTGTTAATTTCGGCTTTTTTGTGCGATTAGATGATCTATTTATTGATGGTTTAGTGCACGTTTCATCACTCGAAAATGATTATTATATTTTTGATGCATCACGTAATCGTTTAATTGGTGAAAATACCCGTTTTATTTATCGTTTAGGTGATAAAGTTCAAGTAACAGTCGTAAATGTTAACCCTGACGAGCGTAAAATTGATTTTTCATTGGTTGGCAGTAATAATAAGCCACAACGCCAAGGTAAGACAGCCAAAGATAAGGCGAAGAAAGTCGATAGTGATGCTGAACTGCCAGTTAAGCGCAAAAATAAAAGCCAAGCTAATAGTAAAAAAACGAGCGCAAAGGTTGTCGCAAAGAGTAAAAAACGCAGTAAGCCAAAAACAGCTGCTAAAAAAACGTCTAAATCAGCATCGACCTCAAGCAATCAGAGAAAAAAGAGTAAAAAATAGATGAGTGAAACAGTTTACGGTATCCACGCGATTGAAGCTTTGTTAGCGCGTGCACCAGAAAGAATTATTGAAGTTTTTATCGTTAAAGGCCGAGAAGATAAGCGCCTTAATGACCTTGTTCGTGAGTTGGAGCAGTTGGGTTTAGCAGTAAAAGTGACCAATAGGCAGTATTTAGATGAAAAAACGAAAAATGGTGTTCATCAAGGTATTTTGGCGATGGTTAAACCAAGCCGTGGTTATCAGGAAAATGATATTCCATTATTAATGGAGCAAAATTCCAATCCGATTATTTTAATTTTAGATGGTGTGACTGATCCACATAATTTAGGCGCTTGTATTCGTACTGCCGATGCCGCTGGTGTGAGCTTTATTGTTGTTCCTAAAGATCGTTCTGCACCACTTAATTCAACCGCTCAGAAAGTTGCATGTGGCGCGGCTGAAAGCGTGCCAGTGGTTAGAGTCACCAATCTGGCGCGTACTATGCGTATGTTACAAGATGAATATCAAGTTTGGATTGTGGGTACCGCTGGTGAAGCAACCAGCACACTTTACCAAACTGACTTTTATAAAAATTCAACAGCATTGGCCTTAGTGATGGGGGCAGAAGGTGAGGGGATGCGTCGCTTAACCAAAGAGCATTGTGATGAGTTAGTCAGTATACCGATGGCAGGTATTGTTTCTTCGCTTAATGTGTCTGTTGCAACAGGCGTTTGCTTATTTGAGATTGTTAGACAAAAAAATAAATAGTTAGAGTTATAGTATGTTAGGATTTTTGAAAAAGCTTTTATCAGGGAATAAAGAAAAAAATGCTCCGGCGCTGTCTGAGCGAGATTTGAATGGTCGTAATCGTGTCGGATATCCGACAATGCAATTATCGCGTGAGATTGATAATTTAGTTAAATTGAAATACCGTCCTCTTAAACGTGTAATTAAGGTGTATAGAGACACGCTGTTTTTTAAATGGGGTCCTGCAGTTATCAATAATACTTTATCAGATGAGCAGTTGGCTAATTTGTCCGGACGGAATGTTCAGATGGTTTATTTATTGCTGTTTCGTGATATGTTAAGACATATTTCAGGTTTAGCTAAATTTAAGCATTTTGCCGAAGATTGGCCGGAACAATTTGCGAATGAGTTATTAGATAATTGCAAAATGTTAGGCGATAGTGATGATGTTGATGTCGCTAAAAAAGAAGCGTTATTTGCTAACACTGAGCTTTATAATGTTGATAATCCCATCGATCCTAAACACCCAGAAAATACGCAAATCCCTGATTGGACAGCGCCATTAGCGGAATTAATTATGCTGCCACCGGATATGATTTATAAGTGTCATCGTCCTTTAATGGCTGCAATTGACCGTCGCAAAAAGCGCTAACTTTAACGATTGATTGAGTTGAAGCTGTAATATCGATTCACTCAATCAATTTTGTTAACTTAATTTATTCCCTTTCCTAAATAACGTTATTTATTACCAATAACTTTGCAATTTATCTTTGTAACAATACCCACAGCAAATTCCTCTCACTGCTTGAATTTTGCATTTATACAATTCAATTTCTTTTGTCATAACTAGTCAGCCCGATAAGTTCGACAAAGTCTAACAATTATGTGAGGAGAGATAGTAAAGGTATTAACACTTATTTCTATTAAGATAAAGGTCAATGCCGACACAATGGTGTCGGCACGATTATTTTGCTTTTTAGCTTTTGATTAGATCAACTTCAATACCTAACCCTTTTGCTACACCTGAACCATAATCGGGATGGACTTTATAGAAGTGTTTAAGCTGTCTAATTTGAATATCACGATCGACGTTTTTCATCGAAGTGACAATATTATCAATAAGCAGTTGTTTTTGATCTGGACGCATTAAATTAAATAATGCACGTGGGTGCGAATAGTAATCACCATCAACACGATGATCGTGTTTATCCATTGTGCCGGCAGGGACATGCATCGGTGGCTCAGCATACTGCGGTTGTTGTTTAGGTGCACTATCAACACTATTTGGTTCATAGTTTGGTGCATTATCTGGCGTATAAAAGCGCATAGCTCCGTCACGTTGATAATTGTGTACCGGGCATTTAGGTGCATTGATTGGTAATTGTTGGTAGTTTGTACCGATACGATAACGGTGCGCATCAGCATAAGCAAATATTCGCCCTTGTAACATTTTATCCGGTGATAAGCCAATACCAGGTACAATATTACTTGGTTCAAATGCAGATTGTTCTACTTCAGCAAAATAGTTTTCCGGATTACGGTTAAGCTCCATAACACCGACTTCAATAAGCGGAAACTGTTTTTGCGACCAAACTTTTGTGACATCAAATGGGTTTTCTGGATGGTTATTGGCTTGTTCTTCACTCATCACTTGTATATAAAGTCGCCATTTAGGGTAGTTACCTTGTTCAATGGCATTAAAGAGATCTTCTTGCGCTGAATCAGGGTTGCTTCCGTCGAGTTCTGCGGCTTTTTTAGGATGAATATTTTTAATGCCTTGTTCTGTTCTAAAATGCCATTTTACCCAAGTTCGTACATTATCTTTATTGATTAAACTATAAGTATGGCTACCAAAACCATGCATATGTCGAAATCCGTCTGGAATGCCTCGGTCAGAAAATAGAATTGTTACTTGATGAAGTGATTCTGGCGATAAAGAGAAAAAGTCCCACATCATTTGCGGATCTTTTAAGTTGGTCTTAGGATCGCGTTTTTGGGTGTGGATAAAGTCCGGGAATTTGATTGCATCACGAATAAAAAATACTGGCGTGTTATTACCGACAATATCCCAGTTACCTTGATCTGTGTAAAATTTTACTGAAAATCCACGTGGATCACGTGCCGTGTCAGATGAACCACGTTCACCTCCAACAGTTGAAAATCGAGCAAAAACGGGAGTTTGTTTGCCAACTTCGGCAAAAATGCTGGCATAGCTATATTGAGTAATGTCATTGGTGACGGTAAATGTTCCGTGTGCGCCAGAGCCTTTGGCATGGACTCGTCTTTCCGGAATATTTTCACGGTTAAACTGAGCGAGTTTTTCGATTAATTGATAGTCGTCAATCAATACCGGTCCACGAGGGCCAGCAGTGCGAGAGTTTTGATTGTCGGCAATAGGGGCACCATTATTGGTGGTGAGTTCTTTTTTTTCTGACATTGCAATACTCCTTATTAGATTGTAACTTTATAGTTAAAGAGTTGTGATTGATTTTATTGAAAAACTAATTTACTAAGGAATAAGATAAAGACGGTGATGCGTGTAAAAAAAGATATTGCTCGATTTATTATATAACTAAATTGGCTGTTAATTGTAGAAAAACGAATTAATTATTTTTTAATCTAGTAATGAGCGATAGTGAATATAAAAATGGGTCCTTAACCCGATTAAGCATAAATGATTTCCGGTAATTTAACATCCCAATGCTGATTATCAACATGATCAACTTTTTGGCAGGCAAATGCTAGCCCAATAGGATAAATTTGCTGTTGTTGGTAGTTTTCAAGCAAGCGATCATAATAGCCACCGCCCATACCAATACGAAATCCTCGGTCATCAAAAGCCACAAGTGGCGTAAAGATGATATCAAGTTGTTCTATATTTATGATTTTAGTTTTATCGATTACTGGTTCTAAGATACCAAAGCTATTTCTTACTAGTGGTGTATTTGGGGTGTAATTTAAGAAGATTAGTTTATGTTCAGCAACTGGGACAGGTAAATAGACCGATTTATTTTGTTGCCATAGATATTCAATAATCGGTTTAGTGTCGACTTCTCCATCAAATGATAAGAATATTGCAATATGTTGTGCTTGGCTGACGGCAGGATGGTTTTTTATTTGTTGGTAGATTATGGCCTGTGCGCTGTCGCGTTGTGCCTGAGATAATTCACGTCTTTTTTGACGTATAGTTTGCCGAATGTCCATAAGTTTTTATTTGAAAGAGAGAAGGAATAAAGACTCCAAGATGCCGTTAGGGGCGTAACCCTTGAACCCGAGGTTCAAGGTGAATAGCATGTTTTAATTTTTAGGTTTCCTAAGTTAATTAGGCATACACACCAATTAAAAATCACACCATTCTAAATTAAAGATTATCGGCTCAGGGGACTAACCCATATCGCGAACATCTCAGAGATGTTTACTATGATACAAAATTTAGAAAATCATACAATAGTCTTTGTGGTTTATTTACATTTCATCTAACTAATTGTTAGTATTTAATGCGGAATCAAGTAATTGCTGTAGCATTTTTAGTCGATTTGCAAATTCATCGCTTTTTTCTTTTTCTTTCGTTAGTTCGTAAGAGATATTCAATGCAGCAGTCATGATAAGTTGATCGCTTCCAACTTGGGGGGATTTTTCTCGTAAATTTGTTAATCGCGCATCTAAATCTTTAGCTGCATTTGTAAGTGCGTCAACTTCATCGACTGGACAATTAAATTTTAACGTTCGCCCAAAAATCTGAACGGTGACAGCTTGATTTTCCATATTTAACCTATAGTTTGATAAATTTATTAATTTTGTCGATTATATGTTTAGCGTTTAATCCGACTTCATCGCGCATTTCTTGCTGTGAGCCTTGCGGGATAAAAATATCAGGCAATCCGATATTTAAAATATCACATTTTATTTTTTTCGATAACAAAAATTCATTAACAGCGCTTCCTGCTCCACCTTTGATGCTGTTTTCTTCGATGGTGACCAGTATATTATGGCTTTGGCTAATGTGCAAAAGGACTTTTTCATCAAGTGGTTTTACAAAACGCATATCTATCACTGTAGCATTTATTTGTTCGGCTACTTGTAAAACTTCAGGTAATAGTGTGCCAAAATTGAGTAAAGCGATCTCTTCGCCCTGCCGGCAGCATTTTGATTGCCCTAGTGGTATTGTTTTTAGTGGCTCTAAATGTGCGCCAGTGCCTTCGCCTCGAGGGTAGCGTACTAATGCTGGTCCATCATGTAAATAGCCTGTATAGAGCATTTGTCGGCATTCGTTTTCGTCACTTGGGGTCATGATGACTAAGTTTGGAATACAGCGTAAAAAGCTTAGATCGAACGCACCTTGGTGGGTTTCACCATCAGCCCCCACAATGCCCGCGCGGTCTATCGCAAATAAAACCGGTAAGTTTTGGATGGCAATATCATGAATGACTTGATCGTAAGCTCGTTGCAAAAAGGTTGAGTAGATAGCAACCACTGGTTTTAATTCGCTAATAGCAAAGCCGGCAGCTAATGTGACTGCATGTTGTTCAGCAATGGCGACATCAAAGAATTGATCTGGAAATCGTTTAGCAAATTCAGTCATGCCAGAACCTTCGCTCATGGCTGGCGTGATTGCCATTAGGCGTTTGTCTTGCTCTGCTATTTCACATAGCCAGTCACCAAAGATTTTGGAATAAGTTGGGGTAATTTTATTTGTGCTTGGTAATATTCCTTCATTTGGATTAAATTTAGGAACGCCGTGCCATAAGGTTGGGTTTTGCTCGGCTGGAGCATAACCTTTTCCTTTCTGGGTGATAATATGCAGTAATTGTGGGCCTTTTAGTTGTCTGACTTTTTGTAAGGTGGCAACTAATGTTTCAATATCATGTCCATCAACAGGACCAATATAGTTAAAACCTAATTCCTCAAATAAAATAGCCGGAGTGACTAAGCCTTTTAGGTGCTCTTCCGTTTTTTTGAATAGTTCTTTTAATGGTGGAATATTGGAAAGCACTTTTTTGCCACTTTCACGAAGTGAGGTGTAGGCTTTGCTTGATAATATTTGTGCCAAGTGTTGATTAAGTGCACCTGTGTTTTCTGAAATGGACATATCGTTGTCATTAACGATAACTAGCATATCTGGTTTTATGTGCCCAGCATGGTTCATCGCTTCAAATGCCATACCAGCAGTTAAGGCCCCATCACCAATAATAGCGGCGACTTTTTTACCTGACTGTTTTTTTTGCTCTGCGATCGCAATACCCAGCGCTGCACTTATTGAGGTTGATGAATGTCCTGTTGTTAATACATCATATTCACTTTCATTTCGGTGAGGAAACGGGTGTAATCCCCCTTTTTGGCGAATAGTTAGCATCTGATCGCGTCGACCCGTTAGAATTTTATGTGGATAAGCTTGATGACCTACGTCCCATATAATTTTGTCAAATGGTGTTTGATAGACGTAATGCAACGCGACTGTTAATTCGACCACACCAAGACCTGAAGCTAAATGACCACTAGATTGGCTGACACTGTCTAATAAAAATTGTCGTAGTTCCTGACTAATTGCTGGCAATTGTGCGAGCGGATATCGCCTAAGATCCGCAGGTGAATTGATTTGCTTTAATAGAGGATATTTGTTTAAATTCATTTTTATCATCTAGTTATTTAGTTAACTATTTCGATTAATAATAAAACCAGCAAGGTCTTGTAATGGTTGGCTATTATAAGGTATTTGCGTCAGACTATCGATAGCTTGTTGATATAACTTGTGTGTCATTTCGATGGCATTTTGTAAACCCATCAATGCTGGATAAGTGCTTTTTTCTAGCTTAAGATCAGAGCCTTGTGGTTTACCCATCAGCTCTTGTTCACCAATGACGTCTAATATGTCATCTTGTATCTGGAATGCTAGTCCGATTGCTTTAGCATAGTTGTCTAACATTGGGTAATAGGGTTGAGATACCTCATCGCATGAATAAGCACCGAGCCTTACTGCCGCTTGAATTAAGGCGCCAGTTTTATAGTTATGGATAGTTTGTAAGTGTTCCAACGTGACTGTTTGGTGTTCTGCTTGTAAATCCAGTGATTGACCTAAACACATTCCAGCAAGGCCACTTGCACTTGCTAGTTCAGTAATCATTTTTATTTTGCTTTGGTTGCTGATTTGTTGGTTTTCGGATAATAGGCTGAATGCTAGTGATTGTAGTGCATCACCAGCGAGGATGGCTTGTGCTTGGCCAAATTTTATGTGGCAGGTTGGTTTTCCTCGCCTTAGATTATCATCATCCATTGCGGGTAAGTCATCATGAATTAATGAGTAGGTATGCATCGATTCAATGGCTGCAGCAACTGAATCGAGTTTGGTTAGCGGACAATTAAACATTTGTCCGGTTAAATAGACCAGAATAGGGCGTATTCGCTTGCCACCAGCAAGCAGGCTGTAACTCATCGCTTGTTGCAAATTAGATGGTGCAAACTGCGAAATATATGTTGTTAGATAGTTATCAATACGTTCTTGTAATGGTTTTAGGCTATTCATTATTATCAATGGAAAATTCAGATAATTGTGCATCACTATTTTCAGATAATAAAATTTGGATGCGTTGCTCAGCTTCATTAAGTTGTTTTTGACCAGAACGAGCTAGTTTGATGCCTTTTTCGAATTCATTTAGTGCTTCATCTAATGGTAAATCACCATTTTCAAGTTGAGTGACAATTGCTTCAAGTTGCTTGATGGTTTCTTCGAAACTGACTTCATTATTGTTTGACATATCGTACTCCTTCTTATACCAAATGAGTATACACGTATTTTTTATGATGGTGAATTAAGATGTTTTAGTTAACAATTTAACTAAGCTGTTCTTTTTCATTTTCAAGTTCATCAACTGATAGTTGAGCAATATCCGGATTAATTGGTTTTTTTACTTCAATCCCTAATTCCCTAAATCGTTCTATTTGACCAATCACGTTACCACGTCCTTTCGAGAGTTTGTTCATTGAGTTTTGATAGGTCTGTTGGGCTTTATCCAAACAGTTGCCTAGATTTTCCATATCTTCGATAAATCCACGTACTTTGTCATATAGTTTACTGGCTCTATCAGCAATAAGCTCAGCATTGCGATTTTGGTATTCAAAACGCCATAAATTATGAATAGTTCGCAAGGCAACCAATAGGGTAGTTGGGCTAACAATCATGATGTTACTTTTTAATGCATCATTGATTAATGACGGATCTTGATCGATGGCGGATAAAAATGCCGGTTCGACAGGAATGAACATTAGAATGTAGTCTAATGATTGAATGCCATTTAGTTTATGGTAATCTTTTTGACTAAGTTGTTTTAAGTGATTACGCACAGCAATTAAATGATCAGCAATGGCTCTAGTTTTTGTCTCTTCATCATCACTATTAAAATAACGTTCATAGGCAACTAAGGTGACTTTGGAATCGATGACCACATCACCGCCTTGGGGTAAGTGAACAATTACATCTGGTTGTAGACGTCGGTTATCTTCATTAGTTAGATTAACTTGAGTGTGATATTCGTAACCTTGACGCAATCCGGAATTATCCAATATTTGACTAAGAATAAATTCACCCCAATTACCTTGGGTTTTGTTATTGCCTTTTAACGCATTGGTTAAATTGGTGGCTTCTTTCGTCATGAGTTCGTTAAGCTGTTGTAAGTTGCGAATTTCGTGAGTTAAGGTATGGCGCTCTTTGGCTTCTTGACCAAAGCTATCTTGAACTTGCTTTTTAAAGCCTTCTAATTGTTGTTTAAGTGGTGAGAGTAAAAACTCTAAGCTTTGTTTATTTTGTTGCTCAATTTTTTTGCCACTGTGCTCAAAAATTCGATTTGCTAAGTTTTCAAATTGCGTGGTTAATCGTTGCTCGCTTTGTTCTAAAACTGTCTGTTTTTCATGTGCGGCATTGATAATCTCTTCTAAGCGCGTTTTTAATTCACTAATTTTGATATTTTGAGCAACATTTTGTTGTTGGTATTGGCTCAACTCTTGTTCTAATTGAGTGATATTTGCCATTAATGACTGATTTTCTTTATTTCTTTGATTAAGTTGTAAATCATATATGGCATGTAGGTTATTCGCTTTAAATTGCGCTTTTAGCATGGCAATTAGTAAGGCGATAATGGCAATAATTACAATAATGACTACTGCCCATTCACTTAAGCCTAAACTTCCTAACATGATTAAGCCCTTTCAAACGTGAATGAAATCACATCATCTAAATTCATAGCATCAAGTGCTAACATAATTAAGCGGTCAAGCCCAACGGCAACACCTGCACAATCGGGTAAACCTGCTTCCATAGCCGCGATTAATTCAATATCGATGTTTTGTGGTGGTAAGTTTTGATTTGCTCGATCAATATTATTTTGTTCAAAACGCATCTTTTGTTCTTGCGGATTGGTGAGTTCTTTAAATCCATTAGCTAGTTCAACCCCTTTGTAATAAAATTCAAAACGGCTTGCTACACGATGATCTTCTGAACTGATCGCTGCTAAAGCTGCCTGTGAGGCAGGGAAGTTATAAACAGCGATAGGTTTTTCTTGTCCAATATGCGGTTCAACGCCAAAACTAAATAAACATTGTAATAAGGTGTCGCGATCATAATCATCAGTATTGAGTTCAATATTTAGTTGTTTGATAGCTTCAACTAAAGTTGCGTGATCAGCTTCTAGTGGGTCAATATTAAGATGACGTTGGAATGCCTTTTGGTAAGAGATTCGTTCCGCAGGTTCACAATCTAGGATGCTTTGCAGTAGATCATCCACTTCGTTGATCATTTGCATCATATCAAATTGAATACGATACCATTCGAGCATTGTAAATTCAGGGTTATGATAACGGCTTACTTCTTCATGATTGCGAAAACATTTACAGATTTGATAAATCGGTCCACTTCCAGCAGCTAATAACCGTTTCATATGATATTCAGGGCTAGTGATTAATGACATTTTTCGCCCTTGTTGTTCATCGTTTTCACCAGGTTTTAAAAATAAGGTATGAAATGAACTAAGATGTACATCGGTTACCGCATATTGACTTAGGGTCGGGGTTTCCACTTCCAAAATACAGCGGTCAGCAAAAAACTGTCTTACTTTAGATACAATTTTAGCGCGCTTAAGTAAATTATTAATAGATGCAGTAGGTTGCCAAGTCATAAAAAATATCCATGCATATTGATTAATTTCTAAAAGACGAAATAGGGCATTAAGCCCTATTTCTTATTGCTGGCATTCATTTTGCCACAATGTGAACAAATTGTCGTATTTTTCTTGTTGATGCCAGATATGGCGATGAAGTGCAGAAAGAATAATTGGATCTTCTAAGATCGCTAATTGTTGTTCTTTACTAATTTTTTCTAAATCCACTTGTTGATAATGCTCAATAAGTTGTTTTCGCAACTGTTGATTTTTTGAGTTAGGTAAATGACGAGAAGTCGATAATGCACAGGCTAACGCATTATAAATTGGATCGACAAGCGCCATAATAAAGCCATGTTCAATAAAAGCAGCTTCGGTTTGGACTAAATAGTCACCAGTTAGTTTTACTGCTCGCGACGGATGGGTTTCTTCCGGTGTTAAGAATAACCCTGCTTTTTTGGCTTTCATACCAATACTTGATAAGCCAGAAATACGAACAACTAATGGTGAAATGGTTAATGGAATTAATATCGCTATATACCAATAAGTAAATTGAGGATTTAACCAAATAATCACACATAACCAAACTATGCCTAGTAGCGATAATGGCCAACAGAAGTAGAATGATTCGCCCCAAGTTAAGGCATCATCGTTTCTTGCTGGTGATTTCCATTGAATTTTGCTACCCAGCCATGCTTTAACCACAAACTTGCTGTGGAAGATCATGCGGATTGGTGCAAGGATCATCGACCATACCATTTCAATTAAAATCGATAATGATAATTTGAATATTCCACCCACATCTTTTGCACCTGTTCGAGCAATAATAATGCCATAACTAAACAGTTTAGGTGCAAATAGCAATACCATTGTGGTTGAAAGTAATTGAATAGCTAATTGTTCATCCCACTTTGGCCACGTTGGATAAAATTGGTTAGGTTGGAAGAAGTATTGTGGTTCAGATATATTGAACACTAATAATAAGAGTGTAGAGAAGATCAAGAAGATTAACCACAATAGTGACGAGATGTAAGCCATACCACTGGTTAAAAACATCACACGGTGAGTTAACGTAATTCCACTTTTAAAGATTAATCGCAAATTAATCAAATTACCCATACACCAACGATTATCGCGTTTGAGATCTTCTATCATGTTTCCTGGTAGCTCTTCATAACTACCATTCATATCATACGCAATCCATACGCCATAACCTGCACGACGCATTAACGTCGCTTCAACTAAATCGTGCGATAAGATATGAATAGGGCCTTTACGTTTTTGTAATGGCGATAAAATACAGTGCTCAATAAATGGTTTTAGGCGAATCATAGCATTGTGACCCCAATATTGGGCTTCACTTAATTGCCAGAAGTGAGTACCTGAGCAAAAAATATCACTGTATATTTGATTGGCAAATTGTTGAATACGACCATATAAGGTTGTCATTCTGACCGATTTAGGCGGAGACTGTAAAATACCTGCTTTTGGATTCATTTCCATCATTGCGATCATTTTTAAGATACAATCACCGGTCATAATACTATCGGCATCAAGAATCATCATGTATTCATATTGGTGCCCCCAACGACGGCAGAAGTCATCGATGTTACCACTTTTACGTTTTACGCGACGCTTACGGTGGCGATAAAAGATATTACAACCATTGTCAGCTTTTTTAGCGTTAAATTCAGCCCATGCTTTTAATTCATTGACATAGAGATCGGGATCATTGGTGTCGCTTAGAATATAAAAATCACAACACTGCGCATGTCCTGTCTCAACTAGCGATTCATAAGTTGCTTCTAGCCCTGCAAATACCCGTGAAACATCTTCATTACAAATTGGCATGACTAATGCAGTACGATGTTTGGCGTCAATGTGGTTAGCAGGATCATTGGGGATGGCAATAGTGTAGCGATCTTTTTTGATCACCGCCAAAATAAGCCCCATGATGCTAGTCCAAAATCCTATTGAAATCCAACAAAATAGGATAGCAAATAAGGCAATGATAAAACCTTGTATGATATAAGGAATGATGCTGTAAATGGCAAGTTCTGGGTTGATATCCCAATTTGCCATAAAATTGATTTGTTGCCAGCTTTGATAAGGTAATAAGGTTGATAAGTAAGTTGTGCCGTAATAAGTTTGTATGGCAATAAGCACAAACATAATTAAACGACGAATAAGTGCGATGATATTCAGACCAGGTTTGGATTGAGGACTATAACGTTCATTCCAAATTTGTGGTTGAACCGAAACACGCTCAACTTTTGGATAAGTTGGTTGTTGTTTTCTTTCATCATTAAAATGATCAGTTTTGCCAACTTGATTGAGTCGATATTTTAGAAATTCGAGTTTATCGTTTGGCAAGTCTTCCGATTTCTGACGCCAATATTCGGCGTCAGATAGGTTTTCGAAATAATCTTTTTTCATGTTATGTGCTTATTATTAAGATCATTGAGCCGGAAATTGTCCGCTCCAAGTTTCGGACACGATCGTATGTGATTTTTTCGACGATAATTGAAGGCGAATGTCAGTTGGTTTTTTGTTATCTTCAACGTTGAATCGCACTAGTACTCGCCAACCTTTTGTTACAGAGTTGTATTGTGTATCACAGCTAACTATTGAACCATTATTAATACTTGAAATAACGTCAACTGGGTCTTGCTCTGATAAGTTTGGACCAACAAAATCTACAACATAAGCATTAGAACCATCAAGTTTACGTATTAAGTTTGCTTGTTTTATATCACCTAATGATAAGCGCGTACTTTCTGCTCTAGCTTCATTTTTTGGATAACGTTGTTGTTCGTTGAGTGAATAATGTAATCGATATTTAACATCTAACACATCACCAGCTTTATATTGTTTTTCGGGTACCCAGTAGGTAACGATGTTGTCGTTGGTTTCATCTGCGGTAGGGATTTCAACCAATTCAACTCGACCTTTATGCCAATCATTCAATATTTCAACCCATACACTTGGACGAAGTTCGTAATGGTCGTCGAGATCTTGATAGTCATCAAAACCTTTGTCACGTTGAATTAAACCAAATGCTTTAGGGCTTTCTAAACTATATGATGAAAAAGATAAGCGTTTAGGATTATTTAATGGACGCCAAATCCACTCATTTTTGGCCTGAATTGAAAGTCCATTAGAATCGTGCATTGCTGGACGATAGTTTAATAGTGGTGATGGTTGGTTAGGGCCAAATAAGAACATACTAGTCAGTGGTGCCACACCAAGTTTTTTAACTGAATCACGGAAGAATACTTTGGCTTCTACAGTAATAGTAGTATCAACACTTGGGATTAAGGTAATTTTGTAAGCCCCTGTTACACTTTTAGAATCAAGTAGGGCATAAATGACTAAATGTTTTTGATTTGGTTCTGGGCGTTCAATCCAATACTCTTTAAAACGTGGAAACTCTTCGCCAGACATTTCGCCTGTATCAATCGCAAGTCCACGCGCTGAAAGACCATAATGCTGATTTTTACCAACAGCACGGAAATAGCTACCACCTAGTGCGGTAAATATTTCATCGTCGGTTTTTGCTGGGTTATTGATTGGATAGTGCACTTTAAATCCAGCAAAGCCTAGTTTTTTAGTATCTAACTTATCTAAATTAATAGGACTTAAATCGAAGTAATCTGGGCTAAATTTAATTTCATTAACTTGATTGTTTACAATCTCATTAATTTTGACAGGTACATCAAAATACATACCTTCATGATAAAATTCGAGTTTGAAACGACTTTTGCGATCGCTCCAATATGCTTTATCATGCTTAAAATAAATCTTTTGATAATCGGCAAATTGTAGTGACGATAATTCACTAGGAATATTTTTAGATGGTTGGACGTAAGCTTTTTTTGATAGTTTTTCTGCTTGTGTCACAACATCGTTAAATGTAAAAGCCCATGAAGAAAAACTTAAACAAGATAAAGATGCGATACAAACTATCTTGCAAGTTAATGTTTTACTAAATCGACTAATAGGTAATAAATTGTACATAAAAAGACTCACTTGAGTATTATCTAAAAATATTGTTGTAATTGATAATATTGTCTTTAGGGCTACTTAAGCATTTTTCCATAAAGTCGCTTCTCATCTCTTGAAGAATACTTGGGTTTTCATCAATCAAAAAGTGAGAGTAGTTATCTTTGAGAATTTTAGCTTTTAAAGCGGCCAAATCTTGCACTGACATCTTAAATAAAGTTTGATAACTTTGGATTATATTATTGGTATCATTAGTATAAACTGCTTCAATAAAATCTGCTGACCATTGACAGTAATTTTTAACATTACTATCAGTTGGTGTGATTTTTTTCAACTCAAGATTATGTTCAGCTTGGTTTTCCTCGACGACTCTTTTAAGTTGAATGTCATATTTTAGCTTGTAGAATTCTTTGAGATAAAAATTTAGCACACAGGCAGATTGGTTGCTGTCACCTTTACAGTTTAAAATACCGTGTTTGGTTATATAGCTGTCAAAGTGTTTGTCTCCAACGAGTTGAAGTAATTGTTTTTTTGCGTCCACAACAAACGAATTATTTTGTTCAGATTGTTGCTTTAAAATCGCTAACTGATCAACTTTAGTTTTACCATCGGTTGAAGACGTATTGTTTTTTACACAGCCTGCGGCAAGAATAGAGACAATGGCGCATGTAAGGATATTACTTATTTTCATATATCAAATTCCACGAATATATTCTTGAGTTGTAATTTCAGGATGAGCAACTTACACTTTTTAGTGGAGCCGTAGCGCGAAATTATATACTCTTATTCTTTTAAAAACACTAGATGATTACATTAAATTTATAAAAACGCATTTATTATTCTTTTGTAAGTTTTTATTAATGTCGACATATTTTTCGAACATCGACGGTAAATTGTGAATCATCAATTGAAGCCGGCTTAAATTTTCCTTTTGCTTTTAAAAAGGCAATAAGTTGCTCGGCATTCATATCGGAGTTGGAACAGGTATGAAATTTAGCCTCGGTACCGAATTTTTTGTGTATGGCTTCTAGTAAAGATGATTCAGTATAATCATTCCCATCCATCATTTGTAACACTTCGTGGCCGTGAATTGACATCTTTTTTCCTCTCCATATAGCAGTTTAAACTAGCTTTATTTTTTATTTTTTTGAGCGGTGAAAGATAGCAGATATTATTATTAAAAAAAAGAGGATAAATGTTAAAAATATTATTAATATTTTTTAGCTTAACCCTGATAATTATCAGGGTTATTAATCATAGTTTGTAACTGATTAAATTGACTAGGGAATTTAAGAGTTAGATTCATTCAGTTTCACAATAACCGATAGATTTTCCATTTTAATTTCATGAATTTTAACAGTGATCAAATCAGCAATTTTGTATGCAGTTTCGCCTTTAATTTTAATTAGCCCTTCATCCGGACTAGTTGATATTTCATCGCGCACGGCATGAATCATTGACAGTGGTAAAAATGCTAATGCGCCAATATCATTTAAACGAACTCTTGCACCGCCACGGTTGATATCTAATATTTCCGCTGCGAACTCTTGTCCTATTTTGTTAGATAAATATTGGCAATAAAGGTTTTCGGCAATATCACGCTCAGCTAAACGTAATTTTTTACGTCTATCAGCCATGCTCTCTAATTGTTCGTTTGATGGAGCTGTTGAGGCTTCTGCTTTAAGCGAGGCTTTAAGTATACGATGGTTTATCATATCACCATATTTTCGAATTGGTGAAGTCCATGTTGCATAAGCATCAAATCCTAAACCAAAGTGAGGTTCTGGTTTTATAGAGAAATCAGCAGGTGTTTGGAACTTTCTTAATCGTGTTGATAAGAAGTCATTATCATCACTTAATCGGCGGAATTTAACATAGCCTTCAAATGAAGTAAGTGATTCTTTATCAAAATCTGTAATGCCATTGTCTGCTAATATTTTTAATATTTGTTCAATGTATTTGGTATCAAAGCCTGAATGAGTGTTAAATACGCCAGTACCTACGTTTTCTTTCAAATACATGGTGAGCGCTAAATTAGCGATAATCATCACTTCTTCAACAATATTATTGCCGATGCCACGTGATTCTTTAATGATTGTTTTTACTTGACGATTATTATCAAGAATAAATCGATAATCATTGTTCACTTTGAAAACTAACGCATTTTGTTGGCGCCAATTTATCCGTGTTTTTGCCAATTCTGATAATAATTTTAGTTGGTTTTTTATTGCCGCGTCATCGATATTTAAATCACCACGATTCTCTAAAAATTCAGACACATTGTGGTAAGAAAGCTTAGCTTTCGATTCAATCCATGCGGGTAAAAAACTGATATCATCATTCGTAAATTCGCCATTTTTATCAATTTTAATTTTACAAACCATAGCTGGACGTTTTTGATTAGCTTTTAATGAACAAAGATCGTCCGCTAACTGTTTTGGTAACATTGGAATATTAAAGTCGGGCAGATAGGTGGTAAAGTTTCGGTTTTTTGCGATATTGTCGATTTCACTATCTTGCTCAATATATGCGGTTGGATCAGCGATGGCGATCATCAGGTTATAATTACCCATATCATCTTGTGAAATGGTAATCGCATCGTCCATATCTTCGGTATTTTCACTGTCAATTGTAAAAAATTGAATATCCGTTAAATCTTGACGATTTTCTTTTTCAGTCTCTGAAATTATTAAAGATTCAGCTTGTGGAGCTTTGTCTTCTAAATTATAACGAGCCAAAGTTTTAAGCCATAGTTGATAAATTGAATCAGCACTGGCAATAAATTTTGTTATTTCAGCAAGAAAATGATTTTTATTTTTTTCTAATGGATGAGATTGTAAGGTGGCAACAACCCAATCACCTTCTTTTAATTTTTGCTTTACTTCAGGATTAACTTTACAGCGAATGGCAAAATTGACAGGTATATTTTCGGGATAAATGACCATCGCATTATCTAAAAAACCAATTTTGCCAATAAATTTTTGTAAACTACTTTCAATTAATACTTCAGGTTCAAATGATGTTTTATCGTTAATGGTGGAAATAGTGCCAGAAACTTTATCACCATGACAAACCATTTTCATTTTCGAAACAGCAATAAAGTAGTCAGTTTTGTTGTCAACATTTAGAAAGCCAAAACCTTTTTCATGCGCTCGGACGATACCTTCAACACGAGGTTTTTGCTCATATAATTCTTTTTTTAGTTGGGCTAGTAACGGGTTATTTTGAAACATAGTTTTTAATATTAATTGAAAAATTTGAACTAAATTCTATCATAGTTATGCTTTTGGGGTTATTGAATTGTTTATTAGTGATGACGAAACAGTCTTAATTACAATAAATTGTAGAGTGGCATAATGAAATTAAACTATAAAATACAGGGTGATAATCAACCAATTTTATTGATGCATGGTTTATTTGGAAGCTTAGATAATTTAAATATGTTAGCTAAAGATCTGTCTAGTCATTACCAAACTATTCAGGTTGATTTGCGCAATCATGGTCAATCACCATGGTCAAATGTCATGAATTATGAAGTGATGGCTGAAGATGTTGCTGAGTTATGTCATGATTTGCAGTTACAAAATATTATATTAATCGGCCATTCAATGGGAGGAAAAGTTGCCATGCAATTAAGCCAACTTATTCCTGTTTCTAAAATCTGTGTCATTGATATTGCGCCAGTTAAATATACTCAAACGGCAAATGCACCTGTTCTTAACGCTTTAGAAAAATGTATTAATCAACAATTAACTGATAAAAAGCAGATTATTGAACTTATGCATGATTTAAGTGCCCCGACCATTTCATTTTTACTTAAATCTTTTAAACATCAGCATTGGTTGTTTAATGCTCAAGTCATTATTGATCAATATGACAATATATGCGATTGGCACACAATTTCACCTTGTAACGTACCGACATTATTCATCCGAGGTGGAAATTCAAACTATATTACTGATAAGGATTATCCAGCAATATTTAGCCAATTTCCAAATGCTCAAATTGAAATAGTAGAAGGTGCGGGTCATAATGTTCATGCAGAAAAAACTCAGCAAGTTTTACAACTTTTACATACAAAAAGCTTCATCTAATCGATTGTGGTTGATGCATTGTTTAAAATGAGCTTATGGTCGTCATCCAACACAATAATGCTATCATTTATCACGTTAACTTTTGAAAAGTCTGGGATCACAGTTTGTGCTCCGTGTTTGATAAGCTCAGCATCGCCTATTCCAACACAATAGGCGCCAGCTTCAACTGCTGAAGTCACGCCACTTATTGAGTCTTCAAATACTAACGTTTCAGCGGGTGGTAGCATAAGGCGTTTAGCGCCAAGAAGATAAGGATCGGGGTAGGGTTTTCCACGAGCCACATCGTTTCGTTCCACTATCACAGAAATACATTCCTGAATATTCAACATTGCCATTATTCGATCTATTTTTTCGCGCCAACCACTGGTTACAATCCCCACCCTAATTTTGGCTTTCGCTAAGGCATGTATTAATTGTGCAACACCTGGTATTGGATCATAATCAGCAGTATTTTCAGCGTGCATGATATAGTCTTGAACACTTTTTTGCGCTTCAGTTGATAGATGCCCAAACAGTGCTTTAATCGTATGTGGCCCGGGTTGGCCATGAATATGTTTAATAATATCGTCATCCTTGACGGTTATTCCATATAACTTGCCAGCCTCAATCCATGCTTTTTCAATAACGGTATTTGAATCAATTAGAACCCCATCCATATCAAATAAAACCGCAGAAATTTTTTTTATTGCCTTACTCATAAGTTTTTTACCCCGTGCGTTAACCTTAGCCAAGAATTTAACTATTTACATTGAATCTTTGGACTTATAGAAGAGCGTCCATTTAACAATAAATATCTTAATTTTATTCATAACTAATTGTACTTATTGAAATTAATATAAATAGTAAAAGTAATTATGTATAATGAAAAAAATGACTGATTTGATAACAATTAGGAATGGATATGGACATTGAAATGAAGTTGCTACGAGCTTTCGTCGCACTTGTTGAGGTAGGGAATTACCGTGTCGCTTCTGAGCAATTATTTATAACACAACCCGCGTTAACTAAACAAATTCAAGCATTTGAACGAGCAATTGATCGAAGACTGTTTGTTCGTGGTCGAAATGGCGCAAAGTTAACTGAAGTTGGGAAGGCGCTATATCCTGAAGTAAAAAAACTATTACAACAGAATAAGAAATTTTTACTCTTTGCTAATAATATTAAAAAAAACATGAATGGAGTTCTTTCAATCGGTTTTGGCATATCTTGTTTTCAACATGTTCCTAAATGGATTCGAACTTTTTCTGAAAGAAATCCGCAATGCCATGTTTCAGCAAAACAACTTCCCTCAAACGAGCAAGTTACTCTGCTAATGCAGGGGGAATTAGATATTGGTTTTGTCCGTATGCCTGTGCCAGAGTCATTGAGTTCAATTATGTTATTTAAAGAGTATATCGTGCTAGCAGTACCAAATAATCTAAAAGTCAGTAGGAACAATCTTAAAGATGTACTAGAAACGCATCCCTTATTACATATAAACCCCTGCTTGGCGCCTTGTTTGACCGAGCAAACAAAATTATTACTTGAGGCTATAAACGCTATACCAAAACAGGGCGGGGCGACGAATGATCTTCCCTCTCTTTTGGCTTTAATTGCTGCCAAAAATGGCATTGCTTTTGTGCCCGCTAGTGTTTGTCATTTTTTACCTAAAGGTGTAAAACTTGTCACGCTTGAATTAGTTCAAACGGGATGGGATATTGCGGTTGCATGGAATGAAAAAATTGAAAATAAACAGCGTAATTTATTTTTAGAAATGAACATCAATCACATAACAAACGTTGTTGTTTAATCGTTTTATGATTCGGTGGGGTGATATCAATAAAAACCATTTTACAAGGTGCACTATAAGGTTGGCTGTAAACTTGATATTGCCACTCTTTTGGTATGATTTTATCTACCGTATGAGGGTAACTATCAAGTAAAGCAAACGCCATTTGCTGTGCTTTGAAATGTTGATGAAAATAGTGGTGTTGATGAATAATTGAGGTTAAATAACGAATAAAACCCAGCATGATGATGGCAAACATTAAACATGACAACATAACTTCAATTAAACTAAAGCCAGCTGTTTTTTTATTACTTATATTTTTACTATTCACAATCAATCATCTTCTTTTCAGGGCAATAATCTAACCAATGACCTTTTTCAACAATAAGTTGGTTATCTTCAAAATGCATTAACATATAAAGGTAATAATCATCATTAGCCTGTCCACGTACTAGGGTGTAGTTATCCACTTTTAATCGCGATTTTTTTATACATGCTTTTAATTGATATTGAGTATCAGATAAGCATTGCCACTCTTCAGTTGGCGGTTGCCAAATTTGTTTGGTTGCCCAATTTAAACTGGAACTAGCTTGATTAAACTGACGATAATATTGGATTTCAATCAAATAACTCCTTTTTATCGAATCAATGGTAGTTTGAAACCCCGTTAACAATAGAAGTCCGACAATGGTTAATATGATCACCATCAAAAGCGTGCTAAAGCCATCATATTGAGTTACTGAACGATTAAAAGGGATTTTCATTTTTAATAATGGTTGTTGTTTGATATTTAATTTTTTTGTTTTTCTTCAACTGAGCACTAATATCTATCTCAAAATGATTATTTTGTTTTTTGATTGAAAATTGAGTGATTTTAATGTCGTGAGGATCGAAAATTTTCTCCCAATTGACACCTTCGCAATTGATTGTTCCAACCTTATATTCCAAATTATTATTATAAAGCCGATACGCAAAGATATCTGATTTGGTTGGAATAGTCGTATTATAAACCCAATCATTACGGATCTCGCTATCGTAACGGATGATATAACAATTTTTTGCTGGGTTGATTTCAATTGGTTGCTGACTCATCTTTTCTGGTTTATTGGCGATAAACCCAGCACGTTTCAAATCTTTGGAAATACTAACAATTCCTTGATGAATATTCCTTTGTAGATGAGTATTAAGATTTTGCTGAAGTATAATCGATTGTAATTTACTATAAAAAGCTGTAATGCCAATGAAGATTAAGCTAGAAAAGGTGATGCTTAACATCATTTCAAATAACGAAAAACCATCTTGCTTTAACATCGCGGCAGCCCTGGTAAATAACTATTTTTCTTACAAAACCGAATCCGCCCTCGATATGAAATAATAATTTGTGTGGTGCCAATGGCATTATGCAATTCGAATGTACCGGTTTGAGCCATATTTTTTCGCCCCCAAAAAGAGATGGTTTTTTTATCGGCTAAATCATTTAATTCAACAGAATTGTTGGGTTTAATAAAATAGCTAGAGCCTTCTTGGCAAGTCGCTGGTTTTTCGCCTTTGCTGATGCTTAAGCACCAAGGTGTCAAAAAATAATAGATGTGGACATTTTCGTTAGCGTTATAAGCTTTGGCTTGGACTTCCTCCAAAAAATAGGCTAGCTGTTTTGTGGTAGTAGTAAGTTCGTTACGGAGCTGTAATTCCTTCCAATGTTGCACGCCTATTGAAGCCAAAATAGCACCAATACAGATAACAAATAAAAGTTCTACTAAAGAAAATCCATCGTTTTGCATTATTTTTTGTTACAAGATTTAATGAGGATTCAACTTTATATTCAAAGAAAACAACTGTATTAAATATTGTTCAGATTTTGTGAAAGGTATTCCAAATAATTTATCCTTTTTGAGAAATCTCAATGATACGATAAACCACTTAAAAATAACTGCATATTATATTATACTGTTTGCCCAATTAAATTTGCTAACGGACTTAAAGTTAAAGGAAACGAGAAATGCAACAATTACAAACTATTATTGAGGCAGCATTTGAACGTCGTGCTGAAATTACGCCTTCAAATGTTGATACTGTAACACGTGATGCAATTAATCAATGTATCGCTCTATTAGACAGCGGTAAAATGCGTGTCGCGGAAAAGATTAATGGCGATTGGGTGACTCATCAATGGTTAAAAAAAGCGGTATTGCTCTCTTTCCGTATTAATGAAAATCAACTTATTGATGGTGGCGCAACAAATTATTATGACAAAGTGCCATTAAAATTTGCTGATTATGATGAAGCTCGCTTCCAACAAGAAGGCTTCCGTGTAGTTCCATCAGCAATTGCGCGTAAAGGTGCTTATGTTGCTCGTAATACCGTATTAATGCCATCTTACGTAAATATCGGTGCTTATGTTGATGAAGGCACGATGGTTGATACTTGGGTAACTGTTGGTTCATGTGCACAAATTGGTAAAAATGTTCACTTATCGGGTGGTGTTGGTATTGGTGGTGTGTTAGAACCATTACAAGCAAACCCAACTATTATCGAAGATAACTGTTTCATTGGTGCTCGTAGTGAAATCGTTGAAGGTGTGATTGTTGAAGAAGGCAGTGTGATCTCAATGGGCGTATTTATTGGTCAAAGTACTAAAATTTATGATCGAGCAACTGGTGAAGTTCATTACGGACGTGTTCCAGCTGGTTCGGTTGTGGTATCAGGTAACTTACCAACTAAAGATGGCAAATATAGCCTTTATTGTGCAGTTATTGTGAAAAAAGTCGATGCTAAAACTTTAGGTAAAGTTGGTATCAACGAATTACTTCGTACTATCGATTAATCTTAATAATAATGCCGCCGTAAATATTGTGGCGGCAATTAAAAGAGTTGTTTAAAATAAGTAATATTTATAACGATTAGAAGAGGAAAATTTATGCCTTCTTTTGATATTGTGTCAGAAATTCAAATGCCAGAAGTTAAAAACGGTGTCGACAATGCGACTCGTGAACTGACTACTCGTTGGGACTTCAAAAATGTCGAAGCATCTTTTGAGCTCAATGAAAAAAATGAAACCATCAAAGCAACTAGCCAATCCGATTTCCAAGTTCAACAGCTATTGGATATTTTACGTGATAAGTTGGCTAAACGTGGTATTGATGGCGGAGCGCTAGAAATTCCGGAAGAGCTGGAACATAGCGGAAAATTTTATAGTATTACGGTCAAACTAAAACAAGGTATCGATAAAGAGTTAGCTAAAAAAATAGTTAAGCTGATTAAAGACAGTAAACTTAAAGTGCAAGCTCAAGTACAAGGTGAGCAGGTTCGCGTTACAGGTAAGTCTCGTGATGATTTACAAGCAACCATGGCACTAGTCAAAAATGGTGAATTAGGGCAACCTTTCCAATTTACTAATTTCCGCGATTAATAGATCTTCATTCATTATTATTGCCGACTTGATGATTCCCTTTTAAAGCATTTTTCGGCAATATTTTTTTATCTATTTTCTTAATAAATCTTAAAAAAAGTTGAGGAACGCACTTTTTGAAGCTTATATTTTTAAGAATAAATGCTTTTATCTTTATTTTTAGGGATGTTATTTCTAAATAACGAGATTTTTTTAGTTAAATACGTTATGCTATCCGCTTGTCTATCCTCTTAAATTTAAAAATACTTATTATTATGAAAAAATTCGTGTTATTTTTCGTTTTTTTTATTTTTTCATCCCCTTTATTTGCTCAAAATCCCAATAGTGAAGAAAAGAAAGCGTTTATTGATGACTTGATGTCAAAGATGACGATTAAAGAAAAAGTAGGGCAACTGCGATTAATCAGTGTGGGTGGCGATCTTACACTAGACAAAGTCCTTGACCAAATTGAAGCGGGTGAAATTGGTGGTATTTTTAATACTGTAGTTGAGCCCGATCTATCACAAATGCAAGAAAGAGCATTAAAATCGCCGAATAAAATCCCTGTTTATTTTGGTTTTGACATTATTCATGGTCATCGTACGGTATTTCCTATTAATTTAGGGATTGCTGCAACTTGGGATCGTGATGCGATAGGTAAAGTTGCTGAAGTATCGTCTGATGAAGCAACTTCTGATGGGCTTAATGTAACTTGGGCGCCAATGGTCGATATTACGCGAGATCCAAGGTGGGGCCGAGTGTCAGAAGGATTTGGTGAAGATCCTTATTTAGCGTCGGAAGCAGGACGTATTTTTGTCGAAAAAATGCAAAAACAGTCTCTTGAGGATAAAAAATCATTAGTGACAACCGTTAAGCATTTTGCGCTATATGGTGCGGTTGAAGCTGGTCGTGAATATAATAGTACGGATATGAGTGAACGAAAAATGTTCCAAGAATATCTTGTACCATATAAAGCGGCTGTAGATGCAGGCAGCCGAGCGGTTATGGTTGCACTTGTTAGTGTAAACGGTATTCCTGCTACCTCTAATCATTGGTTATTAACCGAGGTACTGCGTGATCAATGGCATTTTGATGGTGTAGTGGTTAGTGATCATGGTGCTATTCGTGAATTAATTAATCACGGTGTGGCAAAAGACGCTAAAGATGCAGTTAGAATTGCGATCCTAGCTGGTATTGATATCAGTATGAATGATGAGTATTTTTTACAGTTTATACCAGAACTAGTTAATGAAGGTGCAATCTCTCAAGAGCAGATTAACCAAGCGTGTCGTCATGTATTAGAACTGAAGTATGATATGGGATTATTTAAAAATCCTCATCGAAATTTAGATCCTAATTTTGATATTGAAACCATGTTCGCCAACGATCGTTTACATCGTGCAGAAGCAAGGGATGTTGCGCGTCGTAGTATTGTATTGTTAAAAAATGAAAACAATGTTTTACCGTTGAGCAAAAATAAAAAAATTGCGGTGATTGGACCGTTAGCAGATTCAAAACGCGATATTTTGGGTAGTTGGTCTGGTGCTGGGCGAGCTAATTTAGCCGTAACCCCTTTGGAAGGGATTAAGAATGCTGTGGTTAATCCAAAATTAGTTAGCTATGCATGGGGTGCCAATATTTCAGATGATCCAAATCTTTATAAATTCTTAAATTTATATGAAGAGATCACTAAATTTGATAAAAGACCTGCTGATAAAATGATTGCCGAAGCGGTTGCTCAAGCTAAAAGATCAGATGCTGTTGTTTTATGTGTTGGCGAAGCCGAAGGGATGGCGCATGAATCATCAAGCCGAACTGACCTCAATTTACAAGCAAGCCAAAAACGTTTAATTACAGCATTAAAAGCAACAGGTAAACCACTAATTATTGCATTGATGAATGGGCGCCCACTTACCGTGAAAGAAGAATATGAACAAGCCGATGCGATGCTTGAAACTTGGTTTTTAGGTACTGAAGGTGGTAATGCTGTAGCTGATGTTCTCTTTGGTGATTATAACCCTTCAGGTAAATTACCGATGTCTTTCCCAGATAATGTTGGTCAAATTCCTGTTTATTATGGTCAATTAAATACTGGTCGACCTCATGGTACGGTCAATATGGGTAAATACACCACTTCTTATTTTGATAGTCCAAACGAACCGTTATTTCCATTTGGTTATGGTTTGAGTTATACCAATTTTACGATTGATTTTTCACTATCAAAAACTGAAATGTCGCCAAATGGTGAAATCGAAGTGATAGCCAATGTAGAAAATACTGGTGATAGAGAGGGGACGCAAGTTGTCCAATTATACTTGCAAGATGTGACTGCTTCAGTTAGCCGTCCTGTCAAAGAGTTAGTTGGATTTGAGAAAATAGCACTTAAACCTCACGAAAAAGGCCAAGTAAAATTTGTTATCAAATATGACATGTTAAAATTCTGGAATGACAAAATGCAATATGTTGCAGAACCAGGCAAATTTAATGTGTTTGTAGGCTCAGATTCGACAACCAAACAAAAGCAAACATTCACTTTACTTGACAAATAAACACAAAAACCGTCGGTTTTAATCGACGGTTTAGTTCTTTTATTCAATCTTTCAATCTTTCAACCTTTAAGACTATATTTACTGATATCGTTTACGTTTTTAAGGTAAAAAAATACGAGTCAATGACTCGCATTTAATCCATTTATTATTACAATTATCTATTGAGTGCTTTTACTTTCAGAACTAATCCATCAACAGCAATCACTTCAACAGGTTGTCCAACTTCTAGATCTTGGTTACATTTTGCTGACCATGTGCCATCTTTTATTTTTACCCGACCCGAACCATTAATTATAGCCTCGGTAACGATGGTTTTGATTCCGATTAATTCTTGTTGGGGTTGATTGATTTCACTTTTACCAGATTTATCTTTACCATGTTTTTTTAACCACACCCACCAAAGATAAGCCGATACCAAAGTAAAAATAGCAAATAAAATCCATAGAATTGGCCAAGATAAAGGGACAACCCAAGCTATTAAACCAACAACAATGGCTGCAATCCCACTCCAAAGCCCATATCCGGAAGTTCCCAATAGCTCAAGGATCAGTAAAATACCACCTAAAGCAATAAATACCCAGTGAGGATAATCATAAATAACCGTTAAAAAATCAGTCATTGATTGTTACCTAATTCATTGAAATATAATATCTTCCTAATTAGATTAGGAAGAATTGTTTCACTAAAGCAAATTATTTAGAGTTTTTAATTAATTCTGCAATACCGCCAATGCTACCCATTAAGCTAGAAGCATCTAGTGGCATCATCACTACTTTACTGTTATCTGAAGCACCGATTTGTTGTAAAGCTTCAGTATATTTTTGAGCAACGAAGTAGTTGATCGCATTAATGTTACCAGCAGCAATCGCTTCTGAAACCATTTGTGTAGCTTTTGCTTCGGCTTCGGCAGCACGTTCACGCGCTTCTGCTTGTAAAAATGCAGCTTGTTTTTCACCTTCTGCTTTTAATATTTCTGACTGTTTTTCACCTTCAGAGCGTAAAATAGCCGCTTGGCGGATACCTTCTGCTTCAAGGATCTCAGCACGTTTGTTACGTTCAGCTTTCATTTGCGCGTTCATGGCTGCAATAAGTTCTGCTGGTGGGCGAACGTCACGAATTTCGATACGGGTAATTTTAATTCCCCAAGGGCTAGTTGCATCATCAACAATGCTAAGAAGTTTTGAGTTGATGTGATCACGTTGTGATAACATTTCATCAAGTTCCATACTACCAAGTACAGTACGAATGTTTGTCATCATCAGATTAATAACCGCACGCTCAAGTTGATTAACTTGGTAAGCAGCTCTTGCAGCTTCTTGTACTTGAATAAAGCAAACCGCATCAATTTGTACATTCGCATTATCTTTAGAAATAACTTCTTGAGATGGGATATCAAGAACTTGTTCCATCATATTAATTTTGCGACCCACACCATCCATAAATGGGATAATGATGTTTAAGCCAGGCTCAAGCGTATGAGTGTATTTACCAAAACGCTCGATGGTATATTGGTATCCTTGTGGAACAATGGTAATAGCTTTAAAAACGGTTACGATAGCTAATAAAACTATTATCGCAATAAGAATATAAAATATAGGCATATATCAAAATCTCTAAATTTTATTAATGTATTGATTATTCTAATTGGTATTAGAATATTTGACAAACTATTAGTTTTTAACCATTTGAAATCAAAACAACCTAATAGATCATTTGTTAAATACGGCAACGTAGAAAATTATCTTGAAAAGATCAATCTTGCTCCTCGATTTTAATTTCATCATTAAGTTATTGAGCACTGCTTTATTCGCTGGTCTGAAATCATATAGGTTAAAATCGTTCAATCATCAATGTCATTAATTTAAAAAATGAGTCTAAATAAACCTATTTTTTATAAAGGCTAATTTTATTTATTGAATATAAAATATTCGCTTGACAACACACTAATGAACTAGTTTAATAGTACAACATCTTTTTTAAGCAGATATAATAATGATAAATCATCAAAATCCTATAACTCACTATAAAAAAACTACTGTTTTGAGTTGGTGGCGCATCACTTTCTGCGGGTGATGTGATGATGTCCTTTTTTCGCAAGACCCGCTAAATGCGGGTTTTTTAGTTTAAAAAAAAGATAAAAAATAATTTTATATAAAGAGAGTCAACAATGAATAAGCCTACATTAACACAAATAATCAAAACCATTGGTTATTATCAGGATCCGACTCAGGTATTTTATCAACTTTGTGATAATAAACCGGCAACATTGTTGCTTGAATCTGCCGAAATTGATAATAAACAAGGGATTAAAAGCGTAATGATCATTGATAGCGCTTTAACTATTTCGGCCCTAAACAACGAAGTGACTTTTCAAGCTTTAACCAGCAACGGGCAAAAATTATTACCTTTGTTAGAGCAAGCATTTCCTGATAACGTCACTAAAACAAAAATAGATGAACATAATCTTAAGTTAGTGTTTCCACCCATTGATGGTTTGCAAGATGAAGATTCTCGCTTGAAGTCATTATCGATTTTTGATGCATTAAGAACATTATTAAATATCGTTAATATTCCCGAAAAAGCGAGTTCAGATGCCGTTTTTGTTGGTGGATTATTTGCGTATGATTTAGTGACAAATTTTGAACATTTACCAATATTACCAACTGAACAACGTTGCCAAGATTTTCGTTTTTATTTAGCTGAAACTTTATTGGAAATTAATCACAAAGATCGCGTTTCATTATTAAAAGCAACGGCCTTTACTTCTTGTCCTGATGAAGTTACACGCTTAAATCAACGATTAGATGAATTACAAAATAAACTCAATCAACCAATGAGCACAATTAAAAGGCAATCGTTGGCTGAAATGGATGTTGCTTGTAATAAGAGTGATGATGATTTCAATACCATTGTTAAGAAAATGCAAGATGCGATTCAACAAGGTGAAATCTTCCAAGCTGTTCCATCTAGACGTTTTTCATTACCTTGTCCTCAACCATTATCTGCATATCAAGTCTTAAAAAATAATAATCCAAGCCCTTATATGTTTTATATGCAAGACGAGGATTTTGTTTTATTTGGTGCCTCACCTGAAAGTGCACTCAAATATAATAAAGCCAATAATCAAGTTGAAATTTATCCAATTGCTGGTACTCGCCCACGTGGTTTAAACACTAATGGCGAGATTGATTACGATTTGGATAGTCGATTAGAGTTGGAAATGCGCACCGATAAAAAAGAGTTAGCTGAACATTTAATGTTGGTCGATTTAGCACGAAATGATTTAGCTCGAATTTGTCAGCCAGGGACGCGATATACCAAAGAGTTATTAAAAGTTGATCGTTATTCTTACGTTATGCATTTAGTTTCAAGAATTGTTGGTCAACTACGTCAAGATCTTGATGCACTACATGCTTATCAAGCTACCATGAACATGGGAACATTAACTGGAGCGCCAAAAGTTAGGGCAATGCAGTTAATTGCCGAATCGGAAAAAATAAAACGGGGTAGTTATGGTGGGGCAGTTGGATATTTTACTGCCAATGGTGATCTTGATACTTGTATCGTTATTCGCAGTGCTTATGTGGAAGATGGTGTTGCAACCGTACAAGCTGGATGTGGCGTGGTTTTAGATTCAGAACCACAAGCAGAATCGGATGAATCACGTAACAAAGCACGTGCTGTTGTTCGCGCGATTATGGCAGCACATAATGTAGAAGGTGTATTCTAATGGCTAATATCTTATTTCTTGATAACGTTGATTCGTTTACTTATAACTTAGTCGATCAGTTACGTCACAATCAACATAACGTGACAATTTATCGCAACACAATTCCAGCTGATGTGATCATCGAAAAATTATCACAAATGCAAAATCCTATCCTAATGTTATCACCAGGACCTGGAGCACCGAGTGAAGCAGGTTCAATGCCTGAATTACTTAAACGTTTAAAAGGTAAATTACCGATCATTGGTATCTGTCTTGGACATCAAGCGATTGTTGAATCTTATGGTGGTATGATTGTCCCTGCGGGCGATATTTTACATGGAAAAGCTTCATTAATTGAACATGATGGGCAAGCGATGTTTAAAGACTTACCCAATCCATTACCGGTCGCGCGCTATCACTCATTAAAAGGTGAAAACATACCGAAAACATTAACCGTCAATGCCATGTGTAATAACATCGTTATGGCAGTACGTAATGACCAAGATCGGGTTTGCGGTTTTCAATTTCATCCTGAATCAATTTTAACGATTCAAGGGGTAAAATTATTAGAACAAACCATTGAATGGGCACTGAATCCACCACAAAAACAGCCAGAAGCAAAACAAGAAGCCATTGTTGATAAGCAAGAATACAATATTCAACCGATTTTAAATAAATTGTACTTAGGGCAAGTATTGTCTCAAGAAGAGAGTAAAATACTGTTTAATTTAATTATTCAAGGTAAAATAGAACCAACGGTACTAGCAACCGCTATCATTAGTATGAAAGTTCGGGGTGAAAAACCTGATGAAATTGCCGGAGCAGCTCAGGCCTTACTTGAAAATGCTGATCCATTTGAAGTGCCTGATTATGATTTTACCGACATCGTTGGGACTGGTGGAGATGGAACTAACAGCATCAATATCTCTACAGCCAGTGCTTTTGTTACTGCGGCATTAGGGTATAAAGTTGCTAAGCATGGTAACCGTGGTGTGTCGAGCAAATCAGGATCATCAGATGTTTTATCCGCTTTAGGTATTAAACTAAACATGTCAGCGGAAGCATCTCGAAAAGCGCTTGATGAATTAGGTGTGTGTTTCTTGTTTGCTCAGCAATATCACTCAGGATTTCGCCATGCTGCACCAGTACGTCAGCAACTTAAAACACGAACGATTTTTAATGTTCTTGGGCCGTTGATTAATCCATCACGACCAAAACGTATTTTACTTGGTGTTTATCATCCTGATTTGATAAAACCGATTGCAGAAACATTAAAAATGTTAAACTATACCCATGCTTATGTGGTACATGGCTCAGGGATGGATGAAGTCGCTATTCATGGCGAAACTCAAGTTGCCGAAGTAAAAAATGGCGAAATTCGCTATTTTACTTTGACACCAGAAGATTTTGGTCTACAGCAATATACTTTGAAAGATATTGAAGGTGGAACACCAGAAATGAATCGTGATTTATTGTTAGCGATTTTACAAGGACATGGTAAACCAGCGCATGAAGCAGCTATTGCTGCAAATGTGGCGATGTTAATTAGCCTATTTGGTGAACCAGACTTAAAACAAAATGCTAAGCGTGCAATAGAATTAATGCGTAGCGGTAAAGCTTATGAGCTATTACAAAAGTTAGCAGCAAGATAATGAGTGGAGAATAAGATGGCAATTGCAGCATTAACTGAAAATGTTGAAATGGCAACGGTCTTAAAAAAGATCATTGAAGATAAACAGCTATGGCTTGCCGAGCAACAAATTAAAAATCCACTGGCTAATTTTAAAAATAAAGTCGTACCTAGTGATCGTGATTTTTACCAAGCGTTAAATCAACCGAAAACGGTATTTATTTTAGAATGTAAAAAAGCATCGCCATCCAAGGGATTAATTCGAGATGATTTTGACCCAGCAAGTATAGCCAAAGTTTACAAAGATTATGCTTCGGCAATCTCAGTTTTAACTGACGAAAAATACTTTCAAGGTCGTTTTGAGTTTTTACCAATAGTACGTAATGAAGTCACCCAACCCGTACTTTGCAAAGACTTTATTATCGATGAATATCAAATTTACTTAGCACGTTATTATCAGGCTGATGCCATCTTGTTAATGTTATCGGTAGTCAATGATGATGAATATCGCCACTTAAGCCAAGTTGCTCACCAACTTAATATGGGGGTACTGACGGAAGCGAGTACCGAACAAGAAGTTGAACGAGCTATCAAACTTGGCGCTAAAGTGATTGGTATTAATAACCGTAATTTACGCGATCTGTCGGTTGATCTCAATCGGGTAAAAACTTTATCAAAAACAATCCCTGATGATCGAATCATTATTAGTGAATCAGGTATTTATACGCACAATCAAGTTAAAGATCTTAGCCATTATGCTAACGGTTTTTTAATTGGTAGTGCACTTATGTCTGAGCCAAACTTAACCTTAGCTATCCGTAAAGTAATGCTAGGTGAAAATAAAGTTTGTGGCTTAACCCAACCACAGGATGCAATAACCGTCTACCAAGCTGGTGCGGTTTATGGTGGATTAATTTTTGTGCCTAAATCACCAAGATATATAACACCGACTAAAGCGCGTAGTGTTATCGCATCGGCACCCTTGAATTGGGTTGGTGTTTTTAAAGATAGTGATATAGATGAAGTATGCGAAATAGCTAAACAACTATCACTTTATGCAGTGCAATTGCATGGTCATGAGGATGATAACTATATCAAAACACTTCGCCAAAAATTACCCTCAACCTGTCAGATCTGGAAAGCGTTAAGTATTAGCGATAACATCCCAAATCATGATAACCCACTAGTATCACGTTACATATTTGATAATGGTGCCGGTGGAACAGGTAAAAGTTTTGATTGGTCACTTTTACGTGACAAAGATTTAAGTAATGTCATTTTGGCTGGTGGTATTAACCCACAAAATGTGAGTGAGGCGCTCACTACCGATGTTATTGGTGTTGACCTTAATTCGGGCGTTGAAGTTTCACCAGGAATTAAAGATAAACAAAAAATCAAATTAGTATTTGAACAAATTTAACTGATTACATTAAAGGAATGGTTATGTCTAAATTAAATCCTTATTTTGGCAAATTTGGTGGTCAATATGTGCCACAAATATTGATGCCTGTGCTTGAACAACTTGAGGATGCTTTTATATCGGCGATACACGATCCAAGTTTTCAAAAAGAATTTAACGATCTTTTGGTTAACTACGCTGGTCGCCCGACAGCATTAACACTGTGTAAAAATCTTACCGCAGGGACCAAAACAAAACTATATCTAAAACGTGAAGATTTAGTTCACGGTGGTGCGCATAAAACTAATCAAGTATTAGGCCAAGCATTACTCGCTAAAAGAATGGGTAAAACTGAAATTATTGCCGAAACTGGCGCAGGTCAGCATGGCGTTGCTTCAGCATTGGCGTGTGCATTATTGGGTTTAAAATGCCGAATATATATGGGGGCTAAAGATGTTAAACGCCAAGCTCCGAACGTATTTAGAATGCGACTCATGGGGGCAACAGTTATTCCGGTTGAAACCGGCTCTGCAACCTTGAAAGACGCTTGTAATGAAGCATTGCGAGATTGGTCTGGTAGTTATGAAACCGCTCACTATATGTTAGGTACAGCTGCTGGACCGCACCCATTCCCGACCATAGTGCGTGAATTCCAACAAATAATTAGCCGTGAAGCAAAACAACAAATTTTGGAAAAAGAGGGTCGATTACCTGATGCTGTCATCGCTTGTGTTGGTGGCGGTTCAAACGCAATTGGGATGTTTGCTAATTTTATTGATGATAAGTCAGTAAAATTAATTGGGGTTGAACCAGGAGGCCATGGCATCGAAAGTGGCGAACATGGTGCATCACTTAAACATGGTAAACTCGGTATTTACTTCGGTATGAAAGCCCCAATGATGCAAACTGATGAAGGCCAAATTGAAGAGTCTTATTCGATTTCTGCAGGCCTTGATTTTCCAGCTGTTGGACCTCAACACGCTTATTTAGATAGTATTGGTCGGGCAGATTATGTCTCTATCACTGATGATGAAGCGCTTGAAGCGTTTCAGGCCTTATCACGCAATGAAGGAATTATTCCGGCTTTAGAGTCATCTCATGCCTTAGCCTATGCACTTAAGATGATTAAAGAAAATCCAAACAAAGAACAACTATTAATTGTCAATTTATCAGGTCGTGGCGATAAAGATATTTTTACGGTTTACGATGTATTAAAAGCAAAAGGAGAAATAGAATGAGCCGTTATCAAAAACTGTTTGACCGCTTAACAGTCGAAAAACGAGGTGCATTTGTTCCTTTTGTTCCAGTTGGTGACCCTAATCCACAGCTTTCCTATCAAATTATTCAAACAATGATTGATGCAGGGGCTGATGCGTTAGAACTAGGCATTCCTTTTTCTGACCCAATGGCAGATGGTCCAACTATACAAAATGCTAATATTCGTGCTTTTAATGGTGGCATAACCGTTGCAAAATGCTTCGAAATCTTAACCAAAATCAGGGAAAACAATCCTGATATTCCAGTTGGATTATTAATCTATGCCAATTTAGTATTTAAAAATGGTATTGATAACTTCTATGCGAAGTGTGCTAAAGCAGGGGTGGATTCAGTATTAATTGCTGATTTACCTGTAGAGTATGCCGAAGAGTTTACGGGTGCTGCTGAAAAACATGGCATCGCACCAATATTTATCTGTCCACCTAATGCGGACGATGAAGTGATTGAAAATATTGCTAAACGAGGCAAAGGTTATACTTACTTAGTATCACGAGCAGGAGTAACCGGTACAGAAAACCGTGCTAATAAACCACTCACTCATTTACTCGAAAAACTAACTGAATTTAAAGCACCACCAGCAATTCAAGGTTTTGGTATTTCAGAACCCGCTCAAGTTAGTGAAGCAATTAAATCGGGTGCAGCGGGAGCTATTGCTGGATCGGCAACGGTTAAAATCATTGAAAACAATCTTAATAATCCAGACAAAATGCTGAGTGAATTATCAACTTTCGTTAAAACCATGAAAGCAGCAACGCAAAAGTAACATTAACCAATGATTAATCCGCTGAATATTAGGCGGATTAATTCACTTGAAAAACGAATAATTATACATATATAAAACCTAACTATAGATTAATCATAATTGTTCACCAGTTAAAAATCATAGCCCCTTAGTTTCAATAACTTTAAGCTTTTTGTGAATTCTGATATGATTTTGGGTTGCAATTTTTACAAAATACAGTATAATCTTCAGCCATCTATCGCGGGGTGGAGCAGCTTGGTAGCTCGTCGGGCTCATAACCCGAAGGTCGTTGGTTCAAATCCAGCCCCCGCAACCACTTAAATTTTCATTCATATTAATCTATCCTATTTTTATTGTCTGAAAGTTCGAATCAAGTGGCTTCATTATATTATGTTTTATATGTAGCCTCGCTTGTCGGGGTTTTTTTATATGATTTAAACGTTAGTTTAAAAGGAATGTTGGGCTTTATGCCCTTTTTTATTTTCTGCAGTGGAGGTTTGTTTGGCTAATTTAGAACAGCAATTGACCGAAATCATCCAAGAGCCTGTTAATGCACTTGGCTTTGAGCTAGTTGGGGTTGAATACATTCGTGGTCGTTACCCAGTTTTGCGCGTATATATTGATAGTGAAAATGGTATTACCGTTGATGATTGTGCTGATGTTAGTCGACAAATTAGTGCGGTACTTGATGTAGAAGACCCAATTAAAGATGCTTACAATCTTGAGGTCTCCTCACCAGGTATGGATCGACCTTTGTTTACGCTTGAACATTACCAACGTTTTATTGGTGAAGAAGTCACAATAAGTTTGCGTATTCCTGTTGCCAATCGCCGCAAGTGGAAAGGAAAGATTAAATCCATTGATAATGAAATGATTACATTAATCGTGGATGAAAATGATGAAGTGTTTGCTTTTAGTAATATACAAAAGGCGAATATTGTACCTAATTTTAACCTTAAATAGAGTACGGGTGTAAAGGATGAATAAAGAAATTTTAGCTGTTGTTGAAGCGGTATCTAATGAAAAGGCACTTACACGTGACAAAATTTTCGAAGCGCTAGAAACCGCGTTAGCAACGGCCACTAAAAAGAAACATACTGTTGATATAGATGTTGTCGTAAAAATTGACCACAAAACGGGTGATTATGATACGTTCCGCCGTTGGTTAGTGGTTAATGAAGTGACTCAACCTACTAAAGAAATCACATTGGAAGCAGCTCAATTTGAAGATCCTAATGTAAAAGTAGGTGACTATGTTGAAGAACAAATTGAATCAGTCGCATTCGACCGCATTACAACACAAACAGCTAAACAAGTCATCGTTCAAAAAGTACGCGAAGCTGAGCGTGCTATGGTTATTGACATGTTTAGAAACCGAATTGGTGATATCGTAACGGGTATTGTTAAAAAGACCAACCGTGATAGTGTTATCCTTGATTTAGGTAATAACGCTGATGCAATGATGTCTCGCCATGATATGTTACCACGTGAAAACTTCCGAATTGGTGACCGTGTTCGAGGTATTTTATATCTTGTAGAACAAGATAATAAACCAGCACAACTCTGTGTTAGTCGTTCAAATCCTGAAATGATGGAAGAACTATTCCGTATAGAAGTACCTGAAATTGGCGAAGAGATGATCGACATCAAAGGTGTTGCTCGTGATCCAGGTTCTCGCGCTAAAATTGCTGTTAGCAGTAATGACCGCCGTATTGACCCTGTTGGTGCATGTGTCGGCATGCGAGGTGCTCGCGTTCAAGCTGTTTCGAATGAATTTGGTGGTGAACGTATTGATATTGTTTTATGGGATGATAACCCAGCTCAATATGTTATTAATGCTATGGCACCAGCCGATGTAGTATCTATCGTAGTTGATGAAGACAAACACACTATGGATGTTGCCGTTAATGCCGATACCTTACCGCAAGCTATCGGCCGTAATGGACAAAATATCCGTTTAGCATCACAACTTACTGGTTGGACGTTAAACGTCATGAGTACTGAAGATCTTCAAGAAAAACACCAAGCAGAATCTTTCGCAGCAATCAATAACCTAATGAAACATTTAGATATTGAAGAAGATCTTGCACAACTTTTAGTTGAAGAAGGATTTACTTCACTTGAAGAGCTTGCTTACGTACCAGTAGATGAGTTACTTGAAATTGAAGAACTTGATGAAGAACTGGTTGATGCATTAAGAAATCGAGCAAAAGATGCCTTAACGACTATCGCACTTGCTCACAGTGGTGATAAACGACCTGCACAAGATCTATTAGATCTACCAGGTATGACACAAGAATTAGCCTATCAATTAGCACAACAAGATATTGTGACTCTAGAAGATTTAGCTGAACAAGGTACAGATGATCTTACAGACATTGAAGGTTTAACAAGCAAACAAGCTGGCGATTTTATTATGGCTGCCCGTAATATTTGTTGGTTTGCAAATGAATAATTGAGGGAAAGTTATACATGACCAAAGTATCAATCGAAACACTGGCTCAAGAAATAAATACACCAGTGCAAACACTTTTGCAACAGTTTGCTGATGCCGGAATGAAAAAGACTGCATCAGATACTGTTACTCAAAAGGAAAAAGAAGCTTTGCTTGCGCATTTAAAACCTCAGCAAGGCCCAACAAAATTAACTTTACAACGTAAAACACATTCAACACTAAATGTGTCAAGCGGTGGTGGCAAAAGTAAAGAAATCAAAGTTGAAGTTCGTAAAAAACGCACTATCGTGAAACAAGATCCTGCTGAATTAGAGAAAGCGCGTCTTGAAGCGGAACAAAAAGCGAAACAAGAAGCTGAATTGAAAGCACGTAAAGAGGCTGAAGAAAAAGCTAAACAAGAGGCTCAAGAGCAGAAGAAACGCGAAGAAGCCGAAGCTAAAAAACGCAATCAAGAAGAAAAAGCGAAAGTTGCTCAAGAACAAGCAGCTGATCCAAAAGTGAAAAAAGCGCAAGAAGAAAAAGCTCGCTTAGAAGCCGAAGCAAACGAAATCAAGCGTAAAGCGGAAGAAGAAAACCGTCGTAAACTTGAAGAAGAAGCCAAACGTATGGCGGAAGAAGCGCGCAAACTTGCTGAACAATATAACGATAGTGATGAAACAGATAACAGTGATGATGATGATTATCATGTCACTACATCTAAATATGCTCGTGCAGCTGAAGATGATACCGACCGTGAAGTTGAAGGTGGTCGTGGTCGTGGACGCGGTAGTAAACAGACTAAACAGAAAAAATCGAGCAAATTATCAGAAGGTAAAGCAGAACGTGAAGAAGCGCGTGCCGTAACGCGTAGTAGCCACAAGAAGAAAGGCAAAAGTACGTTACAACAAAGCTTTACTAAACCAGTACAAGCAATTAACCGCGATGTGGTTATTGGTGAAACCATTACTGTTGCCGAACTTGCTAACAAAATGGCAGTAAAAGGTTCAGAAGTGATCAAAACCATGATGAAAATGGGTGCAATGGCAACCATCAATCAGGTTATCGACCAAGAAACCGCTCAACTTGTTGCTGAAGAAATGGGACACAAAGTGGTACTTCGTCGTGAAAACGAACTTGAAGAATCACTAATGAGCGACCGTGATACTGGTGCAGAAAAAGTTTCTCGTGCACCTGTTGTGACTATCATGGGCCATGTTGACCATGGTAAAACCTCACTACTTGACTATATTCGTAAAGCAAAAGTTGCTTCAGGCGAAGCTGGTGGTATTACTCAGCACATCGGTGCTTACCATGTTAAAACCTCAAGCGGAGAAATCACATTCTTAGATACTCCAGGCCATGCTGCATTTACATCAATGCGTGCTCGTGGTGCTAAAGCAACCGACATCGTGGTATTAGTTGTTGCAGCTGATGATGGTGTGATGCCACAAACAATTGAGGCGATTCAACATGCGAAAGCGGCAAATGTACCAATTGTTGTTGCAGTAAACAAAATTGATAAGCCAGAAGCCGATCCGGAACGTGTCAAAGGTGAACTTGCTCAATATGGCGTGATGTCAGAAGATTGGGGCGGTGATACTCAGTTCGTTCATGTTTCAGCAAAAGCTGGTACGGGAATTGACCAACTACTTGAAGCGATTTTATTACAAGCAGAAGTACTTGAACTTACTGCTTATGAATCAGGTATGGCTAGCGGTGTCGTTATCGAATCATTCCTTGATAAAGGTCGTGGTTCTGTTGCTACAGTACTTGTTCAATCAGGTACCTTACGTAAAGGTGATATCGTATTATGTGGATTTGAATATGGTCGTATTCGTGCAATGCGCAACGAATTAGGTAAAGAAGTTACCGAAGCGGGCCCATCAATTCCGGTTGAGATTTTAGGTCTTTCAGGTGTACCGTCAGCAGGTGATGAAGCAACAGTTGTACGTGATGAAAAGAAAGCTCGTGAAGTTGCCTTATATCGTCAAGGTAAATTCCGTGATGTTAAACTTGCACGTCAACAAAAAGCGAAACTTGAAAACATGTTTACTAACATGACTGAAGGTGACGTATCTGAACTTAATATCGTCCTTAAAGCTGACGTACAAGGTTCGGTTGAAGCAATTTCTGATTCATTACTTAAACTATCAACAGATGAAGTTAAAGTTAAAATCATTGGTTCAGGCGTAGGTGGTATCACCGAAACTGATGCATCACTTGCAGCAGCATCTAATGCTATTATCCTTGGTTTTAATGTTCGTGCCGATGCTTCAGCGCGTAAAGTTGTTGAAGCTGAAAACTTAGATTTACGTTACTATTCAGTTATTTATGACTTAATTGATGAAGTTAAACAAGCCATGAGCGGTATGCTTGCTCCAGAATACAAGCAAGAGATTATTGGTCTTGCTGAAGTGCGTGATGTATTTAAATCACCTAAATTTGGTGCAATCGCTGGTTGTATGGTAACTGAAGGCGTAGTTAAACGTCATAACCCAATTCGTGTATTACGTGATAACGTGGTTATCTATGAAGGCGAACTTGAATCATTACGTCGCTTCAAAGATGACGTTAACGAAGTTCGTAACGGCATGGAGTGTGGTATTGGTGTTCGTAACTACAATGATGTTCGCGTTGGCGATACTATCGAAGTCTTTGAAACTGTCGAAATCCAGCGTACTATTTAGTTAATACGCTAAATAAGCAAGGTTTTTATAAACCTTGCTTATTCACATTTTAAGGAAAATAGATATGGCAAAAGCATTTAATCGATCATCTCGGGTCGGACACGAATTACAAAAAGAGATTGCGATTATTTTACAGCGTGAAATCAAAGATCCACGTTTAGGCATGGTAACGGTTTCGGGTGTAGATATTTCACGTGATCTCTCTTATGCAAAAGTGTTTGTAACGTTTTTAAACGATGATGATCCACAAGTTATCGAGCAAGGATTGACTGTCTTAAATGATGCTAAAGGGTATATTCGAACACTCATTGGTAAAGCAATGCGTTTACGAATTATTCCTGAAATTAAATTCTTTTATGATGAATCACTTGTTAAAGGTATGCAGATGTCTAGTCTAGTATCTGATGTTATTAAACAAGATAACGAACGTCATAAAGATTAATAATAAAATTGCTCAATATTGTAAAAAATATTGAGGAGTGTGATCCGTTTCAAATAAAATATCGATGATGAATATAAAAAAAACTCGCCGTGATGTTCACGGCGTTTTGTTATTAGACAAACCACAAGGCATGACATCAAATGATGCCTTACAAAAAGTGAAAAGATTATTCAACGCAAAAAAAGCAGGGCATACTGGCGCGCTAGATCCATTAGCCACTGGGATGTTACCTATCTGTTTTGGTGAAGCGACGAAATTTTCACAATACTTATTAGATTCTGACAAACGCTATCGCGTGATCGCCAAATTGGGTGAGCGTACTGACACGTCTGATGCGGATGGTCAAATAATTTCAACTAGATCGGTTAATATTACTCAATCACAAATCGAAGAAGCATTAACTCATTTTCGCGGTGATATTTTACAAGTTCCAACCATGTTTTCGGCTTTAAAATATCAAGGCAAACCACTTTATGAATATGCTCGCCAAGGTATTGTTATAGAGCGAGAAGCTAGGCCCATTACAATTTATGAAAACCAGTTTATCCAATACGATTCAACTAAGCACGAATTAACCTTAGAAATCCATTGTTCAAAAGGGACTTATATTCGTACCATTATTGATGATTTAGGTGAATTACTTGGCTGTGGGGCACATGTAATTTATTTAAGACGTCTACAAGTATCAAATTATCCTATCGATAACATGATCACCCTAGATGAATTGCAAAATGAACCAATGCTTATGCCAGTCGATAGCCCACTACAAGATCGCCCTAAAGTGGTATTAAGTGAAAGCCAAGGTAAAGACATTTTATTAGGTAGAACCGTAATTGTTGAAAATAGTGTAAGCGTTGAAACATTAGTAAGAATTTATCAAGGCCAACAATTTATTGGTGCAGGAACTCAAATCCTTAATAAATTGTCACCTAAAAGATTAATTTCAACATCCTAATTAAAACGTTAATCAATTTAAAATATTAGCAATTAGTAAAAAACATTTCGGTATCAATAGTATGGCATTGTGATAATGATGTCATATTATGTTCAAGAAGATCACATAACAATTGTGCTGATTTACATCCCATTTTGTATAAAGGCTTATTGACTCTACTCAATTGATCTAATTCATTATATTGAAGATCATTGGTATGGCTAATATAAGTAATTGCAAGCGGATGTAGTAATTGTGATTGGCTCTTTTTGACTTGGTGTAATGCGCCAAAAAGTGAACGATAATTCGATAAATAATTTTGCGTATGATAATAATCATAACAAGAGAGACTACTCAAATCCTCAAAAATAACGGCTGTCGGCGGCTTATTGCTTTGAAGTAGTGTCTTAATGGCATCTCGCCCATGTTCATACGTAAGGCAACCTTGAATGACATAATCACTATCGATCGGCATATTGATTCGTTGAAAAGCCTGTTGATAGCCTTGCAAGAAAAATGAGGAGTTAGTATTTTTATCGCTATTAATAAAAATTGCGATCTTATTATGCCCCTGCTCAATTAAATGCTGAGTGGTTTGATATCCAATTGTCAGATGATCGAAATGAACACAGGTAAAATTCTTCTTAAAATGATTAACAAATACAATGGGTGGTAATGAATTTTTATAACTATATAGCTGGGTAAGGTAGGGAGCTTGATTTATAATGATAATGCCAATAAAACAATTTTGCTTAATATATTGAATTAAATAATAGAGATCATTTTTAACCTTATAAGGAAATTGTAAATAAAACAGTTGAAACCCAGCTTCATGTAAAACTTGCTCAATACCAAAATTGATTAAGCTTTTAGAGATAAGCTGATTATCAACAACTAAAATTTTATTGCTTTCATGAACGGGTTGATAATCTTTTAAATTTTTTGATAGATCAACATTTAAAGCCTTCATCGCCTGATAAACAAGAAATTGAGTTTGTGGAGATGTTAGGTTGGGTGTTCTTAATACTCTTGATACAGATGCGATTGAAACCTTTGCCTCTTTCGCTATCATCGATAATGAGATCTTCGCCATAATTATAAATTTAGTTAAATATAAAATTACTTTAACGAGGATTATTAAAATTGTAATCAAAAAAAATTCAATTTTTCGAGCAAGATTCCAAAATTTAGAAAATATCTTTTTTCCAAAATCTTTAACAATAAAGTGGTATAATTGCCATAAAATACTTTAATTCGGGTTTATCATATGTCTGCATGGAATATCGCCATTGTTGGTGCGACAGGACAAGTAGGTTCTGCGCTAATTGAGTTATTAAATGACTCAAAAACTATTGAAATTGAAAATCTTTATTTAGTCGGTAGCGATAATAGCGCTGGCGAAGTAGTTCGTTTTGCCGGTAAAAATTTAACCGTCATTGATAGCGAGCAAATGGATTGGAGCCAATGCCATTTTGCCTTTTTTGTTGCAGGTACTAAAACTAGCGAAAAATATGCTCAAACAGCTGCTCAAGCAGGCTGTATCGTTATTGATGCGAGCGGATTTTTTGCTGATCAAGACCATATCCCATTAATTGTACCTAAAGTAAATAACAGCGTATTAACCGAATATCGCAATGAAAATATCATTGCTGTTGCAAGCCCAACCGTATCTCAATTATTACGTTGCGTTGCATCACTAACCGATATTCAATTACTGACTAATCTCCATTTAACCAGCTTTATTCCTTCATCATTATATGGCAAGCCAGGTGTGGATGAACTGGCAGGACAAAGCGCTAGATTACTCAATGGAATGCCAGTTGATAACGAGCTATTTGACAATCAACTTGCTTTTAACTTATTACCGCTTTCGCATGAGTCTGATCACCAAAGTTTAGGTGAACACACTCAAATTAACCAAATTCGTAAAGTGATAAGTAATTATGATTTACCTATCTCAATTGAATCCGTTATTGTGCCGGTATTTTATGGACTAGCTCAAGCGGTGAATGTTTCCAGTAGCTTACCCATTGAATTAGACATGGCTCGTTTTAGTGAATTTGGCGTTGAAGTAAAAAGTGAAGATTTACCAACCCCAGTAACCGAAGTCAATACCGAAGGTGAAAAGAACTTAACCATTAAACTCGCTAATTTACGACACAGCTATGGAAATTATGAACAAATTCAATTTTGGTCAGTAGCAGATAATATCCGTTACTTAGGTGGACTAATGTTAATCGAGACACTTGAGATCCTGATTAATGACTACCTCTAAAATTGCATTAGGTATCGAATATGATGGTAGTGGCTATTTTGGTTGGCAACGACAACAGCACGTTGACTCTATTCAAGAAAGATTAGAATCGGCTTTGTCTGTCATAGCTAACGAGCCAATAGCCGTATTTTGTGCAGGACGAACCGACGCTGGTGTACATGCCACAGGGCAAGTAATTCATTTTGAAACCAACGCTCAGCGCGGTGAGGCAGCATGGACAATGGGCGTAAACTCTCATCTTCCTGACAATATCGCTGTACGGTGGTCAAAAAGTGTGGATGACAGTTTTCATGCTAGATTTAGCGCAACGGCTCGACGTTACCGATATGTGATTTATAATCATCGTTATCGTCCAGCAATTTTGGCCAAAGGCGTAACGCATTATTATCTGCCATTAAATGAAGAACTGATGCACCAAGCGGGGCAATATTTATTAGGTGAAAATGATTTCTCATCATTTAGAGCTGCGCAGTGTCAATCACGAACGCCCTGGCGTAATATTCATCATATTCAAGTTACAAGACAGGGTGAATATGTTATTGTCGATATCAAAGCAAATGCCTTTGTACATCATATGGTACGCAATATTGTCGGAAGTTTGTTAGAAGTTGGTGCAGGTAATCAACCGCCACAGTGGATTGATGAGCTATTAAACGCGAAAGATCGTACTCAAGCTGCAGCAACCGCGAAACCTGAAGGTTTATATTTGGTTCAGGTAGATTATCCATTAGAATATCAAATTCCTGATTGCGCTTTAGGGCCATTATTTATAAAGTAAGCAAATTAGCTATAGATTAAATTAAATAAAAAGATGAATGCAATGAATACTGATGATTCAAATAAAGAACTCAAAAATCAAGACGCAAAAAAATCAAAAGTACAAAATATAAAATTACCACCTCACTCAATCGAGGCAGAACAAGCTGTGCTTGGTAGCCTAATGCTGGATAATCAGCGTTGGGATGTTGTTGCTGAAATGATTACCGACCGTGATTTTTATTCTCGTCATCACCAACTCATATTTTCAGAAATGCATACCTTAGTCAGTCGTGGTACCCCGATTGACTTAATCACTTTGTCTGAAAGCTTAGAAAGTAAAGACTTACTTGTTGATGTGGGGGGATTTGCTTATTTAGCTGAGTTATCGAAAAACACACCAAGCGCCATTAACGTAGTGGCCTATACCGATATTATCCGCCAGCAAGCGATATTGCGGGAACTGATTAGTGCTTCAAATGAAATTGCTGATAACTGTTACTCAACTGAAGGCCGAGACAGTACCGAAATTTTAGACTTAGCTGAAAGCAAAATCTTCCAAATTGCCGAAAGCCGTACTAAGCAGGGTGAAGGACCGAAAAATATTACCGATGTGCTAGAAGCTACCGTCGCAAAAATTGAAGAGTTATTCCAGCGTCCACATGATGGCGTGACAGGGGTCTCAACCGGCTTCCTTGATTTAGATAAAAAAACCGCAGGATTACAGCGTTCAGACTTAATTATTATTGCCGCTCGTCCATCAATGGGTAAAACCACATTTGCGATGAACCTTTGTGAAAACGCCGCTATGATGCAAGATAAGCCGGTACTAATCTTTAGTTTAGAAATGCCATCAGAACAGATTATGATGCGTATGCTGGCCTCGTTATCACGTGTTGATCAGACTCGTATTCGTACAGGCCAACTACAAGATGATGATTGGGCAAGAATATCGAGCACCATGGGATTACTGCTGGAAAAGAAAAACATCTACATTGATGACTCATCAGGATTAACCCCTATGGAGCTACGCTCACGAGCAAGACGAATTTACCGTGAACATAAAGGATTAAGTATGATCATGGTCGATTACTTACAGCTGATGCGAGTACCAAACATATCAGAAAACCGAACGCTTGAAATCGCCGAGATCTCACGCTCATTAAAAGCATTAGCCAAAGAGTTACAAATTCCGGTTGTTGCTCTTTCACAGCTAAACCGAAGCTTAGAACAACGCGCCGATAAACGACCTGTTAACTCCGACTTACGTGAATCAGGATCTATCGAACAAGATGCCGATGTAATTATGTTCATCTACCGTGACGAAGTATATAACGAAGCATCAGAACATAAAGGTATTGCCGAAATCATCTTAGGTAAACAGCGAAATGGTCCAATTGGTAAAGTACGCTTAACTTTCCAAGGTCAATTCTCAAGGTTTGATAATTACGCTGATACGGGTAAATATTTGGATGACGAATAATTGAAGTATCGTAAATGTGAAAAACAATACTTCAATTAACGCCTTATTTTTTTATTAGCGTAGATCCGATAAAACTGGGCAAGAGTAAAAATCACTGCTTGTAAAATCACAATACAAGCACTGGTTGACGCATCTATATGAAAACTGATTAAAGTACCCGTTACTGTCGAAAATACCGATACAATTACTGCAATCACTAACATCTTTTCAAAACGTTTAGTCAATAAAAATGCGGTTATGCCAGGCGCAATTAACATCGCAATAACTAAAATAACACCTGCAGCTTTAAGTGATCCAACAATAGTCAATGCTAAAATACTTAATAAACCGTAATGTAATAATTTAACTGGCAAACCAACTACTCTTGCTTGTACGGGATCAAAACAATACAGCATTAAATCCCGGCGTTTAATGATAACTAAAATCGAAACAATGCTTGCAATCGTAATAATTTGGATGAGTTCTTGATAGCTTGTTCCCAACACACTACCAAATAAAATATGATTCAAATGTTGCGACGTTTCCACTTTAGAAAACAGCACTAAACCAAAAGCAAACATTCCCGAAAAAACGATGCCCATCACAGTATCTTCCTTTATTCGACTGTTATCTTTAATGTAACCAGTAGCAACCGAACAAAATAACCCCGACGCAAATGCACCAATTATTAAAGGGATCCCAGCTAAATAAGCAAGTACAATACCGGGTAATACCGCGTGAGAAATAGCATCGCCCATCAACGACCAGCCTTTTAACACTAAAAAGCATGACAGTAGGGCGCAAACAATACCAGTAGCTAGCGCAGCTAGAATGGCACGTTGAACAAAAGGAATTGTAAGAGGATGATAGATAAGTTCCCATATCATACTGAACCTCCTTGTCTTGCTTGGCTGATTCGGCGTGAAATCACCCCTTGTCTTGGTGCAAATAAAAATGCTGCCAAAAAGACTAAAGTTTGTAATGTCACAATCACACCACCTGTTTCACCATTAAGGAAATAACTGATCCAAGCGCCAATTGCACTCGTCAGCGCACCGATGATAACTGAAATAATTAACAACCGTGAAAATCTATCGGTAAGTAAGTAAGCTGTCGCGCCAGGGGTTACTACCATCGCTATGACCAAGATTGCACCGACCGTTTGCAGTGCAGCAACAGTACAGGCACTTAAAATAGTAAAAAAAAGAATCTTTAACTGTAATGGTTTTAAGCCAATTGAACGAGCATGAGTTTCATCAAAAAAGACCACTAACAGATCCTTCCAAAAAAACAGTAGCAAAATCAGTGAAACTAAAATAATAATTTGCACTTGCCACATATCACTATCATCAATTCCCAAAATATTACCAAAAATAATAGTTTGCACATTAACAGAAGTTGGATTTAGTGAAATGATTAAAAGACCAATAGCAAAAAAGGTCGAAAAGATAAAACCAATAATAGCATCTTCTTTTAAACGAGTGAAAGCACGTACAATTGTTATTGATAAAGCTGCTAACAAACCGGTAAAAAAAGCGCCCACTGAATAAGGTAAGCCAAGCGCATAAGCACCTGCCACACCGGGCACTACTGAATGCGAAAGGGCATCGCCCATTAAAGACCAGCCCTTTAACATCAAAAACGCCGACAAAAATGCGCAAGCTGCACCAACAATACTACTTACCCAAATGGCTTTTAACATAAAGCCATAAGTAAAAGGTTCAAGAAGCAGTTCCATTTAGTGTTGCCCTTTAGTTTCAATAACAGTTGGTTCGACTAGAAAATCTTTGTGAGCCGAGTCATCATTGCCTTCACCATAAAATATAGCTGCCCGCTCATCATCAGTTAAAATAGACATTTTACGAGGATCTTCATCTTGGTGTAATTGTTCACCAGACAAGCTTAAATAACGTAGTGCGCCACCAAATGTCATCATCAAATTTTGTGGGGTAAATGTTGTTTTAGTTTCACCAAAAGCCAACACGGTTTGATTAATCAACACTACCTGATCACAAAACTCTGGCACACTACCTAAATTGTGGGTAGAAACTAAAATCAAATGGCCTTCATCACGAAGATCTTTAAGCAGATCGATAATGGCATTTTCGGTTTTCACATCAACGCCCGTAAATGGCTCGTCTAACAATAACACCTTACCTTGTTGAGCCAAAGCTCTAGCTAAAAAGACACGTTTTTTTTGACCGCCAGAAAGTTGACCAATCTGGCGATGCTTAAAATCCAACATATTGACTCGTTCTAGTGCCAGATCGACTTGTCTTTTATCTTCCTTACTTGGTATTCGTAAAAAAGACATATGACCATAACGCCCCATCATCACCACATCCGATACCAAAACCGGAAAATCCCAATCGACTTCTTCAGTTTGAGGAACATAGGCAATAATATTTTGCTTTAATGCTTGTTTTACCGAAATATCATTAAACGTCACTTGTCCTTTAGTGGGTTTTATCATCCCCATAATGCTTTTAAATAGTGTCGATTTCCCACTACCATTAACGCCGACAAGTGCACAGATAGTGCCACCATTCAAACGAAAACTCGCATCATGAATTGCTGTATGACCATTATTATAGGTCACGGTAATATCATCAACATTTAAGCAAATTTGAGTCATTATTTTTCGAATCCTTTAGCGATTGTTTCAACCGTCACTTTTAATAAATCGATATAAGTAGGAACAGGGCCATCTTTAGTAGAAAGTGAATCAACATACAACACACCACCATAAGTAGCGCCAGTTTCTTTACTTACCTGCTTAGCAGGTTTATCAGAAATCGTACTCTCACTAAATAAAACAGGTATATTATTAGCACGCACTAAATCAATAAGATGCTTAACTTGTTTAGGTGTACCTTGTTGCTCGGCATTAATCGGCCAGAGATACGCCTCTTTAAGATTATAATCACGTGCTAAATAACTAAAAGCGCCTTCACTGGTCACTAACCAACGCTGTGATTCAGGGATCTTAGCTAAACGCTCACGAAGTGGGGCATCAAGCGCCTTAATTTTTGCCACATATTCTGAGGCATTCTTATTATATATTTCGGCGTTTTTCGGATCATATTTAACCAAAGCCGCACGAATATTTTCGACATAAGTTAAAGCAAGTGTTGGTGACATCCAAGCATGAGGATTTGGATTACCTTTATAGCTACCTTCTTGAATCGGCATTGGCTCAATGCCTTCTGTTACGACAACTGAAGGCACATCTTTAATATCTTCAAAAAAGCGCTCAAACCAAAGTTCTAAGTTTAAACCATTCCACAACACCAAATCGGCAGACAGTGCTTTATTAATATCTTGTGGTGTAGGATCGTATTCATGAATTTCGGCGCCAACTTTAGTGATAGACTCCACAACCGCGGCATCACCAGCCACGTTTTGGGCAATATCTTGTATAACGGTAAATGTGGTAACAACTTTAAATTTTTTCTCATCAGCTGATGATGAATTGGTCAGACCCGTCAAAACCAGTAGCGATGCTAAAATCGCATTTAATAATGTCTTACGGCTTTTAAAAAAATTGAATTTCATTGATTAATCCTTATTGTATACTATCTGTTCGAACTCAATCAAGTACAGAAAATAAGCTGTAGATAAACGATCAGAAATGTACGAAATCCTTTTCTAGATTACTCCCTATTACTTTAAAAATGCAAAAATGATATTTTAAATGTTAATGAGAATTATTATCATTAATAAAATAAAAGTCAAATTTTTTATTACTCAATATTAAACAAAAATACAAAAAAAGCGTAGCCAGATACATCTATTAGAACGATAGATAATGTAGTGTTAAACTGGAGATGATATCGCACTCCATCAAAAAAGTAGAATGACAACTTATAAATAACGAGGCTAAATATGAAACTACGTAAAGTAATGATTATTGGTGTAGGAAATGTCGGTTCAACCACCGCTTATACATTAGTCAATCGTGGATTTTGTGAAGAGATCGCACTAGTCGACCTTAATAAAGACTTAGCCTACGGTCACGCACAAGATCTACTCGATGCCGCCGCTTATCGCCAAAACATGATAAAAGTCAGTTTACGTGAATCGACGGACTGTGCTGATATCGATATAGCCATTATTACTGTCACCTCAGGACTGGCACAAAAAAGCAGGGCAGAAGAGCTGTCAGGCACATCTAAAATCATGGCTAATCTTATTCCCAACATGATGAAAAGCGGATTCAAAGGCATATTCCTAATTGCCACAAACCCGTGTGATGCAATTACTTATCAAGTCTGGAAACTATCTGGTTTACCTCGTCATCGCGTCATTGGTACGGGTGTTTGGCTCGATACAGTTCGCTTGCGACGATTACTCGGCGAACAAATGGATATCGGACCACAAAGTATTGATGCTTTTATTGTGGGAGAACATGGTGACTCACAATTTCCGGTATGGTCACACTCTTCAATTTATGGCATAAATCTTAATCAACTTGAAAAAAATAAAATTAATTTTGCTGACATTGGTACTAAAGCTAAAAATAAAGGCTTTGAAATCGTCAAATACAAACACTGCACCGAATACGGCATTGCCAGCACGATTGCTGAAATTTGCCAACACATCTTCACCAACAGCCATCGAGCATTAGCATTAAGTTGTATTTTAGATGGTGAATATGGGTACAAAGATGTCGCTATAGGGGTACCGGCAATTTTAGATCAGCATGGTATTAAAAAAGTGATACAACTTGATTTTAACGATCAGGAAAAACAGCTATTTGATACAAGTATTAATATTGTGAAAGGTTATATTCAACATATTAATTAATCTTATTAAAGTTAAAACTTATGTCATACTTTTATCAGCCAATAGCGATAAGCATTTTATCTGATTCTATTTAAAGCCGATTAATAAATCGGCTTCTTGTACAATTTGATTTTTGATGATTGGGTAAATTAACGTCATAAAAATGGTGTATAGTCATTGTTGCAATTAATATGCAATCTTTTCTTACCACATTGAACACACTCAAAGAGATAACCAGTCAATGCGCCATCTTTGGATAATGACGTTCTTACTCCTCAATAATACGAATTGTTTCATGCAATTTTTTTAATTCAGCAGAACTAAGAAAATAACTTCTAGCATTATTAATATATTCAGCGATTTGTTTATATGTTTGCAAATTATCGGATATAGGATAACAGTCAATATAATCACTAAATGCCACGATATCATCAATATCGGCAAACTCTTGCTCGGTAAGTTTATTCAAATATTGCTGTAAATTTACAGTTTGACAGTCTACAGGAGGTTTTTTTAACCAAAACTGATTGTCACGAAACTGATAAGTTAAATCAATCGTTGTTTTATCTTCGTCATCATAAACAGAGTCTAGTTTAATATGAAATAGCTGATCTTTAATCATGGATGAAAAGTAAAATATGTGATCTTCATGTCTATCTTTTCCTGCTACCATTAATTCATCTAGATATTTTCCATTTTTGTCAAAAGCATTAATTAATTTGTTATCTTCGTTGAAACCTTCGCCTAGACTATCAAAAGCAAAAGTATAATCATAAAGTATAAATTTGATATCACCCATTTCAAAGCGACCAATAGCTTTTAGATTTTTTAGCGTATAATATTTGTCGACTTCAACAATTGGTTCATCATAATAGCTATAATCATTATCATCGAAATGAAAAAATTTGCTATCAACATATATTCCATTGGCGGTACTATTGCTATCAATAGGCATGGATAAAACAGGTAAACTTTGATAGAAGTCATCGAAGGAATCAAAATGCTTTCTATGATTAAATGAGTGATCATCCGCAAACACTACATAAGTGTTAAACAGAGTAAAAAATATCGCTAAATACAAAGTTGAAACTATTTTTTTCATTTTCCTATAAAATCCTTTTTATTACTAAATATTTACAATTTTTGCAGTCAGTATATTTCATGAAATAAGTTTTTCTTTCTGCAATGTTACATCTTTATAACTATTTAATCATGTAGATAAATTATGGCATTACTATTAACCAAAAATCCAGATTTATCTGATTGTTGAGACTAAAGCATTTAGTAATGGGATAATTATTGGAAATTATAGAAATAATGGAAAGTGGTGTTGTGATAGCAGCAATTTCGCCAATAAATTTAGGAAAGGTATCAGGTTTAGTTGAATAGAATAGTTAAATTAAACTGACTAGATTGTATTTTATTTGCCATTATATCGTTAACACTAAACGATATAATGGCATTTCTAGATTAAGCTTATTTTATCTATTTTGCCAAAAACTATTTTTTATCTGGTAATGCATAAGCAATAACATAATCGCCACGCACAGGAGATTGTCTTGCGCCACTAGCGGAAATCACAATATATTGTTTACCTGTTTTTGGTGAGATATAGGTTATTGGAGTACCTTGACTACCCACCGGTAATCTCGCTTTCCAAACTTCTTCACCTGTAACCGAATCAAAGGCTCTTAGGTAAAAATCTTGCGTAGCAGCAAAGAATAATAAACCTGATTTAGTCGCCATTGGTCCACCAATGGTCGGCATACCGATTGGAGCAGGTAAATGCATAGGTATACCTAAAATACCCGTATCCATAACTGTACCTAAAGGTTTTTGCCAAACCACTTGACGTGATTTAAGATCAATAGCTGTCATTGTGCCATACGGTGGTTTTTGACATGGCACGCCAAGAGGTGAGGTAAATCTTAAACGCATTGCACCAAAAGGTGTTCCTTTTTGTGGAACAATACCCATCTCAATCCCGCTTGAATTTTTCGGAATTTGGTCTTGAGGAATCATCCAATTTTTCAAGCCAATACGCATATCATTAACAAACATCAAATTGTTTTGAGGATCAACTGCCACGCTACCCCAGTTCATACCACCCAACGATCCTGGATATTGTAACGTTTTAGTCATACCCGGCGGAGTGAACAGACCATGATATTCAGAACCAACAAAGTCAATACGACAAAGAAGCTGATCATATGGTGTTGCTCCCCACATATCGAACTCAGTTAAGGTTTCATTACCAATTGAAGGCATCCCCACTGAAAATGGTTGAGTCGGAGAATAATATTCACCCGGAACATTACCTTGCGGAACTGGTTTTTCTTGGACTTCTGCAACAGGTTTACCCGTTACGCGATCAAGCATAAAAATTTGACCGGATTTTGTGGTTTGTACAATGACTTTTGTCACGCCACCATTTTCATTTGGAATATCATAAAGTAATGGTTGGGAAGGTAAATCATAATCCCATAAATCATGATGAGCCGTTCTAAATGTCCAACGAATTTGTCCTGTTTTACGTTCTAAAGCCACAATAGACGAATTAAAATCATCATCATAATGAGTTCGACCACCACCAAAAAAGTCTGGGGTTGCATTACCGGTTGGAGCATAAACAAGATCGAGCTCTGGATCGTAAGCTGTTGTTGCCCAAACGTTAACGGTACCGCGAGTATAAGTTTCATTTGCAGGTGGTACATCGGTAATATTTGGATTACCCGGATCCCACGCCCAAACCAAATTACCTGAATGAACATCAAAAGCTCGAACTACCCCGCCAGGTTCATTGATTGAAAAGTTATCGGCAACCCGTCCACCAACAACAATAACATCTTTGGCAACTAACGGTGCAGCAGTCGGTTCGTAATAGCCAGGCGGAATATCACCCATATTTTTCTTAAGATCCACAACGCCTTTATCACCAAAATCTTCACATAATTTACCGGTATTGGCATCGATGGCCATTAAACGGGCGTCAATAGTGTTCATAATGATTCTAGCTGAACAAGTCGCATTACTATTGCTAACATTATCTAAACTATCTTCATAATAAGCTAAGCCTCGACAACGCTCCCAGTTTGGAGTTGATGCTTTAGGATCATAGCGCCATTTTTGTTGACCTGAATCTGCATCTAAAGCAATCACAATATTTGTTGGGGTGCAGAGATAAACATTTTGGCCAATTTGTAATGGCGTATTTTGATCTTCCGGACCTGAACCGCTGTTATAAGGCACATAACCGGTACGATAAGTCCATGCGACTTGAAGATCTTTAACATTCTCTTTGTTAATTTGATCCGCTCCGGAAAAACGCGTCCCTTTAGTGGTATTCGCATATTGTTTCCAATCAAGCAGATTGTCTGTAGGTTTCAATTGATTGTTGGCTAAAGGTACTGCATTTTTAATTACATTATGTTCTTGGAACATAAACCCGAGCGAAACACAAAGCGCAACAAAAATAAACATACCGACAGCATACCCACCTTTGCCAGCTTTATTATCGCCTGTTTCATGTCTCTTTAATGTTGGATAAGCAAATGCAATAAGCATTGCAAAACCACCAAATACCATTAAACGAGAAAATAACGGCCAGAACTGCAAACCAACTTCATATAATGCCCAAACAATTGTTAAGGGATAAGCTAAAGCATAAAGCCATGCACCTTTTGTGTTTTGCTTAAATAAAAGAAATGAGGAAACGATTTGCACCAACCCCATTAATAAAAAATACCAACTACCACCAACGGCAACAAGTCGCACACCGTTAATGGTCAAAAACAGCCCGCTGATTAATAAAATTGTGGCAACAAGCCATAAATAAAATTTTTTAGCACCATTTATCTTTATCATGAATAATCCTTATACTTAATATTAATCTTACTATTGATTAAATTTCTCAGTTTAACTTGACGTTGTTTAATGAGTAATGGTAGAAAACGACGGGGGTAAAAGATGAACTCCTTAATTATTTATCATCATCCATCAACAAGGCAAAAACTTGTCTGATAAATATGCAATTAATATGCTCTCAATAATTGAGAAAAACAATAGGGGCATGAAAAATTTTTTTGACTTTTTTGCGACTAAAATTCACGTATTTTAGTATCCAAAAAAAATAAATTTTATGCTTAAAAATCAAATTATTAGTATAAATTTAACGCATACTTTATCACATAAAGCATATTAGTCTGATTGAATGTTTCGCCAGTTTAAACAAACTGAAAGGATTTCTTGCGTTTTTTATAACCAAAAAAAGTTGAGGAGCGGGGTTTTTTAATTCCAAAATAAATAGCTTAATAACCCTTTTTTCTATTAAAAAATAAAATCATTAAAAACCATAGGATTGTAAATCTATTAAAAAAAGGGTTTTTAATTTCCAAAATGTCTTTTGCCTTTGTGCAAATAATGTTTATAGTATGCAGTGTTCTAAATTTATGCCGAGTAGGTAGTTTAGAAATGCCTCCTGCGTTATATCGTGGGCAAAAATTTAATTTATGCCGAGTAGGTAGTTTAGAAATGATAACGTTAATGTTAAACAAGATAATGTAAGATTTATGCCGAGTAGGTAGTTTAGAAATTTGTAGTTAGCCCACTAATTTGAAATATACAGATTTATGCCGAGTAGGTAGTTTTCCCCTCCAAAATTTGAGGAACGTTTTTTTTGAAGTCCGAATATTTCGTTCCTTAAATTCACAAAAAACTAATATCAATCGCGTGTTATTTTTTGTAAACGCTTTTCTTTACGATGACTGGTTGTTAAAAAAATATATTGTCCTTAATTTTTTTAGTCACTATACTTTTTACATTGTTTTATTTAGACGACTAAAATTAAATCGATAAATAATATCAATAAATCTAAAGGACAATTGATAGGGTGGTCGAACATGAGTGATAATTTTCAACCGGTAACCGATAACTTAAATTCGTCTAAGCAAAGCTCAAAATATTTATTTTTCAAGAAAGCTTATTTTTTCTCATACTTAAGCACCATTCAGCTAACTATTGCGTACTTCTTTTGTCGATCCAATTTATTCCAGCAGATTTTTTTTGCGCTTTTATTTTCTCTCTCTTTTTACAGCCACGCACTAAAACCTAAACAGACAAATGTTATTAACGATAGCAAGCCGTATTTAACCTTCAATGGTAATCGTACCTGTACCGTTAATATCGACAACCTGCTCGAAATATCTTTATCAGATGGAACACGATACACGCCTTCAACCAATAACTCATCAATTAACAACCCAATCAAGCTGCCTGGTCGGAGTTTTGCCGATATTAGTATGTTAGTCCCAACTAATATCAACTCAGTCGCATTAAGTACCTTTATCGGTTCGAAGTATACTCATTCGGGGGATGATGTGAACACAACCGGCACTTTAAATGTATCTATCGTCGATAAAAATAACCAAGCGGTATCACGCAATACCGTGTTAGATATTTGTAAGGCACCTTATCAGGTTAAATTAAGCAGTACAGCTGGTTCGTTTAATAATGGCGAGTCTACTAGTTGTAATTTCAGTGCCAGTAATGTGACATATTATATTACTCCTAACGAATCATCAGCAGTATGTTTCGCTAGGCCTAATTTAAGATTAGGTAAACTTAATGAGAAAGGTCTTTCTCACGACTACCGTGGTCCGGCTTCAGTGTGGAATCCTGATAAAGGTTTTCTCACTCAATCATCTTACAACTTAAACTTCCCTACTACTGGTGCTCATGGTTTGTACTTTGATTTACTCATTGAAGGTAGTAATAAACCGTTGTCTTGGTCACCGGTTTCTCATGGTGGTATAACCGCTACCATGACCAATTCTACAGCTACAAGTGTACGCGTAACCTTAACCGGTCCTGTTGCAACTGAATCACAATCGAATTCTAGCAACCCTGGTCTTATTTCTAAGCCTACTTTGCCCCAAACATTTGAGTTAGTCGGTCGCGATAGTAGTGGTAACCCTGTCGTCAAGTATGGATTTGAGTTAAAGCAGTGGTTTATCCATCAAGGTATTAGCACTTATTTAGATACATTATCTTGGTGTAAGAGTATTGGTTATCGACCTACTAAAATTAATGATCTAACAAATGCATCTTGCCGTGGGACTAATCACGGTTCTTGGTGTAAAGATTCAGTCGGCGCTACACCGTCGTCACCTAATAATTTATACCAGCGTCAAATCGGTGCTGGTCTTTTTACGGAGTGGGGCGCAATGGATTACTACTCGGGAGCTGGGTTTTACCTTTATGGGTACTGGGCTAATGACTTGACGACTGACTTAGATATCCTCAATACTCTTGGTCAGTTTTACGTGGCCTCAGGTAGTGGTAGTATCGATAGGATCGACACTATCCATAGCATCTATGGAATTTGTACCTACCCTTAGTCCTTACTTCTAAATCCTTATGACTGGAGCTTTTGGGATAGTAAAAATAGCGTCAAAAAAGGTAGCTGATTCAAAGAGTCAACGGGGTTGTCCTATAAAAAGCGATTTTATAGCATAGATTCGCATAAACTACCTCGACTGAGGTAGTTTAATTTGAGTTTTTTTAAAGCAAAAAAAAGTTGAGGAGTGGGGTTTTTGGGGATTCAAAATCCTGCTTTGAAATATTGTCTTAAATAAATAATTCCGCTTTAAACTTTGGCGTTTTTTAGTAGCCGTTTTTTTGCATAAAAAAGTTGAGGAACGGGGTTTTTGGGATTCAAAATTTCACTTAAAAAGTTTTAAATGATCAAACTTACTAAATTTCTAATTCAAAGCCCTAAAATAAAATTTCCGAGGATCTTTAATCATTTATTTAAAGATTTATAATGACAAAATTTTCAATTAAAACAATAGTTAATCAATTATGAATTAGATCCTTTTTAGATCCTGTTTACAAAAGTTAACGCAACTGAGCGAAAAAAAGTGTTGCATCGTGTTTTTCCAATCACTATACTTTTTACACGGTTTTAGCTACTAAGCTAAAATTTGACATAAAAGTACAAAATCACAAATAAATCAAAAAATTACTTGACAAGGTAGTCTAAAATGCATTATAATTTTCAACAGGCAACAGGCAACAGGCAACCTGGCCAACCTATCTTTTAAATTCGTCTAAGTCCATCACCCAGTTTAAATTTTTCACTGAAACTTATTTTTCCACGCAATCAAGTGAAATTCTGCGAATTTTCGCACGATCGCTTCCGCGATCCTCTTCTCGATCTTTTTTCCGATCCTTTTTCGGATCCAGTTTTCGATCCTTTTCCGAATTATCCCGGCAGATTGTTTTTTCCGTGGTCTTTTTCCTTCCTTTTTCTGGTCACGCATTGACATCACAGACAACAGCAAATCAGATACAGGGTACTCCACCTTATCTGACTTTCGACGGTGGTCGTACACGTGCTGTCGATGCTAACGGTCTGCTTGGGATTACACTATCTGATGGTACAGAATATACGCCATCAACCAATCCTACATCTTCTTCAGCTCCAATCGTCTTGCCGGTTGAGGGTCAGAGTTTTGCTGATATTCGTATGTTCGTTCCTACTGATACAAATTCAGTCGCTTTGAGTACACTTATCGGTCCTCCTAATAATTATTGGGGTGATGATGATGGTGATTCTGGTGTTACTGCTACAGGTTCTTTAAGTTTATCTATCGTCGATAAAAGAGGTCAATCTGTATCACGTAATTCCGTGTTAACGACTTGTAATTCTCCTTATAAGGTTACGTTATCTAGTTCTGACGGTACATTATCTACACGTTATGGATTTCCTAATCGTAGTACTTTCAATGCAAGTAATGTGACTTATTACGTCAATCCTAAGGCTGGGCCAGTGGTTTGTTTTGCTCGACCTAATTTGAATTACGGTACAGGTAATTATGCTGGCCCAGCTTCAATGTGGGACCCTGCCAAGGGTTTTCTCACTCAAGAAACAGACCCGTCACGTTACGGTCAAAACTTTCCTACTACAGGTCTTAATGGATTGTACTTTGATTTAGATATTAGTGGTAGTAGTCAGCCATTGTATTGGTCTCCAGTTTCTCGGGGTGGTATCACAGTCACAATGTCTAATCCTACTGCTACAAGCGTACGCGTTACTTTAACTGGTCCTTACGCTACTCAATCCCAAATGACTTCATCCTATCCTAGTAGTATTGCTAAACCTACTTTGCCTCAGACCTTCGAGTTGGTCGGTCGTGATAGTAATGGTACTCCAGTCGTCAAATATGGTTTTACTTTGAAGCAGTGGTTCGTGAACCGTGGTGATAGGCTGGCCACTCCTTCTAATACATTATCTTGGTGTAATAGTCTTGGTTATCGAATGCCTAGCGTAAAGGATTTAACCAATGCATCTTGTCGTGGTCTTAATTCAGGCGATTGGTGTCGTGGTTCAGTCGGCGCCACCCCTTCCTCCTCTGATAATTATTTTATGCGTCATATAGGTTCAGGTTTTTTCACGGAGTGGGGTCGTATGTCTGCTTACTCTGGCGTTGGCTTCAACGACGGTAACTACTGGTCTAGTGCCCCGGCTGCTGGTAGTCGCCACTTTAACGTGAGCGCCTTCAAGGGTAACGTGTATTGGCACTACGACTTCACCTCCGGACTTTGCTCCCATCCTTAGTTTTTATTTTTTCGTCCTTAATCCTTAAGGCGGGGCGGGGGGGATAAAAAATAGTGTTGAGTGATTAAAAGCAAGCTGACTCAAGGAGTCAACGTCGTTTAGCCATAAAAAGCGATTTTGTGGCTAAGCGGCAAAAATGCTGGGCACCGAGGTGGTGGTTAAAAATATTGATATTAAAGGAGTAATATAAAATGAATATTGAAGACAAAATAGCGTTAAGTAAAAGTCCGGTTCAGTTTATTGCCGAAGGTAATTTTTTAAAGCTTTATAATCAATCATTATATGTGGTTGAGCAATTATTGGGTTTTAGCTTAAAGGTAACGGCAAAGTATATAAAAAAAATAGACCAAATTATCGTTTGCGGTGGGTTTCCTACCCGTTCTATTACTAAACGCTACCCTAATGCCAGCCCTAATTTAACGGGTTATGAGTTATTGGGTGATTATGATTTAAGTGGCTATGATTTATGGTACCAAAAGCATTGCCAAATACCGAAGCAAAAAACACCACAATCCCTTCTCACAACATCTCAAGAGGTAAACGAACAGTTAAACGAACTCCACGATATGAATAAACCCTTAACGGTTCAGCATCTATTATTTTTACAATCATGGCAGGCAAATAAATATCCTGCTATGGTAGATAGTGCGTTTATTCAGGAATTAAAAAACTATTTTAGTGATTAATAGCAGAGTGATGTCGAAAATAAATCATCCACCCCAACTAGGGTGTTTTTTTTAAGTTTTTTATCGAAAAAAAGTTGAGGAGCCGGGTTTTTAGGGGGTAAAACACGTTTTTACAGCTCCGCATACATCGCTTAACACATTTATTTTTTAGGTGCTTCATAGAAATTTGAAGAGCGGTTTTTTTGGAGGTATCTAAAATCAAAAAAATCACAAATTTTTATGGCGATAAAGTGACCAATTTTTAAAGGTATGTAAAGTCGATATTTTTAATTAGCACAATAGTTAACCGATCATTTTTTAGATATTTTCGTGATTCTCTTTACGAATGTTAGCAATTAAGTCTAATGAGAGCTATTGCATCGTATTTTTGCCGTCACTATAATCTTTAACAGTTCTAGCTTTGAGAATTAAACTGCAAAGCATTAATTAAATTCAAAATTTACTTGACAGGAATGTTGTTATGCATTATAATTTTCACCATGCACCATGCACCATGCACCTTGGTCAACCTATAATTTAAATTCGTCTAAATTAAGCTCCCAATTTTCATTTTTCCGAGAACTTCATTTTTTCATCTGTTCAAGCAAAATTCTACGAATTTTGGCGCGATCGTTTCATCGTTCCAAATTATTTCGGCTGATCTTTGTCGTACTATTACTTCCTTCTTTTAGCCATGCATTAACCGTTAATACCTCGAATTCTATTCATGGAAATGAGCCATATTTAACTTACGATGGCGGTCGTACTCGTGCGGTTAATAATGACGGTTTGCTCGGGATTACACTATCTGATGGTACACATTATACGCCTTCTACCAATTCTTCATCTATAACTCCAATCTCCTTGCCTGTTGAGGGACAGAGTTTTGCTGATATAAGTATGTTCGTCCCAACTAATACTAATTCAGTCGATTTAAATTCTCTTATTGGTCCTCCTAATAATTATTGGGGAGATGATGATGGTGATAGTGATGTTACTGCTACAGGTACGTTAAGTTTATCTATCGTCGATAAAAGCGGTCAAACGGTATCACGTAGTACAGTGCCAGAGATTTGTAACGCACCTTATCGTGTTATGTTATCCAGTACTGACGGTACATTATCGACTCGTTACGGTATTCCTAATCGTAGTGATTTCCGTGCTAGTAATGTGACTTATTACGTCAATCCTAAGGCTGCGTCTGTGGTTTGTTTTGTCAGACCTAATTTGGATTACGGTACAGGTAATTATGCTGGTCCGGTTTCGATGTGGGACCCAGCTAAGGGTTTTCTCACTCAAGAAACAGACCCGTCACGTTACGGTCAAAACTTTCCTACTACAGGTCTTAATGGATTGTACTTTGATTTAGATATTAGTGGTAGTAGTCAGCCATTGTCTTGGTCTCCTGTTTCTCATGGAGGTATCACAGTCACAATGTCTAATTCTACTGCTACAAGCGTACGCGTTACTTTAACTGGTCCTTACGCTACTCAATCCCAGATTAATTCATCCAATCCTAGTCGTGTTTCCACTCCATCTTTGCCTCAGACATTCGAGTTGGTCGGTCGAGACAATAATGGTAATCCAGTTATTAAATATGGTTTTACTTTGAAGCAGTGGTTCGTCAACCGAGGTTCTAAGTATGACACTTATCCTAATACATTATCTTGGTGTAATAGTCTTGGTTATCGAATGCCTCGCGTAAGGGATTTAACAAATTCAAATTATAATAATTTAGGCACCACCCCTTCCTCACCTAGTAAGTATTACATGCGTCATATAGGTTCTGGTTTTTTCACGGAGTGGGGCAAAATGGATGATTATTCAGGCGCTGGCTTCGGCTACGGTTGGGTCTGGACTAGTGACCCGAATGGTAGTGACCAGTATGTCGTGGACACCAACGACGGTGACGTGGGTTGGTTCTACTACGACATCTACGGACTTTGCTCCCATCCTTAGTTTTTATTTCTTCGTCCTTAATCCTTAGGGCGGGAGTGGGAGTGATAAAAATAGTATTTAGTGATTAAAAGTAAGCTACGAGTCAACGTCGTTTAGCCATAAAAAAAGCGATTTTGTGGCTTAGCGACGCTTCAATTACCCGCCTAGGCGGGTTTATTTTTTTGGTATTTTATCTCAAAAAAAGTTGAGGAACCGGGTTTTTGGGGTTCAAAATCCTGTTTTGCAATGTTGCCTCAAGTAAATAATTCCGCTTTAAACTGTGGCGCTTTTTAGAAATCCTGTTTTTCCATCAAAAAAAGTTGAGGAACGGGGTTTTTGAAGTTTTAAATTTCACTTAAAAACTTTTAAATGATCAAAATCACTAAATTTCTAATCAAAAACCTTAAAATAAAATTTTTGAGGATCAATTACCCTAATTTCAAAGATTTGTAATAACAATATATTTAAATAAAACAGAAATTAACCAATTATAAATTAGATCCTTTTTAGATCCTATTTACAAAAGTTAACGTAAATGAGCGAAAAAAAGTGTTGCATCGTGTTTTTCTAATCACTATACTTTTTACACGGTTTTAGCTACGAGGCTAAAATTTAACAGAAAAGTATAAAATTGTAAATTAATCAAAAAATTAC
>NZ_JAFNNJ010000004.1:0-195803 GCF_026536825.1 Gilliamella sp. B3367
TTGCCTGTTGCCTGTTGAAAATTATAATGCATTTTAGACTACCTTGTCAAGTAATTTTTTGATTAATTTAAAATTTTATACTTTTTTATCAAATTTTAGCCTCTGAGCTAAAACCGTGTAAAAAGTATAGTGATTGGAAAAACACGATGCAACACTTTTTTTCGCTCATTTGTGTTAACTTTTGTAAATAGGATCTAAAAAGGATCTAAGTTATAACTGATTAACTTTTGTTTTAATTAAATATATTGCAATTACAAATCTTTAAAATTAGAGCAATTGATCCTCGAAAATTTTATTTTAAGGCTTTGGATTAGAAATTTAGTGATTTTGATATTTTAATAATTTTTTAAGTGAAATTGAGAACATCAAAAACCCCGTTCCTCAACTTTTTTTGCGATAAAATACCTCAAAAATAAACCCGCCGAGGCGGGTAATTCAGTCGTCGCTTATTTTAATCACTTAATACTATTTTTATCACTCCAACCCCCGACCTAAAGATTAAGGATGAAGAAATAAGAACTAAGGATAAGTACAAAGTCCGCCGTTATTTGCGTCATTTTGGTACGAATTCACATAACCGTTGAGTGCGAACACAATAAAATTGCGATTAGCATCCAGATCACTAGTCCAATAGTAAGCACTTATGAAGTCAGCTCCTGAGTAATCGTCCATTTTGCCCCACTCCGTGAAAAAACCTGAACCAATGCGACGCTGATAATGATTGCCAGATGACGAAGGGATTGCGCCCATACGATGATTTGAATTAGTTAAATCACTTACGCGTGATACGCGATAACCTAAATTATTACACCAAAAGGCAAGATCAGGATAAAAGTCCTCATAGCCAGTACCACGGTTAACGAACCACTGCTTTAGCGTAAAACCATATTTAACAATTGCATTACCTTGACTATCGCGACCGACTAATTCAAAGGTCAGAGGTAAAGGTGGCTTAGGTATTGGACCTGGAAAGCCAGAATCTTGTTGGGACTCAGTGGCGAAAGGACCTGTTAATGTAACTCGAACACCTGTACTTGTGGAATTGCTCATAGTAGCGGTTATCCCCCCCTGAGAAACAGGAGACCAAGACAATACCTGATTACTATCCGAAATGACTAAATCGAAGTACAAACCATGAGCACCAGTAGTCGGAAAGTTTAAACCGTAAGATGATTGAGGAAGAAAACCATTAGCAGGGTCCCAAATCGAAGAAGGACCGCTAAAATCTAGTGGCCAATTATTCTCCTTGTTCTTACCATACAATAGGTTAGGTCTTGCAAAACAAACCGTTGGCGATGGATTAGGATTGATATAATAGGTCACATTACTTGCACTAAAGCTACTATGACTTGGAAGACCATAACGTGTGCTTAATATACCATCTGTATTAGTTAATTTTACTTGATAAGGTGCATTACAGATTTTTGGTACTGCATTACGTGATACTGATTGCCCATTTTTATCGACGATAGATAAATTTAAAGAGCCGGTCGCACTGATATCTCCATCACCATCATCATCTCCCCAATAATTATAAGGCGGACCGATAAGAGAACTTAAAGCGACTGAATTAGTATCAGTAGGAACCAACATACCTATATCAGCAAAACTCTGACCTGCAACGGGCAAGACGATTGGTGCTGAAGAAGATGAAGGATTGGTTGAAGGCGTATATTGTGTACCGTTAGATAATGTAATACCAAGCAGACCGTCAGTGTTTGTCACTCTTGTATAACCACCATCAAACGTTAAATACGGAGCATTTCCGTGAATCAGATTTGACGTTTTAGAGGTTAATGCATAGCTGGAATAAAAAGGTATTAACAATAAGCTTAACGATAAAAAGATCAGTCGGAATAATTTAGATCCGAGAGAGGATCGGATTGATCCAAATGGCGATCGAAGTAACGGTAGACGCAACGATCGACTACGCGATCTTACATTTTCGTCGATTAATAAACTGGAGTGAAAAAAAAGAGGTTGAGAGTTTAAATTAGGCGAATTTAAATTATAGGTTGGCCAAGTTGCCTGTTGCCTGTTGCCTGTTGAAAATTATAATGCATTTAGACTACCTTGTCAATTAAATTTATGATTTATTTGCAATTTTATGTTTATTGCTGATGTTTTAGCTACTCAGCTAAAATGATCTCAAAGTATAGTGACCCGAAAAATATAACGCAATATTTTTTGCGTTTAAGATCGTTAATCTTTGTAAAGAGGATCAGGAAAGATCTAAAGATAATCATTAGATAAACTATTTGCTATTTGATCAATATCAAATTTATCACTCACTAAAAACCCTCATTTTTAACCCTATAAAAGTTTTATTTAGGGCGGATTTAAAACCCCAAAAACCCCGCTCCTCAACTTTTTAAGAAACGGGATATTATCTGCATTGAATAAACTGACTTGAGTTGATTGATTCGAAAATTATATTTTATTAACTGCCTACACGGCATAAACCCAAAAGATTTAAAAAAAATAGGCGTAGAAAATTTTCTAAACTGCCTACACGGCATAAACCTAGAACAAGACATACTATAATCGTTGTTTGCAAAAAGGCAAAGGGCATTTGGAGTTTTAAAAACCCTTTTTTTTAATACCTTTTTAATATTATGATTTTTAATTATTTTATTTTTTGGTTAAAAAAAGGGTTATAAAAATAATATTTTTTGGGGATTAAAAAACCCCGCTCCTCAACTTTTTTAAAATCTAGTCGCTATTTTCGACTCCGTTATAAGAAAAAAGTATAACTATATATAAATATATTATTTAACCGTCATAGAAAGATTTTATATTATAATCTCCGACTTCATAATTTTAATATATAAAAAACAATGCATAAACTAGCCAATCGACTCGATCACTTTTCCGATTCGGTTATCCGTCGGATGACTCGGATCGCTAATCAATATCAAGCTATCAATTTGTCACAGGGGTTTCCAGATTTTGATCCGCCGAAACCTTTAATCGATGCGTTAAAACAAGCTGCCGATTGTGGTCCTCATCAATATGAGATCACTTGGGGTTCGGCTGAGTTTCGGCGTCTGTTAGCTAAAAAGCAACAAAAGTTAATGCAAATTGATATCAACCCAGAGGAAAACGTGTTGGTAACTTGTGGTAGTACCGAGGCGATGATGTGTGCGGTAATGACGGTTTGTAATCCAAAAGATAAAGTTATTATCTTTTCGCCGTTTTATGAGAATTACGGAGCGGACGCCATTCTTTCTGATGCCACCCCAATTTATGTACCTTTGATCCCGCCGACATTTGAATTTGATAAACAGCAACTTCGTGAAGCGTTTGAGCAAGGCGCTAAGGCGCTGATTTTATGTAATCCTAGCAATCCTTGTGGCAAGGTATTTACTAAGGATGAGCTTGATTATATAAGTCAATTGGCGATTGAGTTTGATGCCTACATTATTACCGATGAAGTGTATGAGCATATGGTTTATGCTCCGCATAAACATCTTTATTTGGCAAGTTTTCCAAATATGAAAGAGCGGACTATTTGTTGTAGCTCGTTGTCGAAAACCTATTCGATAACCGGTTGGCGCCTTGGTTATATTATTGCTGATAAAAGGATTATAGATGGTTGTAAGATGATCCATGATTTTCTTACCGTTGGTGCTGCTGCTCCACTACAAAAAGCAGCTTGTGCTGGATTAGCTTTAGGGGATGATTATTATCAACAATTGACCGAAACTTACACTGCTAAGCGCCGTTTATTTTTGAACGGATTAGATGAGTTGGGCCTTGCTTATTATGAGCCTCAAGGTGCGTATTATGTTTTAGTAGATATTTCGGCGTTTAATCCATTTAAGACCGATTTTGAATTTTGCGAATGGTTAATTAAAGAAGTCGGCGTAGCGGCTGTACCGGGGTCGGCCTTTTTTAAACATCCTGAATATCGTTATATTCGTTTCCATTTTGCTAAACAAGAACCAACGCTGATTGCAGCTTTAGAAAGATTATCCAAACTTAAGGAAAAATTATTATGTTTAAAAAATTAATTGTGGCAAGTTTAGTCATTTTAACTTCAGTATTAACTGGCTGTGATAATGCTAAAAAAGAGAATCAAATTACTGTTGGTGTTGCAGCTGGTCCTTATGGTGACATGTTTAATCAAGCTATTGCGCCTGGATTAGAAAAGAAAGGTTACCATATCGAAATTCGTGAATTTAGCGATTATGTTCAACCAAACTTAGCATTAGCAAATAGAGATATTGATGTTAATTTATTTCAACATTTAACTTATCTTAATAATTTTAAGCAAGCGCGTAATTTAGATATTATGGCGATTGGTTTTGTACCAACAGCTGGCGCAGGAATTTATTCAAATAAAATTACTGACTTTTCGCAATTAAAACAAGGCGATCAAGTGACTATTTCAAGTGATGTGACTAACGAAGCTCGCGCGTTACGCATTTTAGAAGCAGCTGGGTTGATTAAGCTTGATCCAAATGTGGATAAAAACAATTTAACCCCTAAAAACATTATCGAAAACCGTTATGGTTTAGAGATTGTGCCAATTGAAGCACCACAAACTCCACGTTCGCTTGACAATGTTGCGTTATCAGTGGTTAATGGTAATTATGCAATTGGTGCGGGTTTAGATCTTTCTAAGGCGCTTTATCATGAAGTGTTAGATAAAGATCATAAAAATGTTATTGCGATTCGCACTGAATCAAAAGATACATTAGGTAAAGACATTATCGACGTGCTTAAATCACCTGAGTTTGCTCAAGTCATTAATGATAAAAACGGTATTTTCTATACCTTCCAAAAACCTGATTATCAGTTATTTTAATTATGCAGACTTTAATTCAAGTAAAAGATGTTTCTGTAAGATTTAAAGCCAAAGATCAAGTTGTTGAAGCGGTTAAAAAGGTCTCGTTTGATGTCAATCAAGGCGAGATCTTCGGGATCATTGGTTCGAGCGGTGCGGGAAAAAGTACTTTAGTAAGAACGCTTAATCGGCTTGCTGAACCTTCGTCCGGGCAAGTTATTATTAATGGTGTTGATATACAAACCTTACGTGGGCGTGAATTGCAAGCGTTTCGTTTTCATGTTGGGATGATTTTTCAGAACTTTAATTTAGCATCATCAAAAACCGTTTATGAAAATATTGCCTTTGTGCTTAAAGCCGCTGGTAAAAAAGGCGATGCGGTTAAAAATAGAGTCAACGAATTGCTTGCTTTAGTTGGGTTAAGTGATAAAGCGAATGCCTACCCTGCTGAACTCAGTGGTGGGCAAAAGCAACGAGTCGGTATTGCCAGAGCGCTGGCTAATGATGCCAAAATTTTGTTGTGTGATGAAGCCACCAGTGCTTTAGATCCAACTACTACCAGCGCGATTCTTGATTTGTTAAAACAGCTTAATCAAAAATTTGGTTTAACTATTGTTTTAATCACCCATGAAATTGATGTGGTTAAAAAAATCTGCCACCGAGTTGCAGTAATGTCACAAGGTGAAATTGTCGAAATGAATACCACATTCAACCTTTTTGCTTGCCCTAAACAGCCATTCACACAAGAATTTCTTAATATCGATGAAAATACCCATTTGCCAGATATTATAAAGCAAAATGTAAAAGGAAAATTGGTCCGTTTGCGCTACATTAATGAAAACACTACCCAGCCAATTCTGTATCAATCAGCGATTGAAACGGGTGTGTCATTTAATATTTTGCATGGGTTTATTGAATATTTCGACAATCAAGCTTTAGGTAATTTGGTGATCGAGCTGATTGGTGAATCGACTAATATCCAAAATTTAATCACCAAATTGGCCGATCAAGAAGTCATTATTGAGGAAATAAACTAATGATTAAACTCACCATTAACGAAATAGCGCAAATGTTATGGAAAGCCGCTTACGAGACATTCATTATGGTAAGTTGGTCATTATTAGCTGGTTTGATCTTCGGCACATTAATCGGATTATTGCTGTTTTTAATGTCAAATCAATTCTTCTTTAAAAATAGAATCATTAACAGTATTGCGAATTTTATCGTCAATGCAACCCGTTCAATTCCATTTTTAATCCTAATGGTTACGGTGTTACCTTTAGGCGCGCTGTTGGTTGATACCGCAGTGGGTCCTAAAGCGGTAATTTTACCGCTTTCACTTGCCGCTATTGCATTTTATGCACGGTTAGCCGAAAACGCTTTTAGCCAAATTGATAAAGGCGTGATCGAAGCTGCGGTAGCAAGTGGTGCATCACATATGCGTATTATTTTTGGGATATTGTTTCCTGAGGCAATGGCGCAATTAATACGACACGCAACAGTTACCACAATTTCACTTATCAGCTTTAGCTCAATGGCTGGGGTTGTTGGTGGCGGTGGTATTGGTGATTTGGCGATCAGTTATGGTTATCAACGCTATGTAACCGAGGTGCTTATTTTGTGTATTGTTATTCTTATTTTTATTGTGATGGTGATTCAATACCTCGGTGACGAGTTAGCCAATCACTTTGATAGAAGTTATAAATAGTGGGTAATTTAGTATGAACAATCTTATCATTAAAGATTCAAAACGCATTGTTTTGGCAGATGCCATCCCACAATCCTACTTGACCGATGGTTTAAAGCTTAAATATGGGCAGGCTGATATATTAGTTTATCCTAAAACGACCGAAGAAGTAGCGGATGTGGTTAAATTTGCCAATGCCAATAATCTGAATATTACCACTCGCGGTGCTGGGACGAATTTAGTGGGTTCAACCATTCCTAATGGTGGCATTATTCTTGATTTATCATTGATGAATAAGATTGTTGAGTTAGATAAGGAAACTTTCACTATTACGGTACAGCCCGGCATTTTATTGCAGGATTTACAACAGTTTGTTGAGCAGTATGATCTTTTTTATCCACCTGATCCGGGTGCTAAAACCTCCACTATTGGCGGAAATATCAGTACTAATGCAGGAGGGATGCGTGCGGTAAAATACGGTGTAACTCGTGACTATGTGCAAGCACTTGAGGTGGTGATGGCAGATGGGAGTGTGTTAAATATTGGCAGCAAAAATGTTAAGGACAATACTGGGCTTGCTTTAAAGCATCTGTTTATTGGCAGTGAAGGTACTTTAGGCATCATTACCCAATGTACGTTAAAACTGATCGCCAAGCCGAAAGTATCTCAAACATTTGTTGTTGGTTTTAATACTATTGAGCAGGCTATTGCCAGTATCACAAACATTTTACATACCCTAACGCCAACCGCGCTAGAGTTTGTGGAACGTAAAGTTGCACAATGGGGCGAAAAGTATTCAGGATTTCAATTCCCACTACCTCATAGCCAAGCTTATTTGATTATTATGCTTGATGGATCAGATCAACAATCCATCGAACAGCAACGAAAGCAATTATTAGCGAATTTAGGTGACTGTGACTATTTTGTTGCTGAAGATAGCAATCAGGCTAGTCAAATTTGGACGATTCGCGGTTCATTGGTGCGAGCGGTTGAGGCAGTGACCGAACAAGATCCGATTGATATTGTGGTTCCAATAAATCGTATTGCCGATTTTATTCACTTCACCAAACAGCTTGAAGCAAAAACCAAGGTACGCATGTTAGCCTTTGGTCACGCTGGTGATGGAAATATTCATCTATGCATTTTGCGTGATGATCGTGATGATAAACAGTGGGATACCGATCTACAGCAAGTTCATCAAGCTCTTTATCAAAAATGCCTTGAACTTGGTGGATTACCTTCGGCAGAACATGGCATTGGTACAGCGAAAGTGAGCTATTATAATGATGCTATTCCCAAAGCCAATCGCCAACTTATGCACGCTATCAAGCAACAGTTTGATCCGAAGAATTTACTCAATAATCAGGTTTATATGACTATGATTTAATCTGAGTAGTATTTTAATGATTGCTTTTAGATGAGATAAATCAATGGCAAATTAAGAATAAATAAAGTTGAGGAGCGGGGTTTTTGAAGTCTTAAAAACCCCGCTCCTCAATTTTTTTATTGAAGCGCTAACATAAGTTGTATTGTTGTCATTACAGCACTTTCATTATTTGAACCAGTAATAAATTTAGCTACTGCTTTAGTTTCGTCGAAAGCATTACGCATTGCGAAGCTGTAATTGGCTTGTTCGAGCAGTTCTATGTCGTTGAGCCCATCACCAAATGCCATTGTTTCCTGATAGGTGATATTTAGGATCTGTTGTAGTTTTTTGATAGTGTTGCCTTTGTGGACGTTGTGTTCTGTGATATCTATCCAAGCAGCTTCTGATACGACGATGTAGACGTCATTATCATACGGTCTTAAATGCTTGCGTGTTTGTGGGCATTGTTCTTTTTCGTCATACACGGTAATTTTGATAAAGTCGTCAGCGACAGTTTTAAAATCATCCACTTCGATGATTGTTGCATACGATCCTCGGACTTTTTGTTTTAGATGTGTAGGCAAATTAGATTTGATTACTGCACCTTTTGCAGTACATGCAATGATGACATGCTCTTGACTGGCTTGTTCAAGGGTTTTGATGATACGTTGACCAAGTTGATTTTCGATAAAAGAGCGATAGATAAATTCACCTTTATGTTTGATTGTGGTGGCACTATCGCCTACTATCCAAATTTTATCGAGATAATCGGCAAAGAGTTCTTCTACTCGTTCACACTGTTTTCCAGTACATGCAACAAATTGGACGTTTTGTTTTGCCATAAGGTCATAGACTTGAGTGAATAATGTTCGGTCATAGTCGCCTTGGCTATTTAAGAATGTTCCATCTAAATCAGTGATGATTAACTTGATCATATTTGCGTCCTTTAGAATGAATTAACTGGCTCTTTATTCATTTTGCCAAATTCTCTATAGAGAAACAATATGATAAAGCCGAAATAGAGATGAACATTTAATTCCATCTTTTTTATTAATTGAAAGGATTAAACCCAAAATATTACCAATTTTTATAGTCAATAAGGCGGTTATTTAGGTGATAAATTTAGGTTATAAATTTAAGATAAGAATTTTTTCTAATTAGTTGAACTGTCAATTTTAAGTTTTAAGATTTTCTACAAAAAAGTCTGACAAGAAGCTTTCAGGACTTTTATTTTCTAATTATTCCTGCAATTAACACCTCAAAAACCCCGCTCCTCAACTTTTTTTTATTTAATTGAGATGGACATGGCGGCAATTTTTGTGATAAAAAAGCCTGAAAATTTCTTTTCAGGCTTTTTGGCTTATTTATATTGTTGCCTATTCGACGCAATAAGTAAGTAACCTTATTGTTTTGCAACAATATTTCCATCATCTACGTCTAGATGAATCTTTTTACCAGGCACTAATTTACCCGATAAAATTTGTTGAGCTAGTGGGTTTTCAATCTCTTGCTGTATTGCACGTTTCAATGGTCTTGCACCATAAATTGGGTCGAAGCCAACTTTGGCAAGTTGTTCTAGTGCACTATCAGAGATATCCATTTCATATCCACGTTCTTCTAGGCGTTTTTCAACATGAGCGAGTTGTATTTTTGCAATTGCTTTAATGTTTTCTTGACCTAGTGGGTGGAATACCACTGTTTCATCAATTCGGTTAATAAATTCCGGTCTGAAATGTTGGGTTACCACTGTCATAACTAAAGCTTTCATTTCGTCATAACTTAGTTCGACGTGACCTTGAATTAGGTCTGAACCTAAGTTAGATGTCATGATAATGACTGTGTTTCTAAAATCCACAGTTCTGCCTTGTCCATCAGTTAATCGGCCATCATCAAGCACTTGTAATAAAATATTAAATACATCTGGGTGTGCTTTTTCAACTTCATCAAGTAGGATGACGGAGTAAGGTCGACGTCTTACTGCTTCAGTTAAATAGCCACCTTCTTCATAACCAACATATCCAGGAGGCGCACCAATTAATCGAGCCACGGAATGTTTTTCCATGAATTCGGACATGTCAATTCGAACCATTGCATCTTCACTGTCAAACATGAAGTTAGCTAAGGCTTTACAAAGTTCAGTTTTACCTACCCCTGTTGGTCCTAAAAATAGGAAGGATCCAATTGGTTTGTTAGGGTCAGATAGTCCTGCTCGACTGCGACGAATCGCATTAGCAACAGCAACAACCGCTTCATCTTGACCGATTACACGTTTGTGTAAGGCTTCTTCCATGTGAAGTAGTTTATCTTTTTCGCTTTCAAGCATTCTTGATACAGGAATACCCGTTGCTTTAGATAGTACTTCGGCAATTTCGTTATCGGTGACTTTGTTACGCAATAACTTCATGGTTTTGCCTTCTAATTGCGTTGCAGAAGCCAGTTTCTTTTCTAACTCTGGAATTTTGCCATATTGTAATTCGGACATTTTGTTCAAGTCACCCATTCGGCGAGCTTGTTCTATCTCGGTACGCGCTTTTTCCAGCTCCGCCTTGATATTTTGAGTGCCCGAAAGTGCAGCCTTCTCTGACTTCCACTCTTCTTCAAGTGATGCATAATCCTTTTCTTTTTCAGCAAGTTCATCGTTTAACATCTCTAGTCGTTTTTTACTTGCATCATCAGACTCTTTCTTGAGCGCTTGTTGTTCAAGTTTGAGTTGGATAATACGTCTTTCAAGTCGATCCAATGATTCTGGTTTTGAATCCATTTGCATACGGATGCTTGATGCTGCTTCGTCGATTAAGTCGATCGCTTTATCGGGTAACATTCGATCAGAGATGTAACGATGCGATAAAGTTGCAGCAGCGACAATGGCTGGATCAGTAATTTGTACGTGGTGATGCAGTTCATAGCGCTCTTTTAAGCCACGTAAGATTGCGATCGTGTCTTCAACTGTTGGTTCTGCTACATAGACTTTTTGGAATCGACGTTCTAATGCTGGATCTTTTTCTATGTATTGACGATATTCATCAAGTGTAGTTGCTCCTACGCAGTGTAGTTCACCTCGAGCTAATGCTGGTTTTAACATGTTTCCAGCGTCCATCGCCCCGTCACTTTTACCTGCACCAACCATAGTGTGAATTTCATCAATAAATAAAATTATGCTGCCTTCCGCTTTGGCAATATCTTTTAATACCGCTTTTAAGCGTTCTTCAAATTCACCACGATATTTAGCACCAGCAATTAATGCCCCCATATCTAATGATAATACGCGTTTGTTACGTAATCCTTCTGGTACTTCTCGGTTAACAATTCGTTGTGCAAGTCCTTCAACAATAGCGGTTTTACCAACACCTGGTTCACCAATGAGTACTGGGTTGTTTTTAGTTCTACGTTGTAATACTTGTATTGTGCGACGAATTTCTTCATCACGACCGATTACTGGGTCAAGTTTTCCTTGTTCTGCGCGTTCAGTTAGGTCAATGGTGTATTTTTTTAATGCACCACGTTGATCTTCAGCATTAGGATCGTTCACGTTATCACTTCCTCTCACTTGGTTAACAGCTTGGCTAAATTTTTCTTTAGTAACGCCTGCTTTTTTTAAGATATCTGCTAGGCTTCCTTTTTCATCTAATGCCGCTAATATAAATAGTTCAGACGAGATGTAGCTATCGCCATTTTTTTGGGATAATTTATCGCATAAATTTAAGATTTTAATAAATTCTTGTGATGGTATAACTTCACCACCGATACCTTGAACTTGTGGTAAGCGTTCGATTGCTTGATTTAGTTCTTGTTGTAATGTCGCAACATTCGCGCCTGAAGCAGCGAGTAATGGATTTATACTGCTTCCTTCTTGGTTTAACATGGCTGATAGCACATGTATAGGCTCTATGTATTGATTGTCTTTACCTAATGCCATTGATTGAGCATCAGCTAAAGCTTGTTGAAACTTGTTTGTGAGTTTATCTAACCTCATATTATTTATCTCCTAAGCAATAGATTTGGTTTAAATGTTTAAAACATTCAATCCATTTGCATATTCACTAAATAAGTGTGGAAGAATAAATTTCAAGAGCTGATTAACAATATTTTTGACGATTTTTTGAAACAAAGCTGTATATATATTACTCGTTTCTTTGCGAAAGATAAAGTAGCTTGAAAAATCATCGATTAATCAATAAGGTTGAGAAAATTTGGGTGACACATGGGTTTTTATCCTTTATATTAGCCTCGCTTTTAAGTTAGCCAACCGTGGTTCGTGATCCATCCCACGTAAAAAAACTAGGAAATTATATGTTTAAAATTGCTAAAGAGTTTCAATTCGATGCTTGTCATATGCTTGATGGGCATAATGGAAAATGTCATAACCTTCATGGTCATACCTACCGTTTGTTAGTCGAGATCAGCGATGATCTTATTTCCAGTGGATCCAGCGCTGATATGGTAATGGATTATGCTGATCTTAAGTTGATTGTAAAACAGCAGATTGTTGATCAATTGGATCATGCTTATCTTTATCATCAAGATAATGCTAATGAACGCCAAATAGCTATGCTTTTAGAACAAATGGAGCGTAAAGTTTTTGCTTTTCCTTGCCGTACTACAGCGGAAGGAATGAGTAAATTTATTTTCGAACGTTTGTCTCAGTTTTTGCCGGTGTCGATGATTAAGCTTTGGGAGACCCCCTCTTCTTATTGTGAGTATCATCGGAGCGAAAAATGATTGAGTATCGCATTGTTGAAATCTTCGAATCTTTACAGGGCGAAGGTTATAATACGGGTATGCCTGCTATTTTTATTCGTTTTGCTGGTTGTAATTTGAATTGTAGTTGGTGCGATACTAATTTTCGTCATTTTAAGCGCTTTTCGTTAGAGCAATTACTGGCGATGGTCGGGCAATATAAGAGTTCTAATATTATTATCACTGGCGGTGAGCCTACTATGGTTAGAGATTTACCTATATTGTTGTCCCATTTGAAGCAGGCTGGTTATTATATTGCTATTGAGAGTAATGGGCTGGGTAAGGTTGATCCATTAATTGATTATGTTGCACTGAGTCCTAAATTTTGTTATCAAAGCCGTTACCAAAACATTCTGCAATCAACTGCCAATGAAGTTCGAATCGTCGCTGAAAAACAAGCGGGCTTTATCGATTTTTGTCACTTCATTGAGCAGCATATTGAAGCTAAGCGTTACTATTTGTCTCCTTGCGAGATAAATGGTGAGATGAATATGTTTGATACCATTGAGTTGTTAGGTCAGATTAACCATAATCGTATCGATAACAAATGGCTGTTAAGTTTGCAGACTCATAAGTTTGCTAATATTGAGTAGTTTTTTATTAACTGCCATTAAACTAGTGGTTTATCACTTTTCTTCAAACCATATCATTGTCGCCATTCTTCCCGTTTTGTTTTCTCTTCGATAGGAGTAAAACAGATCGCGCTCAGTATACGTGCAATAATTACCACCATAAATTTGAGTAATTCCGATCGCGTTTAATCGCTGTTTAGCTATCATGTAAAGGTCGGCCAGATATTTTTTGCCTTCGATAAATTTGAATGCATGGTGAGCATTTTTGTCATACTCTTCAAATTGTTCTTTAACTTCAATACCTACTTCAAATTTTTGTGCACTGATTGCTGGTCCTAGCCAGACGAGAATTTCATTGGTGTTGCATTGAAATTTTTTTGCGGTTTCTTCTAAAATACCATGGCATAGTCCTCGCCAACCCGCATGAGCAGCAGCTACTTGATCGCCGTTAACTGAGCAAAATAGTACCGGCATACAATCAGCAGTTAAAACTACACTGACTTGATTAGCTTGCTTAGTGTAGGAGCCATCAGCTTCAAATCGTGTCGTATTAATTGCAGGTTTTACTTTTGTGATATCTAGGACAGTTGTACTATGTGTTTGATTTAACCAGTAAGGTTCACTTGGCACTTTTTCCGCTTGTATTAAGCGATTTCTATTTTCTACGATATTATTTAAGTCATCCCCTGTTCGACTGCCTAAATTTAAGCTGTCAAAAGGGGGAAGGCTTACCCCTCCAATGCGAGTGGAGGTGAAAGCACGAACATTACTCGGTGCAGGCCAATAAGGATATATTGATTTAATCATTTTTATTTACCAATCAAGTTCATCTTTATGAAGTTCTGTATCTTCTTGTAACGCATGAATTAATGTTAACATATCATCCGGTATTGGCGCATGCCATTCCATTAGTTCACCTGTAATTGGATGATATAAACGTAGCATTGTTGCATGTAAAGCTTGACGATCAAATTCGCGTAGCGTTTGGATAAAGGATTCACTCGCGCCTTTTGGTGGTCTTGGTCGTCCACCATATAGTGGGTCACCCACTAGGGGGTGAGCGATATGAGCCATATGCACGCGAATTTGGTGAGTTCGGCCAGTTTCTAGCCTTAGCCGTAGTCGAGTATGAAGTCGATATTTTTCCATGACTCGATAATGGGTTACCGCTGGCTTTCCTGTCGGGAATACGGCCATATGCGTTCGCTTAGTAGGATGGCGAGTGATCGGTTGATCGATTGTGCCACCTGCTGTAATGATTCCCATCGCTACCGCTTCATATTCACGTGTGATTTCACGATGTTGTAGCGATTCAACTAGATGGGTTTGTGCCTCGATGGTTTTAGCAACGACCATTAGCCCAGTTGTGTCTTTATCTAAGCGATGAACGATACCCGCTCTTGGTACTCTTGAAATATCAGGATAGTGATAAAGCAATGCGTTTAGCACTGTACCATTTGGGTTACCTGCGCCGGGGTGAACAACAAGATCTCGAGGTTTGTTGATAACCAAGATATCATCATCTTCATAAACAATATTGAGTTCGATATTTTCAGGTTGGTGATATGTTTCTTCTTCGATTTCAACGTCTATAGTAATTTTTTCTCCACCGAGAACTTTTTCTTTGGGTTTATTTACAATATTATTATTAACTAACACGTGATTATTGACGATCCATTCTTTAATTCTAGATCTTGAGTAATCAGGGAAAAGCTCCGATAAAGCTTGATCCAGACGCATTCCAAGTTGTGTTGGTTCTATTTCTGATGAAAGTTTTAACTTGTGCATGTGTAATTTATCTATTTTAAGCTGTTATGATTTAGAGTATTATATACTAATCATTGCCTTTAATGTTTAATTATATTTTGGATTAAAACTGAATGAAACTTCGTTTAAATACTTTGTTAGCCATCGCTTTAAGTAGCGCGCTAATTGGTTGTACGAGTACAAAGCCTGATGTCGAAAATGTATCAGAAATTGAGTTACACAATAAAGCCAAAACTGAGCTTGAAGGTGGGAATTTAAAATCGAGTATTACTGTCTTAGAAACGATTGATAAAAATTATCCTTTTGGACCTTATTCACAACAAGTCCAACTCGATTTGATTTATGCTTATTATAAAAATGCGGATTATCCTATGGCCATTGCGTCAATTGACCGCTTTTTAAAATTAAATCCAACCCATCCGAATATCGATTGGGTGATTTATATGCGCGGTATTAACAATATGGCGCAAAATGATAATACTATTCAGGGTTGGTTTAATGTTGATCGTTCAGATCGTGATCCTGAATTTGCGATGGCAGCATTTAAAGATTTTACTTATTTGGTTTCTAGTTTTCCAACGAGCAGTTATGCCGCTGATGCAAAAAAACGTTTAGTATATTTAAAGAACCGTATCGCTCGCTATGAGTTAAAAGTGGCTCAATATTATACTAACCGTGGCGCTTATGTTGCCGTGGTAAATCGAGTCATTCAAATGTTAGCGTTATTTCCAGATACTGATTCAACAAAAACAGCATTATCGTTATTAAGTAATGCTTATAATGAATTAGGTTTGACTGACGAAAGCCAAAAAGTCGATAAACTTATACAAGCTAATCTTGAAAATATGCCAGTTGAAGAGAAAAAGTCTTACTTTTCTCGCTTCTTAAGTGTATTTAATGGTGGTTAATTTAGTTCAGTTCTAAAAAATAATGGCTATTTAAACATTTAAATAGCCATTTTTTTATCATTAATTTATAAACGATAAATGCCCATGAGTTACTTTCTAACATATAAATAACGGTATTCTCCATGATCATAATTTTTATTTGTTAATGCTTTTGTTAGTTCTTGGGTAAGTTTAGTTGATAACGTTGTATCCGATGAGGATAATGTAAAATCTGGCTTTATAATTTGTTCATCGACATATTGTATAAATTGAAGAAATTGATCAATATCTTTTTTGGACAAATAGATAGTTTTTGCCACCATCATATTAATAAGCTTATTGTCAAACTCCAAAATAATCGTGTGATATAGCACTACGGTACTTTTAAACATCATTACTGTTTGTAATGCTGACCATTGAAACGTTTGATTCAATTTTTTATGGTCATCAATATTAATCGAATATGAATTGACATTAATCGTCATTTTTTTACGGAACAAGCGAGCAATACATATAGCAAACAGAAAGACAGAAAATAATTCCGGAACAAGGAGTCCAACAATAAAAATGATTTCAAAGTATTGGTTGGGAATCATCTCACTAAAGAATAATGCAAATAAATACAAGAGACAACCAAAGACTAAAACACCAAAGCAAAAAATGAGTATCATTAAACTTATAAATGAGCGCCGAGTAAAACAACGAAATTCAAATGTACGATTTTCCATAAGCCATTCCTGATATTTTTTTAGAAATATATCTTAAGTTTTTTAAATATATTGAGAAGCAAAGATTATTTTTTTATTTATAACTTTATTGATTTTAATTCATATAAATATTGGTATCAAATCCTCCTCCTTGTTTCATATATCGTTTGTAAAACGTGCCAATAACCAATACAATTAGCAAATTATTTTTTATTAGCAATAATAGATAGGACATTAATTCGTCATGCAAGAACAATATCGCCCAGATGAAATTGAAGCCAAAGTACAAAAACATTGGCAAGAAGAGAAAACTTTCCACGTTACTGAAGATCCATCTAAAGAGAAGTATTACTGTTTGTCAATGCTTCCTTATCCTTCAGGTCGTTTGCATCTTGGTCATGTCCGTAATTATACAATCGGTGATACGATCTCACGTTATCAACGCTTAAACGGCAAGAATGTTTTACAGCCAATCGGTTGGGATGCATTTGGTTTGCCAGCAGAAGGCGCAGCCGTTAAAAATAATACAGCACCAGCTAAATGGACTTATGAAAATATTGCTTATATGAAGAAGCAGTTGCAATTACTTGGTTTTGGTTATGATTGGGACCGTGAGGTTACTACTTGTCGTCCTGAGTATTACAAATGGGAGCAATGGTTTTTTACTAAATTATTTGAGAAAGGTTTAGTTTATAAAAAGACTTCAGCTGTTAACTGGTGCCCTAACGATCAAACTGTTCTAGCTAATGAGCAAGTAGTTGAAGGTTGTTGTTGGCGTTGTAATACTCCGGTTGAGCGTAAAGAGATTCCACAATGGTTTATTAAAATCACTGATTATGCCGATGAATTATTGAATGATTTAGATACTCTTGAGAGTTGGCCAGAACAAGTTAAGACCATGCAACGTAACTGGATTGGTCGTTCTGAAGGGGTGGAATTTGACTTTGCTGTTGAAAATTATAACGATAAGTTACGTGTTTATACTACTCGCCCGGATACGTTAATGGGTGTGAGTTTTGTATCTGTGGCGGCTGAGCATCCTCTTGCTCAATTAGCTGCGCAAAACAATCCTAAAATTGCTGAGTTTATTGCTGAATGTAAAACCACGAAAACCGCTGAAGCTGATATGGCTACAATGGAAAAGAAAGGTATGGCGACTGGATTTTTTGCCATCCATCCATTAACCGGTAATAAGGTTCCAGTTTGGATCGCTAATTTTGTATTAATTGAATATGGTACTGGTGCTGTGATGGCTGTACCGGGTCACGATGAACGCGATTATGAATTTGCATCAAAATATAATTTACCAATTAAAGCAGTTATCTTGAATCAAGATGGGCAAGCTCCTGACCTTTCTGAACAAGCTTATACTGAGCACGGTAAATTATTTAATTCAGGTGAGTTTGATGGTCTTGATTTTGATCAAGCTTTCAATGCTATCGCCGATAAACTTATTGCGTTAGGTATTGGTAACCGTAAAGTGAATTATCGTTTACGCGATTGGGGTGTTTCTCGCCAACGTTATTGGGGAGCGCCGATTCCAATGGTGACGCTTGAAGATGGTACAACGATCCCAACACCTGAAGATCAACTTCCCGTCATTTTACCTGAAAATGTTGAAATGAATGGGATAACCAGTCCTATTAAAGCCGATCCCGAGTGGGCAAAAACAACTGTTAATGGTCAACCAGCCCTTCGAGAAACAGATACTTTTGATACCTTTATGGAGTCATCTTGGTATTATGCTCGCTATACTTGCCCACATTATGACAAAGGTATGTTAGATGAAAACGCAGCTAATTATTGGTTACCTGTTGATCAGTATGTTGGTGGTATCGAACATGCGATTATGCATTTACTTTATTTCCGATTCTTCCATAAATTGATGCGTGATTTCGGTTTGGTTAAATCAGATGAGCCTGCTAAACGTTTACTTTGCCAAGGTATGGTTTTAGCTGATGCTTTTTATTATACCAGCCCAACTAACGAGCGTATTTGGGTTTCACCAACCGAGGTGACCATTGAACGTGATGATAAAGGCCGTATTGCTAAAGCAATAGATAGTAAAGGCAATGAACTTGTTCATGCTGGTATGACTAAGATGTCAAAATCGAAAAACAACGGTATTGATCCTCAAGAGATGGTAGAAAAATACGGAGCTGATACTGTTCGTTTATTTATGATGTTCGCATCCCCAGCTGATATGACGCTTGAATGGCAAGAATCCGGTGTTGAGGGGGCTAATCGATTTATTAAACGTGTTTGGCGTTTAGTTTTTGAGCATTCTCAACTTGGTAAAACTGCTGCGCTCGATATCGCTAAATTGAATGCTGATCAGAAAGCTTTACGTCGTGAATTACATAAAACAATTGCTAAAGTGAGTGATGATATTGGTCGTCGTCAAACTTTCAATACAGCTATTGCTGCGGTGATGGAGTTTATGAATCGCTTACAAAAAGCACCACAAGACACTGATCAAGATCGCGCATTGATGGATGAGTCTTTAAATGCAGTAGTTCGATTACTTTATCCTATGATGCCACACGCTTGTTTTGTTATGTGGCAAGCATTAGGTCATAGTGAAACAATTGATAATGCTTCATGGCCAGTTGCTGATGAGTCAGCTATGGTTGAAGACGAAAAATTAATTGTTGTGCAAATCAATGGTAAAGTGCGTGGTAAATTCACTGTACCTGCTGATGCTCAGCAAGATTATGTTGTAGAGCAAGCTAAACAAGAGCCAAATATTGAAAAATACTTAGCTGATGCCACAATTCGCAAAGTGATTTATGTACCAGGTAAATTATTGAATCTGGTTGTAAGTTAATATTGTTGGATAACTTGGATATAGGTGGTAATACCAATGAAAAAATATTTAGCTTTACTGATGTTATTGGCGATATCGCTAACGGGATGTGGATTTCATTTGCAGTATGAAACTGAAGTCCCTGCTCGATTTAAAACGCTTTCATATGTTAGTGGTGATCCTTATGGTCGTTTATCGAGAAATATTAAAGAGTTGCTACGCGATAATAAAGTAACTTTGGCTAATATTAATGATCCGGCCAATTACCCATCACTCAGAATAGTGGGTGATTCATTGAGTAAAAGCACCATATCCATTTATCAAGATGGTAAAGCAGCAGAATATCAATTAGTACTAACGATTCAAGCTCAAGTAGTAATTGCGGGTGAACAAATTCATCCAATTAATGTTCGTGTTTTCCGTACGTTCTTTGATAATCCAGCCGCAGCTCTTGCGAAAACAGTCGAGCAAAATCTAATTGAAGACGAAATGTATAAGCAGGCTGCAAAACAGATCATCCGTAAATTAAAATCGGTTGATACCCCTAATTAACGATGAAAAAAATTAGTGCAGAAAAAATCATCCATCAGTTAGGATCACCCTATTATTTAATTTTAGGTAGTGATCCTTACTTGCAACATTATGCGCAAACTGAGTTACGTAAAGCTTTTAAACAAGCTGGATATGACGAGCAACTTTCTTTCACGATAAACGCTCAAACTGATTGGCCGGCAATGTATGACAGTTGTCAGGCAATGAATTTGTTTTCTAATAAAACCTTGCTCTGTTTAGAAATTGGTGAAGGTGTGCTTAATGTTTCAGTTGCTACAAAATTAAATACGTTATGTGAAATGTTAACCCCTGATATCGGGTTGATAATCAGCTTAGTTAAGATTACCAAGACTCAAGAAAATTCAGCATGGTATAAGGCCTTGTCTGATAATTTAGTGGTTGTGAATTGTTCAACGCCAGAAGTAGCACAATTACCATCATGGATAAAAACCTATTTGCAACAAATGCAAATGACAATTGAGCAACCTGGAATTGAATTGCTTAGTTATTATTATGAAGGTAATTTGTTGGCTTTAACGCAAATTATTGAGCAATTAAAGTTACTTTACCCTAATCAGACTATTAATTATGAGCAAGTAGAATCAAATATTAATGATTCAGCAATATTCTCGCCTTATCATTGGGTTGATGCAATGGTTTACAATAAATCTAAGCGGGCAATGCATGTGTTACACCAGCTTAAAATGAATGATTTCGAGCCATTGATATTATTGCGTATTATTCAACGTGAGTTGATTTTGTTGATCAATTTAAAATTGGCTTTAGCAGAAAAATCCCCGCGCCAAGTTTTTGACGAATATCGAATTTGGCAAAATAAAAGAAAGATGTATAGTGATTATTTAAGTCGATTCGATATCAAGCATCTATTTGCTCTATTGGCCACTTTAACTGAAATCGAGATTAGCTTAAAACATAATAATGATTTACCTATTTGGGATGCTCTGTTGAATTTAACTATGCAGTTTATGGGATTAGATAATTGTTAACGGCACTCTTTGGTGGCACCTTTGATCCAATCCATTATGGGCATTTGCGCCCTGCTTTAGCCTTAGCCAAAGAGGTTGGATTGAATAATATTAGTTTATTGCCAAATCGAATTCCTGCTCATAAACCACAGCCAGAAGCCACAACAGAACAACGTTTAGCTATGTTAAAATTAGCTATATCTGATTATTCGCTTTTTTCCATCGATACACGAGAATTAGAACCACAGCTAATCAATCAACCCTCTTTTACTGTTGATACGCTTAGGGCATGGCGTGAACAAAATGGTACCCTATCAGGCTTGGCTTTTATTATAGGGCAAGACTCTTTGCTTAATTTACCCACTTGGAAAGAGTGGCAAAAGTTGCTCGATTATTGTCATTTGCTTATTTGTAAAAGGCCAGGTTATCCCCAAACCACCGATGATAGCAATTTGCAAGCATGGATTAATCAACATCAAACAAAAGATAGCCAAGCGTTACATCATTATCCAAATGGTTATATCTATTTTGCTAATACACCACTTGAATCGATTTCAGCGACAGAAATAAGGCTAAATATCGATAATCAACAATGCTGTGAAAAGTTGTTACCGAGCAAAGTTTGGCACTACATACATGAACATGGAATTTATAATTCAAAGAAATGTTAGAAATGACTTTACATCTGTGAGTTTTTTCGGCATTATTTTGCCGCTATATTTAGATAATCTGATTATAGCTGTTCTGTGTCTATACTCATATTCAATGAATTTGCACACACCAAAAATTGGTGTTTTAGTTGATAAATTCGCTTTTCTAATTAAACATAAAGAAAATCGGAATATTGATTTGAGTATATTTAATTTGTATTTAATTTTAAGAGGCCCCAATGGCAAAAGAAGATAACATTGAAATGCAAGGTACTATTCTTGATACTCTTCCGAATACGATGTTCCGAGTTGAACTTGAAAACGGTCATGTTGTTACTGCACATATTTCTGGAAAGATGAGAAAGAACTATATTCGTATTCTTACTGGCGATAAAGTAACTGTTGAAATGACACCTTACGATCTTTCAAAAGCACGTATCATATTCCGTAGTCGCTAATATCGTTATCGCACTTGTTGTTTTTGTATTATTAACCAGTTTATTGGTTATTTTCTCTTTCTTAATACAATTCCGTCGACAGATGTCGACGGAAGTGCAATCTAATCTAGATGTGAATTGATTAGTCCATTTGAGAAAAATCCATCTGATCGTATTTTATCCATTTTGTCTTTTTAACAATCTTATAACCAAAATAAATTGAAAGAAATAATGGGATACCTATATAAGTTGCAATAACGCCATTCCAATCAATGGTATCTTGTAAAAATGCTTCATAATTTTGACCGAGTGTAATAATCAAACAAAGCACAAAAGCAAAAATAGGACCAAATGGGAAACAACTTGATCGGTAAGGTAATTTATTGAGATCTCGTCCTTGTGTGAGGTAACCTATTCTAAAACGATAGTGGCTAATTGCAATACCAAGCCATGCAATAAATCCTGTCATACCTGACATATTTAGTAGCCATAAATAGACCTCTTGATCTTTGTATAATGACGTTAAGAAACAGAGCATAGCCACTAATGTAGTTGCGAATAACGCCATATCAGGCACGCCTGTTGAAGATAATCGACTGAAAATCTTAGGCGCTTTACCTTCTTTTGCTAATGCATATAACATACGTGTTGAAGCATATAAGCCAGAGTTACCAGCAGAAAGAACCGATGTTAAAATTACCGCATTCATGATAGCTGCTGCGGATAATAATCCTGCATGTTGGAAAACTAAGGTAAATGGACTAACGCTGATATCTGTTTCATCATTACGAAGTAAGTTAGGATCAGTGTATGGAATAATTAAACTAATTACTAAGATGGCAAAGATATAAAATAGCAGTATTCGCCAAAAAACTTGTTTCATTGCTTTTGGTATATTTTTTTCTGGATCTTTAGATTCTCCCGCCGCAATACCAATTAGCTCAGTACCTTGGAATGAGAATCCAACAACCATCGCCACACCGATCATTGATGAGAATCCGCCGACAAATGGTGCACCCTCTATTTTCCAATTTTGCCAACCAGCATTTTCAGCACCTTTTAAAATGCCAATTATCATTAATAAGCCAACAACAATAAATAAAATAACGGTGACCACTTTGATTAATGAAAACCAAAATTCTGCTTCACCAAATCCTTTTACAGAAATATAGTTTAAGCAAAAAATAATGCTTAGGAACAATAGGCTCCATAACCAACTATAGGCACCAGCATCGAACCAATAGGAAATAACTAATTGTGCCGCAACTAAGTCAACAGCAACAGTAATTGCCCAGTTATACCAATAGTTCCAACCAATGGCAAAACCAAATGCTTCATCTACATAACGAGCTCCATAAGTTGCAAAGGTTCCCGAAACGGGAAGATAAGCAGCTAGCTCTCCAAGGCTAGTCATTAAAAAATAAACCATTATGCCGATAATAGCATAAGATACTAATGCGCCTCCTGGACCTGCTTGTGCAACTGTTGCACCAGAAGCGACAAATAGCCCAGTACCAATTGAACCACCAATAGCGATCATTGCTAAATGGCGAGCTTTCAAATCACGCTTTAATTTTTTCGTCATATCAATTTTCTTCTTGTTAATTAAACTTACTAATTATTTTAACTACACTTAATATGATGTAGCTTAGTAACTGATTTAAGCTAATTTATTTAAATATTTATCATTAGCTAATTAAAGTGCGTGAAGTGTATCAAAAAAATTTATGTGCGAGATAAATAATTCTAATAATACAGCCGATATGTTAAATATTAGCAATACTTAGTTGCTAGTAAGCTGTTCTAATTGAGTTAAATAATCTAATGCCTGGTTACGATTTGTTCCACACATTTCATAACATGGTCTTAGGTGACTACAAACTTGGGGTCTGGTTGATTGGCCAAATAATTTGCATAATAAATTTTCATCCAAATGGATACATGCAACACCTGCTGGTTTTCCCTTAGGCATACCAGGCATAGCAGTTGAGATCGACGGTGCAATACAACATGCCCCACAGTTTCTTCGACATTGGAATGATTCAGTCATGAGATTAGATAAGATTGTTTTATAAATTTTATTGGTGACAATAGCAAGTTAAGGGTAAAATAGCGAGCTAATTTTTAACTCTATTTAATATGAAGAATCTATTATGGCTAAAGCTAATGAAATTAAACGTGGTGATGCTGTCACCTATAACGGTAAGTTGTTACTTGTAAAAGAAATTGATGTACAAAGCCCTAGTGCTCGTGGTGCAAGTACACTTTATAAAATGCGTTTTACCGATGTTAAATCTGGAGGTAAAGTTGAAGAACGTTTTAAGGGTGATGATGTTTTAGACACTATCGAACTATTTCGACGTCCTGTAAGCTTTTCTTATATTGATGGGGATGAATATGTATTCATGGATAATGAAGACTATACTCCGTTTATTTTTAAGAAAGATCAAATTGAAGAAGAACTTCTTTTTATCCCAGAAGGCGGTATGGATGGAATTCAAGTTTTGATGGCTGAAAATGAAGTTGTCGCTCTAGAATTACCACAAACAGTTGAACTTGAAATTATTGAAACCTCGCCAAGTATAAAAGGTGCTTCGGCAAGCGCACGTACTAAACCTGCAACATTGTCTACTGGCCTTGTTATTCAAGTACCTGAATATATTGATAACCACGAAAAAGTTAAAATTCATATTGCTGAACGCCGATATATGAGCCGAGCGGAATAATCTATTAAATCGTGATGAATACATACAATCAAAATAAATTACATAAACGATTGCGTCGCCTAACAGGCGAAGCAATCGCTGATTTCAATATGATTGAAGAAGGCGATCGTATAATGGTCTGTCTATCTGGCGGTAAAGATAGTTATACATTGCTAGACATTTTAATTAATTTAAAAATCAGTGCACCAGTGCAATTTGAATTAGTTGCAGTCAATTTAGATCAAAAGCAGCCAGGATTTCCTGAACATGTTTTACCTAAGTACCTCGAATCTTTAGGTATTGAGTATAAAATTGTTCAAGAAAATACCTATGGTATTGTTAAAGAAAAGATCCCTGAAGGCAAGACCACGTGTTCACTCTGCTCTAGGCTTCGACGAGGTATTTTATATCGCACAGCAACTGAGCTCGGTGCGACAAAAATTGCGCTTGGGCATCATCGTGATGATATTTTGGAAACATTATTTTTAAATATGTTTTATGGCGGAAAACTTAAAGCGATGCCTCCAAAATTAATGAATGATTCAGGTGAACATATTATTATTCGACCGCTTGCGTACTGCAAAGAAAAGGATATTGCAAAATATGCTGAAATTAAGCAATTCCCTATCATTCCATGTAATCTTTGTGGTTCACAACCTAATTTACAACGTCAAGTGATCAAAGAGATGTTAAATGATTGGGATAAGAAGTTTCCTGGTCGTATAGAAACTATGTTCAGAGCCACGCAGAATATTACCCTTTCTCATTTATGTGATACCAATTTATATGATTTCAAAGGTATTAAGAAAGGTGATATTGATGTTAATGGTGGTGATTTGGCATTTGATCATGAAGAGTTACCAGCTATGGTCGGATTTGATACATCGGAACTAGATGATAAAAATCTGATTCTTTGGAAAGAAGCCAACTAAAAAAACCCTTCAATTTAATTTCTTTTTTTATCGGCGATAATCTATATCGTCGATAATCCTTTCTGATATTAAAACAATAATCGATTGTATATAAACTTTGATCTAGCTCACGAATTGACAAAAAAAAATCCATTTTTATTGTGGTTCTAATGACATTAAAATAAAATTGAAACGTTCCAATTTTCATAAAATAACGATATATGAAAAATAAATAAACATAGGAGAACAATGTGAAAATACATTTTTTGGGTACTGCTGCATCAGAAGGTATCCCAAATCCTTTTTGTAAATGTCAGATTTGTGAAAAATCTCGTATTCAAAAAGGTAAAAATATAAGAACTCGAAGTTCGATTCTTATTGATGATATTGTGCAAATCGATTTTGCTCCGGAATATAGCTATCAAGCAATGAGAGAAAACATTGATGTTACTAAAATAAAGGACTTATTATTTACTCATACTCATCCTGACCATTTTAATGTGGGCGATCTATTTAGCCGTATGGTGGATTATGGTTTTAATATCGACCACCCTCTTTACGTTTATGGAAATGATATTGCCATAAATGGTTGTTTGAATGTAGTACCTGGTTATAGTCCTGAACGTTTTGTATTTAATTTATTAGTTCCATTTCAAACTGTTGTAACCTCAGCTGGTTATACCGTTACAGCTTTGTTAGCTAATCATGCTAAATGGGAATTTTGCTTTATTTACTTGATTGAGAAAGATGGAAAAACGTTTCTACACGGACATGACTCTGGCTATTTTCCTGAACTCACTTGGCAATGGTTAAAAGATAGTGGCAAAAAAATTGATATGGCTATTTTTGAGTGTACTTACGGATATAAACAAAATGATAAGACCAATAATCATATGAGTATTGAAACTGTTATCGCTACTCAAAAGCGCATGTTGGATGATGGTATTTTTAGTTCAAACACTCAACTTATCACGTCTCACCACTCTCATAGCAGTGGTTTTATGCATGATGAATTAGTTGAAATATTCAAACCTTACAATATTGAAGTAGCCTATGATGGCTTGACGAAGACGATTTAATACGGAGCTTTATATGTTTAAAATACCACGTTTATTGGTAATGATGTTTTTACAATATTTTGTGCAAGGTGCATGGAATATGGTTATTGGGGCAGTACTTGCTGCTTATGGATTGAAAGAAATTGTTGGTTCGACTTATTCAGTTTTAGGAATCGCAACTATTATCTCTCCACTTTTCATTGGAATGATCGCTGATAGGTTCATTGCATCACAAAAAGTGATGGGCATATTACATATTCTCAATGCAGTTGTTTTATTTATCATTCCTAATTTTGTTGAAAGTGGCAATATTGCTGGCTTTTTAATCATGATTTTTATCGTTGGTTTATTATTTTATCCAACAACAGCATTAGCTAATAGCGTTAGTTTTAGGCATATAGATGGTGTGCGCTGGTTCCCAATTATTCGTGTATTTGGCACCATTGGTTTTATGATTGTAGGATTAATTCTTGGTTATACTGGTTTTTCTAGCTCCATTAACTCATTTTTACTTGCTTCTGGTGCATCTGTGGTTTATGGGATTTATTGTTTTACTTTACCTAACACACCACCTACAAGTCGAAATAAGAAATTCTCAATCCGTGATGCAATGTGTTTAGATGCATTATCACTTTTCAAAGATAAGTATTTCACTATTTTTATGCTGTCTACTTTTGTCCTAATGATAACTAAAACTGCATATAGTGCTTATTTACCAGTATATTTACCTGTATTAGATTTAGAGCCTGCTTCAATGATGCAAATTGCTATCGCTACAGAAGTGTTATTTATGTTCCTTCTATCTTTCTTATTAGGTCGTTTTGGTTTCAAAAAAATTATTTTATTCGGCGCAATTTGTTGGGTAATTCGTAGCATGATGTTATCACTGGCCGCAACATCAGAAAATAATATGTTCTTCTATATTATTGGTACGCTATTGTTACAAGGTATTTGTTGGGACTTCTTCTTTACTGCTGGTGATATCTATGTTGATAAGAAAGCAGGTCCAGAAATTAAAGCGCAAGCTCAAGGGTTACGTTTTATTGTTTCTAATGGCTTTGGTGTATTTATGGCTGCGTCAGTATGTGGCTTTATCAATAACCGCGTTGTTACAGAGAAGACATTACCTAATGCTGGTCCACAATGGCAAGAGTTCTGGATCTATCCTGCGGTAGTTGCTGTAATTGTTGCTGTAGGTTTCTGGTATTTCTTTAAAGATAAAGATGTCATCATGGCACCTAAAAAAGTAGAATCAGATTAATTTCTTACTCTTACTTTAATATGGCTAATAATTATTTATTAGCCATACTTTTTTCTATCTCACTATTAATCATCTCTATGACTTGTTTTGAACTATATTGGTTAGTTATCCACTGTGTCAAATACTTTCCAATAATATTTTCAATCAGTCTTAAATTAATAGCACTACCTGTCATGCTATTTTCTCGAATGCCATTGGCATATTGTTGTTGCGCCACTGGTAACCATGGATAACTATTTATAATTCGATGATTTTGGAAAATAGTATTTTGGGCGGTTGCTCCACCAAGTAATGCTATTTGTTCGCTGATTTCGTTGGAGTAAAGCCAATTAAAAAAGGTTTTTACTTGTTCATTTTTTTGACTATATTTTGACATACCAAGGGAACCTCCACCAAATAGTGATTTTTTTCCCGGTACTTTAGCGTATCCAACCAAAGGCAATATATTACGATGATTAATATAGCCAAATAAATTCATATAAACAATTAACATAGCTAGCTTGCCTTGTTCAAATAAATTTACTGATTCTTGCCACCAAGCTGATTGTATATTTTTGGCAACGCTAATGTATGATTGCAAATGATTTAAAGTAGTTCTAGCAATTGTGGTATTTAAACCAAATTTATTGCCATTAATTAGTTTTCCTCCTTGAGAATAATAGCGAACTAAAAATTCAGATGCGATAAGTTCATAATTACCGAGCGTAATACAACTACCGAACTCTACTGGGGATTCCGTATTTTGCTGTTGATTAAAAAAGGTCGCAATTTGATCGAACTCTTTGAAGTTTTTAGGGACATTAAGATGTTGTCGATATGCTTCAAAATAAGCACGCTTAATTAATGGATCATTAAATAAGTCTTTGCGATAAAAGAGCATTTGAACACTAGGATCAAAAGGAATAGCATAAGCAGAATTATCTACATAGCTAAAGCGTTCTACAATTTCTTGTGGATATTTTGCAAACAGTTGATTCAAGTTAATATCTAATTCTGATAAAGGTTTGAATATCGATGGTGCAAACCAAGGTAATCCAGCCATATCAATTCGTATAATATCAATTTGCTGATGTTGTTCAAATTGATTAAGAATATGATATATTTCGTCGAAAGGTTTTATAATTAAATTTACATCAATACCGCTCGTCTTTTGGAAATGTGGTAATAGTTTTTTTACCGCCTGCGTTGATGGGCTGGGTAAGATTAAAAAGTTAATAGTTTCTGAAGATTTAGTTAAGTTTTCTGAATTCAAATCAGGCAATAATGAAAAACCTTTATTATCAAGATTGGTTGTGTTTTTGCCTTCTACTAGTTTGATAATTTGTTCACTTAATATGCCATAGTTCATATGGTATTGATAAATGTTATCTTCATAAAAAAAACTGTTATTGGTTAATGTATAAATGGGTGGGCAAGATTTTAAACTTCCAAAATAATTAGCATTACGAATAAAATGTGCTCGCTCCATATCCATGGTAATTAGCGCATCATAATTAACCTGTTCATCTTCAAAAAAACTAAAAGCTAAATTGTAGGTACCATTAGAAGGTTTAGATGCAATACTATTCAATGTCACATCATAATGATGCTTTTTGAACGTGCTAAGTAAACCTTTTTTGAAGTTTTTAGTATGAGTATGATGCTCTGAATTACTAAATAAGCCAATTCTTCGATACGTTTTTTTGATTAATTCATTAGCAATATCTCGTCCAGCTTTCTCATAATCAAGAGATATGAATTGCAATGCTGAGATAGGCTTTCGATAGACAAAGATAATTTTTTCTTTTGGTAATTTAATTTTTTGGTAATAGGAGTTAGCATCTGATAATGAACTAACAACGATAACTGCATGATCACGTTTTACAGCTACCTTTTGGATTAATTGTAATTCCAGTTCTTTAGAGTCATAAGTTAAATAAAGCGAAAGCTCATAACCAAGTCGGTTGGCTTGACTAAACAGGCCATCATATAAATTAGTATATTGTTCGGAAGTGATATTTGGTAGTATAACTGAAATAGACTTATTTGAACCTTCTTTTAAAATTTTGGCAGATAAATTGATTTGATAACCTAATTGTTGAATCGCTTGTTCAACTAATTTGATTTTTTTTAAACTGACATTACCACGATCATTGAGTACATTTGAGACAGTACCATGAGATACACCAGCAAGTTTTGCTATGTCTTTGATCGTCGCCATTTGGTATTACACTCCATAAATTTTCACTTCAATCAAACCAACTTTATTAAACAATTATAAGTATATTAGAACTAATTAGTCTTTAAGCCATTTTAGCCAGCTTTGATTCACGATCTCTTTTTCTAATTTGAAACATGAGTCATCAACAATGCTCGGTAAGAGTTGCAACGATAATTGATGGATTTCATTTCGCATATCAATATAAGCTTTAGTGAGTTGCTGGGCTTCTAGGTTATCCATAATTTGATAGTTAGCTGCAAGCTCCAAGATCCGTACGTTGTCACTCCATGTGGTCATTTTAGGATATTGATGTGCATAGTTTAGTACTAGATATTGTGATAAGAATTCAATATCACCAATACCACCTGCATCTATTTTTAAATTAAATTGATGTGGCGCTGTTGTGCCTAAATGTGCCCGCATCTTTTCACGCATCTCTCGAACTTCAGTTTTTAATACTCTTTCTTCACGGTTTTTACATAAAACAGTATGCCTAATTTCGTTAAAGCGTTTAATAAGTTCAATCTCACCATAAACGGCTCTTGCTCTAACTAATGCTTGATGTTCCCAAGTCCATGCCTCATTCATTTGGTAGTCATAAAATGCACTCAAACTACAAGCTAATAGTCCTGCATCCCCTTGTGGACGTAAGCGAACATCAACTTCATAAAGAATACCAAAGCTAGTACGTACATTGAATAAATGAATTATTCGTTGTACCAGTCGTAAATAAAACTGGCGGCTATCAATTTGTTTATCACCATCGGTTATACTATCAACAGGGCAGTCATGAAGAAATACGAGATCTAAATCTGATCCATATCCTAATTCCCAACCACCTAATTTACCATAAGCAATAATAACTAACCCTTTTTTATTATCGGTTAAATGTGCCGGCTTTCCATAACGAGCAATCATCTGATTCCACGCCATTTGAACAACAAAATCGAGAAGCGATTCTGCAACATATGTTAAATGATCACTTACTTTCATGGTATTTAATACATGTTCAACATCAGCAGCGGCTATATGTAGGAGTTGCATTTGTTTGAATTGTCTTAATGCCTCAAGTTGTTGTTCTTCATCATCAACCTGAATTCGAAGTAAGTATTGATAAAGTTCACTTTTATATTCATTAGGGGCAACAGTTTGATAAAGTGAGTGAATATCAATAAGCTCATCTAATAAGATTGGATAATGTGCAAGTTGCTCACTAATCATTGGTGAGGCACTACATAATCGAATTAGTTGTTTTAATGCCGTTGGGTATTCAAGCAGTAACTCTAAATAAGTTGTTCGGCTAACAATATTGACTAGTAACGGTAAAATTCGTGATAGTATTATTAATGCATGCTTATCATTACAAATTAATTCTAATAATTTTGGCATTAGCTGATCGAGGATTTCACGCCCTCTAACACCAATGGTCCGTTTACTGATATCATCACGAAATTGACAAAGCATTTGATAAAGCTGTTTGGCATCATCAGGTGAATAGTTCAATAGTACTGAAGTAACATCACTTAATTGTAAATCAGGCACCCAAAGGTCATTATAGTGATCGTTGTTCGTATTTTGTGTTGATTCAGTTGATTCATCACCAATAAGTTGATTAAATATTTGCCGAGTAAATTGCATTCTTTTAGTAAGTTCAGATACAAATTCATTCCAGCTTCTAAAATTCATGCCTATTGCTATACGTATTTGGTCTAATTCATCTTCTGGTAGTGTTTGTGTTTGTTCATCATGTATAGCCTGTAATAGGTTCTCACAACGACGTAGGAAGAAGTAATTTTCACGTAGAGCATCTACTTCATTAGCATTAAGTAGGGATTCTTGTTCTATCACTTGTAAAGCAGTCAACAAGGAACGTGTTTGTAGGCCAATCACACGTCCACCACGTATAAGTTGAAATACTTGTACGATGAATTCTATTTCTCGAATACCACCTGCACCAAGTTTAATATTGTTGGTTAGACCTCGACGACGAACTTCACGTTCAATCATGCCTTTCATGTTTCGCAATGATTGTAAGACACTAAAATCAATATAACGGCGGTATACAAATGGTTTTAACATTTGGTAAAGATCTTTAGTGTAAGAATCTTGTTGATCACCGAGTATTTTCGCTTTTACCATGGCGTAACGTTCCCAGTCTCTTCCTTGCTCTTGGTAGTAGTCTTCCATCGCTGAAAAACTTAAAACAAGTGGACCGCCATCACCTAGAGGACGTAAACGCATGTCAACTCGGTAGACAAAACCATCTTCAGTAATTTGATCTAAAGCTTTTATTAAACGCTGCCCTAAACGTGTGAAAAAGACCGCGTTATCTAATTCGCGACGACCACCTTGTGTTTGCCCATGTTCAGGATAAGTAAAAATAAGGTCAATATCAGATGAAAAGTTAAGTTCTCCTCCACCTAGTTTCCCCATGCCTAGGATAAGTAAAGGTTGCGCCTCTCCTTGCATATTACAAGGGGTTCCCCACTCTTTACAACTAAGATCATAAAGCCAATCTCGTGCAGTGACAATAATCACCTCAGCTAGCTCAGTAAGTTGTAATAAAATTTGTTCATCGCTACTTGTTTGCGTTAATTGTGACCATTCAAGCCTTACTAAAATATAGCGCCTAAATAATCTCAAAACTTTCATTAATGCCAATTCATCAAATGTCGATGCTAACTTTTCATTTAACCATTGTTGATAGTAACTTCTTTCATCAGCTTGAGGAGGATTATTAATAATGTCTGTCAACCAATCTGGAAACCGATAAAAAGCATCAACAATAAAATCACTTTGTACCAAAATATCAAGATTATTTTGTACTGCAATTGAATCACATTGTGATAATTGCGAAGTGATTTTCTGTTTTTGCTCTGCAATTAATGGTGAAACTAGCGATATAGGCTGAGACATAATAAGCACTCACTTAAACTTGTTGATAAAATCACCTAATTAACTATTATAAATGACTTTTTAACTTCACATATCTTTTTATTAAACAAATTGTAAAAAAGAATATTGATATCATTTCAATAGTTGGTTAGCTGATAATTAATGAAAACGATTTGAAAGACGAGTTGAGACTTGTTTATTGAATAAAGTGACTACGCAGGGTAGTCACTTTAAGTTAATGTCTATTTTTTAAATTAATAGATAGTCTCTAATTATTAGAAACTATAACGGTAACCTAAGTTAACTTGTTTTTGGTCAAATTTATTACCGAATGAATAAACAACATCTGTATAGATATGGTGTTGTTTGTTAAACTGTACATCTACACCAATACCGTTATCCCACCAATTGCCACCGAAATCATATTTTTCTTTTGCAACATGGTTAAAGACATAAGATGTTTCACCATCAAACTCTTTCACATAACCAGTTTTTAGGTATACATCAACTATATTATCATCTTGGGTAAAGCTGTTGCCTAGGACAATACTTGCTCTACCGAGTAATGAATTATAACTGTCCAATTTAGTTCTTAATCCATTGGTTGCATTGATGACTGCACTTCCTTGATGAGAATAAGTTAATTGAGCTTGAGGTTCAAAATACCAACCTTGATTTGGTAATGAATTGAAATAGAATCGTTGACCTAGTTCAGTCCCTATTGAAAAACCATTAGTATTACCATCACCTTTTACGAAATAACCCCCACCGGTACGAGTATTAAATTTATTCGACATTCTCATATATTTAATTAAACCGTCGATATAAAACCCTGATTGGTTTAGGTATGTGCCGTAAAGTGCTGCATAGTAGCCTTTAGTGTTTCCATCACCTACATGATGATCTATATTTCCTCGGCTTAAACCACCCATGATACCATAATAGATATCACCATTTGTATTTTCAACTTTTCGATCCACACCAAGTTGTAAGCCATAATAATCCATATCAAAATTCGATAAACGTTTATCGTTGAATGAACTTAATTTACCACCATAAATACGACCCCAAGCATCACCATCAGATGTTTCGCCTTGACGAAGTTTACCCATTCTTTGCATTAAAGTTTGTGTTTCAATGTAACTAATCAAGTAACTGGAGTTTAGAATATTTGCCGCATTTTGAGCTGTATTGGTTAAATTAGGCTTAGTTGGATTTACTGTTTTCTTTTGAGCTGATAATACCCAATCTTCTGAACCACTATTACGTTCATCAGTAACTTTAGTTAGAGTATTAAATTGGTATGCACCAATATCAACTGATGGTGAAGTCAAATTAAAATTAGCACCACCACCTTCAGTTTCAACTAAAGTAAATTTTTCATTACCTGTAACTGTTGCTGAACCATTATTGTCATCTCTAATTGAGATATTGTGATTACCAGTTGCTTGTGAAGAGCCAGTAATTTTAAGTAAATCATTAGCAAAACCACTACCGATGGAAGTGCGCAATTCAAATAGCCCATTTCCAGATAATGAATTTGCCTTTAAAATCATGTTATTTGAACCATCAAGAATCGTATTTGATGTTGCATAATCATGACCAAAACTTACTTTGGCATAATTAGTTAACGTAAGGGAATCAACAGATGAGCTATTGGTCATATTCCATCGGCTTTGACTACCATCTATCTTGACATTGATAGTACCTTTATTCGCAGATGAAGATGTATTATCAATTGAAGTTAATAATGTCGAGCCATCAGTTAAATCAAGATTAATCTGTCCTGAACTGGCTGCATAAATATCACCCTTAATATTCGATTTACCATTAACAGTTATTTCACCAGCAGTCGACTGTATTGCGTTATAATTGTTATAACTAGTTGAAACAATGTTATTAACATTTGAGCCACTATTAATGAATAATTTTCCTGCTTTTTGGTCCATGTAGACAGCGGTTCCATTAGCCGTTGTTACATCTAATCCATTATTAAATTTAATAACACTGTCTGCATTTGGGTTAGCACCAGCATATTCCTGGAACGCAACACCAGTCGAATTATTGCCACTCATATTAATCGTTACTTTTTCGTTAAAGTTTAGATTTATACCAAGTGAATCTGGTGCGTTATTCAGTAAGGATAAAATACCATAACTACCATTTCCTACTGACTGTATGTTAACTTCACCATTGAAGTTGCCTTCAGTTTTTGATGAATTTGAACCGTTATAAGCTCGAATTCCAATGAAACTGCCATTTGATGTACCGGTCCCTATTATAGTTACCTTTTTATCAAAATCAGCTTTCCCCCTATTAGCAAAATAAATACCGGTACCATCTTTAACATTTAGGCGAATGTCACTTAAAGCATTGACTTTCCCATTTGAAAGAACATGGATGTTACTTATTTTATTATAATTACCTGTTGCATTAGTTTGAATTACAAATTCATCCGTTCCGGTATCAATGGTTAAAGTTTTACCATTATATCCTGATTTAATACCGTAATCTTGGTTGCTAGTAATGTTGATATGAGGCGCAGCAACACCTGTTATATTTTGAATAATGATATCATCGGTTGAAGAAACGGCAATACCACTATTAGTATGAGTTCCAATATTAGATGCATCAATAATAGTTAAAGCACTTGCAAGATGAGGTGTAACTAGACAAGTACCTAGTGTTAATTTGATCAAGAGATCAATTTTATTTAAATTACTTTTGAACACATAAACTCCATTTATTTGGTATTTACTAATCATTACATTGATTAACTTAAATCTTAACAAACCTAACAAAAGTTAACTTATTGTTATTATTTATAAAATTTACCTAAAATAACAAAGTATCAAAAAAAATAGTTAATGTCTATATCGGTTATTTAATGATTTAACTAAATGTTCTTTTATTGTCTGACAATAAAAATTGTCGAATATAAATTTCGATAAAGTGTTAGTTTTTTTTACTTTGAAATGAGGAGTTTTTGATTTGAGTTTGAAAGGCATAGATCTTGAGTAAGTTTTCAAGATGATTATGTATTGGAAGCTAATTTATAAATCGCTTTACCAATACATATATACAACTTGTACTATTGTGTGATATTGATTCTATTTTTTTCTGAATAAAATAGCAGTTTGGTCATAATTCTAACCATTATAGAGCTTAGAATAAACACGATTCCTATAATGGTCCATGTATAACACAATGAAAAATTATTGGATAATCTATAATATATTTCTAAATATTCATGAAGAGAAACTGATACCATAATAATTATTGTTACCAATATGCAGTTGAAGATGAATATACTTATCGTACTAAATATAAGCTTTTTTGTGTTTAAAACTTCTGTTACACCTGTAAAACATTTTCTTAACAAAAAATAGCCGATCAAATTAGTAATTAATAAAAATATAGCTAATCCAACTATATTAATAATAATACCTGTGAAACTGAAATGTACACCATCAAACAAAATAATGGGAAAAAACAGGCTGTTAAAATAACAATTATAAAGCGAAATGAATACTCCAAGATGTAACCGCTGACTCTCTGATTGAGTTAATTCGTGATTGTCATGAATAAAATATCTATTCAACAATCTAATACTAAAATAAGTCCATAGTGTTACAAAAATATAAATAGTTATTATCTTAATAAAATTAATAAGCTCATTATGTAGAGAAAAATAACTATCCATGAAAAGGTAATTAATTTTAGATTCAACCCATGAATTAATACTGTTGTAAAGAAACCATCGCCCTGCAATATCCATTGATGTAATTAATATAGCAACAAGTAACGTATTAGTAATATTTCTCGAATTGACCTGATTAATTGAATATTTATAAAATAATACTATGGAAAATACAAATACAACAATTGAGCTTGGTATTTGGTAATAGAAGTTGATTAATACTTGCTTAGTTAAATTTTTAATAAGTTGATTACTTGTCATATTTGACAGTAAAAAATAATCATCAAATCCAGTGAAATAGACAACAATATATAAAATATTAAATAACCAATAAAATAAAACTAATAATAGTGGTAATTTAAAAAAATTCCTTTCCAATTTCATTTTTATACCTATATTTTATTTATTTCTGAAATTAGCCTAAGTTTGAATTTTGTGTTTACCTCGCTATAAGCAAAATTTTTAATCGAGTTAATACGTTGCATTGCCATTTGCCACTGCTGAAATTCTGGCTCAATTTCAAAATTCTTATTTATTAATATTTCATTTATTTGAATAAGTAACTGTTTATAATAAGTTAAATCATTATTTTCTAAAGCATATTCTTCATTTTGTTGCCAAAAGTTTAGTAGGCTTGGCAAATCCTGCTCTATTTGTGGAGAATAAACGCTAGGAGTAAGAGGTACATTGAGAAATAAGCGATATCCTCGCGAAGCCTTACTCTGAGAAAACAGATGTAAGCTAAAGCGACTTAATTCAACCGCAAAGTTGATCAAATCTTGTTTATTACCCTGTTTTATCTCAAGCTCAACTTCTTGTATTGGTTTAGATTGTCCGTTTGAGGTAATGCTGCCTATATCTAAAGCAACTTCTATTTCACTATTGGCAAATGATATCAACCAAGTTTGACGTTTAAAATTAGTCGTAAAAAGTGGATTTAACTGGATTAAACCATCAGGTAATGCCTCTTTGGGCAGCACACTTAAATCTAATTTGTCATTAGGTAAAGGCCGATTAATTTCAATTCGTTCGTGTAAGCCACTCACAGAATTACCCTTTGATTTGACGGTAATTTCATAACACTTATTTTGGCCATCTTCAGTACTTCGAATACGCAAACCACAACCATTTTGTCTCAATAAATGATCTTCGGTATCATAATAAGTATTAGTTAATTTTAGTTGATTGGTTAAATTTTTTTGTGATGAAAATTCTACTTCATCACAATAAACCCATTGATTTAAATAACTTTGTAAGTGTTCTATATCACTTTGATTGATTTGAAACTTTAATTCAATTTCGTTACTCATTTGTCTGTTTTCATTATTTATTTTGCCATATGATATACCGATTAGGCTAACAAATATAGGCTATCATCAACTATAATATGATTAAAGCTATAGCGACATTCAGGATGATAAATAAACAAGATAAAATAATTAATACTTTATAGGTAAAAGTGTATAGAAAAAGCAGTAGAAAAGTGGAATTATATAAATTAATTAACTAAACACTTTTTTATAAAACTTATTCTTAATTTTAAACATCACAAGATAACAATCTTGTTTAAATTGTGTGATTTAGGTTAGCTAGTTTTAGCATGGGTATTCCAATAGGTAGGAAAATATCCTATTTATTAGTTAAATTTTAAATAGGATAATAAAAAAATAATTAAGGATAGCTATTTAACAACCCTAAAAGGATTTGCAGGTTTAACATTTTCGGATTGCTTAGTTGCACTTTGTCTTAAGGCTTTGTAGTGTGGTTCATCTTCAAACCCCATCCCTACTCCGTTTTCACGAGCATAAATAGCTTCAATAGCAGCCATTGGCACAACAATATGTTGAGGAACACCAGAAAATCTTGCATTGAATTCAATTTGATCATTATTGGCCAAATACTGTCCTACTGATTGGGGTGCAATATTGAGTACTATCTGATTATCTTTCACAAACTCTTGTGGAACTAATACACCATCAATAGACGTATTCACCACAACATAAGGAGTTAAATCATTATCTAAAATCCAGTCATAAAATGCCCTAAATATATAAGGGCGTCGAGGAGTCATGTCATCAAGTTCCATAACGGCTACCTTGTTTAATTGCTAATCTGTCATTAGATAAAATAAATTTTAAGCTCTAATCTTTCTTTCATCTTCAGTTAAAGAATTTATAAAAGCAGGTCGTTCAAATACACGTGCCATATAAGAAAGATAGTTTTTCTCTGCAACTTTTGGCAATTCAATACCAATCAATGGTAAACGCCATAGTAAAGGAGCAAAATAGCAATCACACAAAGTAAAATCATCACTCATAAAGTAATCTTTTTCTTTGAACATGACAGAAATAGAAACTAAGTCATCAAGTAAGTTTTTACGAGCCTCTTTAGCTTTACTACTATCAGGATCTTTTAAGATCGTTTCGTAGGCGCTATACCATTCTTTTTTAATGCGATACATTGTTAAGCGGGAATTAGCTCTAACAATTGGGTATACCGGCATTAATGGCGGGTGAGGAAAACGTTCATCTAAATACTCTAATGCAATATGTGTTTCATAAAGAGTTAGATCACGATCAATTAAGGTAGGGATTGAACCATACGGATTAAGATCCAATAATTCTTGAGGTAAAGTATTTGATGTAACAAACTCGATCTCAGCTGTTACCCCTTTTTCTGCCAGCACAAAACGAATCTGATGGCCGTAAATGTCAGTTGTATCACAAAATAATGTCATCACAGAACGTTTATTAACAGCAACAACCATGTTCACTCCAAATATGCGAAATTTTAATTAAGTTTAAATATGGTTACTATTCTAGCAAATTGGATAACAAATTTGTTAAAAAAAATATATTTTCTTTTTGTTTTTTCGAAGAATAATCATTTTTGTACGTTTATTAATTTCAATAAAGTAAGAGAAAGATAACAAAGATTATTATTATCTATTTGAATAAATTATAATTTAATAAAAATAAAATAAATATTACTGCAGTTAGTTTAGAATTATATAGCGATAAAAAAAACCCAGCATAGGCTGGGTTTCGAAACAAATTTGTAACGTTGCAATTAACGTTTGCTGAATTGTGGACGACGACGTGCTTTGCGTAGACCCACTTTTTTACGTTCAACTTGACGTGCATCACGAGTAACAAAGCCCGCTTGACGTAATGAAGAGCGTAAAGTTTCATCATATTCCATTAATGCACGAGTAATACCGTGACGAATCGCACCCGCTTGACCTGAAATACCACCACCTTTAACTGTGATGTAAAGATCAAGTTTGTCAGTCATTTCAACTAACTCTAAAGGTTGCATAACAACCATACGAGCAGTATCACGACCAAAGTATTGCTCTAATGAACGTTTGTTAATAATGATATTTCCACTACCTGGTTTAATAAACACGCGAGCAGCAGAACTTTTGCGGCGACCTGTACCGTAATATTGATTATCAGCCATCTTCTATCCCCTTAAATATCTAATACTTGCGGTTGTTGTGCCGCATGATTGTGCTCACTACCAGCATAAACTTTTAGTTTACGGTACATTGCACGACCAAGAGGACCTTTCGGTAACATGCCTTTTACAGCAATTTCGATGACTTGTTCAGGATGACGTTCAATCATTTCTTTAAAAGTCGCTTCTTTAAGTCCACCGATGTAACCAGTATGACGATAATAGATTTTATCAGTGCGTTTTTTGCCTGTTACAGCAACTTTTTCTGCATTGATAACGATAATATAGTCACCTGTATCAACATGTGGTGTATATTCTGCTTTATGTTTACCACGCAAACGGCTTGCGATTTCAGTAGCTAAACGACCTAACGTTTTACCTGCTGCATCTACAACATACCAGTCGCGTTTAACTGTTTCTGGTTTAGCTGAAAAAGTACTCATTTGTATTTATCCAAATTTTAATTAATCTCACGTTAATAAATCATTTGATTTATTTACACTTTTTGATTGCAACTATTAACTAACTAACCCCTTCGAGTCGTTATACTAATACTGACAACCGAAAACAGCGTTGGGAAAAACACTGTTGTAACGTGGGTGGCAATATTATACAGAAATATTAAAAAAGCGCTAGGATTTATGATAAAAAAAGCGTAGCGAGAAAAAACAGTAACTGCTACACTTTTAACTAATATTAAATAACACGATAAAAATTGATGGAAAACTTAATTCAACTTGCTGAAAAAGATTATATAAGTAAAGGTTTACACCGCAAATGCTATCATCACCCCGATGATCCTAATAAATGTATCAAAGTTAATTATAATGAAGGAGCAGAAGAGGAAACAAACCGTGAAATTGCCTATTATAAGCACCTTATAAATCGCAATATCTCATGGGATGTGCTAGCAAAATATTATGGTCCTGTAATGACTAATTTTGGTCAAGGTCATGTTTTTGAACTTATTCGTGACTATGATGGAAAAATTTCTATTCCATTAGAAAAATATCTGTTCGACGAACAAGCAACTAATCAAAATTATGATGCGTTAGTTGTATCACTCAAAGCATTAAAAACAGCCTTGCTAAAAGATAGAATCATTACTATGACAATCAAGAGTAAAAATATTTTATTTCAGCATTTGTCACCAGAGGAAAATCGCTTAATTATTATTGATAACATTGGTAATTCGACATTTATTCCTATCGCTAACTATGTAGGCTTTTTTGCAAAAGCCAAAATTGAACGCACATGGCAACGATTTTTATCATCACTAATTCGAGAAAATAAGCATAATTCATTAATCACTAAGTTAATTGATGATGTGAATCATTAAGTCTGACTTCGGCAATCGTACCCTTTTGGTCTTGCCGATTTCTTAATGTAAATTGGCCATGATGTAATTTAGTAATACGATTAACAATACTCAAACCGAGCCCTATTCCATCATGTTTACGATCCATTCTGAAAAAGGCTTGGGTTAACTTTTCTGTTTTTGACTCGTCAATACCGCTCCCTTCATCTTTAACGGCTATCACAATTTCTTCAGCATCTTTATAAAAACTAATAGTAATTTTACTTTCATTTGGACTATACCGATAACTGTTTTCAACCAAATTACGAATCAGTAAACGAATCAAAGTCGCATCACCATTAAAAATTATATTATTACCCGTAATTTCCCAATCAATACTTTGTTGTTTCTGTACTGTTAACTCTGTCAATTCATCAAAAAGGGGAATTTGAATATCATCTAGAAAATTAATTTTTTGATACTGACCTAGAGTAAATTTTTGACTTGCTCGAGCAAGCATCAACAGTTGTTCTACGGTATTTACTAAACGATCTATTCGTTCAATTAACTCATGGCAATCTATTTTATCTTTACTTTCTAATAATTCTAGATGTAATCGAATACCTGCTAAAGGTGTTCTCATCTCGTGAGCTACATCTGCTGTAAATAAACGTTCTTGAGATAATGTATTATTAAGCCTTTCAAATAAATTATTTAATACCGTAGTAATTGACTTAATTTCACGCATATTACTGATTGGTTTTATTGGCTTAAGATTATCTTCAGTTCTTTTATTTAAATCTTTTTCAAGTATCTCAAGGGGTTTAGTAATCCATTTAATCGCCTTATAGGCCAAAAATAAAGTTACAACCATCATGGAAAATGCTGAGCAAAATAATGCAAAAATTGCTTCTAATTCTTCATGTTCAACCACTTCATCTATTTTATTTTGACTTAACGTTAAGTTAACTAAAACATCAATTTGCTCTTTACTCTCATGCCATAACCAAAATACTGTAATAATTTGGCAAATTAGCATTATTGCACCCAAAGTAAAAAATAGATTCCAACGGATACTATGTCGAATATTATTCAAAGACTGTTCAATCATAAATTTGCCATTCAATTAATTTTAAAATAATAACTAATTATTAATATTGAGTTGATAGCCATACCCACGCACAGTCTTAATTAAATCTTTTCCTAATTTATTCCTTAAGGCGTGAATATAAACTTCAAGCACATTTGAACTTGGATCACTCTGCCAATCATATAGATCATTTTGTAATAAACTTCGATGCACTTTTTCACCGGCTTTCAACATCAATCTAGATAGTAAAATAAATTCTTTTGGCGTCAATATCACTTCTTGATTATTTAAAGTAGCTTTTTGAAGTTTAATATCTATTGAAATAGGACCATAGTTAACAATATTATCGGCAGTTCCTTGATTTCGACGAATTAACGCTCTTATTCTGGCTAGCAATTCGGTTAAGGCGAAGGGTTTTATTAAATAATCATCTGCACCAAGATCTAAACCTTCAACTCTATCTTCGATAGTATCGCGAGCGGTTAAAATTAGTACAGGAATATCGATATTTCTTTTGCGCCATCGGGTGAGTAACTCTAAGCCATCACAATCAGGTAAACCTAAATCAAGAATAATTAAACTAAACTGTGCAAACTCAATAAGATCCTCAGCTTGCTTGCCATTAGATGCGACTTCACAAACATAGCCATTAGACGTTATCGCGTCATATAAACCTTTTTGTAATAAACTATCATCTTCTACTATAAGAATTTTCATTATAGTGTTACCTAATTTTGATTTAAGAAATGTAACATTTACAACTATTATACGCTTTACTATTTATTTCCCAATGCTTTAAAAATTTAAGTTCATTTTGATAGTTATAATTTAGCGAATAATTATTTAAAACTTTTTGAACGTATAAACCATATCTTTTTGACTAAATAAACAGAGATAAAACTTAACAACATACCCACCAGAATATCCAGTGGCCAATGAACACCTAAGTAGATTCGACTCCAACAAACAAGTAATGCAACAATCGTACATAGATAAGTTATTGCTTTAAATTGCTTTTTATAATTTAGATAAAGTGAGAAGCAAATAGTCCAAATAAAAACAGCGTGCTGACTAGGAAGAGAACTCGTTTTATCGTGATTCAAATAGTTGGTACCAATATTAAGAACAAATGGTCGTGGAGAATAAAATAGATGTCGAATAACAAAGGTTACAAATAAGGCTACAGCCAAACCTAAAGCAATTTTTATGATTAATTGTCTATAAACAGGTTTGAATAAAAAACATATTCCCAATATGACTATAGGAACAAAGATTAAATAATTTGCACAAAATATGGCAAAAAGAATAAATAATTTGGAGGCTTGTTCTTGAGCATTAATTAATAAAAAAAGATGAGTGTTCATATCAAGCAACATACAACGACCTATAAAAACAATATTTAGTTTTAATTTAATCAATAAAGCTTAAAAGAACCTTAAAAAGGATTTTGAACATTTAATAAATGATATTTATCGTTTATTTTTTCGAGTAATCAAATGGTATTTCGGCAATAAAGAGACAGTAAAATCAAGTGCAGCACAAATAATAAAATAAACAACAATCACAAATAAAAATATTTCAGTAGGATAAACCATACTACGATTATTAATTTGGGTAGCAATGAATGTAAATTCTGCAACACCCACTATATAAGCTAAAGACGTATCTTTAATTAATGATACCCATTGATTAACAAATGAAGGCAGCATCATTTTTAATGCTTGAGGAAGAATAACAAAAATGATGACTTGTCTTTTATTTAAACCTAACGAAAAAGCCGCTTGCCACTGTTCTTTAGCAATAGCTACCATTCCCGCATACACGGAATGACCAATATATGCGCCACCAATTAAAGATAAAGCAAAAATAACTGTTGTAATAGCTGGCACATCAACATTCAATAGCACTGGCAACAAAAAATAAGTCCAAAATATCAGCATAATAACGGGAATCGCTCTTAAAAATCCTAATACTACAACTAAAAGTTGACGTAAAAATCCTTTGCAAACAGTTAGACCAATACCAGCGAAAATACCTAAAATAGACGAAAAGATAATAGCAGCTAAGCTCATCAAAAGAGTCAACACAATACCGCCTGGGAAATTACCCCACATTAGGTAATCTAAATTATTCCAAATTACTTCAAAACCTTTAAAATCCATAAAAAATTAGACCCTGTTTAATCGCTTTGATTGGTAAATATTGCCTAGTGTCCCAACAATAACAATGGCTAAAATATATAAAAATGTTGCTATCGCAAAATCCTGAAATGTTTTCAGCGATTCGGTTTCAACTTGACGTGAAACATAAGATAGTTCCAACACCCCAATAGCCATTGTTAAAGAGGAATTTTTGATGATATTCATATATTGACCAATTAACGGAGGAAATGCGATACGAATGCTTTGAGGTAAAATAATAAACCGCATACTTTGCCAACGTGTAAGGCCTAAAGCTAATGATGCTTGTTCTTGACCATTGCTTATTCCCAAAATTCCTGCTCGAAATTCTTCAGCAATAAAAGCGCTGGAGTAACATGTTAATCCAATTAAACCAATAATAAATTCAAAAGAAGGCATTTTTAAAGAGAAAAAAAACAGCTGGATTTGCGGTTCATCAAATAGCCACATTTTAAATTCTACTGGTAACAAATTACCTATACCAAAATACCAGAAAAAAAGCTGCGGTAACAATGGAGAATAACGAAAAATAGCGTTATAACTAATTACAACGCCTTTGATAATTTTGATATGACTTTGTTGAGCAATAACTAGCAAAAAACCAAATATTGTAGAGAGAATGATTGTTAAAACTGAAATAGCGATAGTGACTAAAAAACCATCCCACAACCACCATAAATAACGGGGTTCCAGTAATTGCTCATACATTATTTATTGACCTTTACCTATTTTGAAATCACCACGAGGCATGGCTGAATTTGTATCAGGTCCAAACCAACGGTTATAGATAGTTAACGCTTCACCATCATTTTCAAGCTTTAATAATATTTGGTCAACTTTTTCTTTCAAGCGGGTTTCCCCTTTTGGAATACCTACAGCTTGATATTCTTGAGTTATACTAAATGGAGATATTTCAAAAGCAGCTCGTTGTTCTTCTGGAACATTAGCAAGTAAACCAATTAACTTTGCGTCATCTTGAGTAATAGCTTGTACAACACCATTGCGTAATGCTGCAAAAGCAAAAGGTGTATCATCATATGAGATTACTTTAGCAGTTGGGTACTTCTCACGTAGAGTAATTTCCATCACTGTACCTTTATCGGCACCTATACGAAGATTTTTAAGATCATCTGCTGTTTTTAGGAATCCTTTTTTAGCTACAAACTTCTGGCCAGTAGCAAAATAAGGCAAACTAAAATCGACTGTTTTAGCTCGTTCATCAGTAACCGTAAAGTTTGCAACAATCAGATCTGCTTTTTGTGAGGTTAGTAAAGGAATACGGTTGGCCGGATTAGTTGGAACTAGTTCGACTTTTACATTCAATGCTTTAGCAATTTCATTGGCATAATCAACATCAAGCCCAGCAATTTTATTAGTTTTTTCATCAATAAATCCAAACGGAGGATTACTATCAAAAACAGCTATCTTGATCTCCCCTCGTTTTTCAATATCATCCAAACGATCGGCGTAGGCTGAATTGATACCTAACAAGACCGTAAATAGTGCTGCAGCTGTTAATGATTTAGTTAAAAATTTCATATCGACTCCCAAAAAATGAAGGACTGGTTTATATATATCAAGTCTATCAATAAAGAATCGTATGGATAAATAACAAATGTTTACATGGTTATAACTTATAGTTATATTGAATTATGATACATATCAGATACGTTGAAAATACATAAAAGTTTTAACTAAAAAAGCAAGCTCAGTAACTGAACTTGCTTTGGCTTACTTGTTGGATGTTTTAGTAAATGATAATTGAATTTAAATAATATCTATGGGAACTTTAAATACAGCTTTTCGTACTTTTTGTGGAACATTAATCATACACAAAGCCTGATGGGCTTCACCAGGTGCAAAAGTAACAAAATCTCCTTCAGTTAAATAAATAGCATTATTTATTTTAGGATTTTCCAAAATATACAAATCAGGTTTTTTCTCATAGCAAGGTTCATTACTAGAATCAATCAAACTGTAACGAATGATTTCTTCACCTTCTAAGATCATTTGAATATCTAAAAATAGCTTATGGAACTCTGTATGTCGCTCTTGCTCAGGCGAAGTATAAGAATCACCGACATTATAAAACCACCTTTCTCCTTTTAGTTGATATTTACCATCAGGTAAAGTCTTTAGATATTCAAAGCTAGCCTCTGGTCGAGCTAAAATACTATATAACGACTTAGGTAGTGTTGCTAAATGTAGAAATTTTGTATTACCAGCAATCATTTCCAATCTCCCTTTGCCAGTTTACTTTTTAAAATTTAAGCCCTTTAAATTTGCTAGAACTTATTATTAATAGTGGACTTAACCCAATCCTCTTCAACCAAAACATATTTAATTGCCATTCTAAAATAGGTATAGGCAATGTGTAACTTACCATCTAAGCCTTGTTTGATACTTGGATATGAAAACTCTCGATTAAGATTGTCTTTTGAATTATTTGACATACAGTAACCATCACCTTCATCCAAATTTCGAATATAGGGCCATGTTTTACCATTATCAGTGGAAATTGCTAACGACATAGGCGCTCTAGGAGCACCCCAGAAAGCATTTTTTTGCCCATCAAGAATTTTTGCTTCTTCTTTATGTGCACTGCTTTCATCTTCTATTTCATCATAAAGAGACACTCGCCTTTCTTTGGCATCTTTGGCACTTGAATTATTAAACACTAAGGCAATATGTCCATTATCTAATACAGTGGCTTGAATTGATGAATTATTATTAGGTAAAATGGTAGCAATTGGTTTTGTCCACGTATAGCCACCATCTGTTGATCTACTTTCATAAATATAATCAGCCCAACGACTTCGAAAAATAGCATACAAAGAGTTATCTTTTAGCATTAAGATATTCATATGCACACAACCTAGGCTTTCAGGAACATCAATATTTGACCATGTCTTACCTTTATCTTTAGAAATCATCACACCGCTAGTGTCATAACTTCCAACCCACTTTTCACCGGGTTTTGCAATACAGTAAAAAACTGGCAATAACCAATCCCCGTTTGGCATAACAGTAATAGGCTGGCGAATAAAAATACCTTTATTGGGGTCTTCCAATAATGTTTCAATCGGCCCCCAGGTTTCTCCATAATCTAGTGATTTTCGATAACGGACAATCGCAGTATCTTGGTTTCCTGAAATTTGCGCAGTATACAAAATCCATAGAACATTATCAGGATCTAAAAAGAATAATGGATTTTGTTCAGATCGTGTTGGATCGTCTGAAAGTTTAACCGCTTTTGTCCATGTATCACTTCCTTTTTTCAATCTAGAATAATACGCAGAAATGTCAGGAATCCCTTCTTGTGTTCCTCCAAACCAAGTGCAAAGTAGATCACCGTTTGGCAATTGCAACAAATTTGCTGCATGATTTTGCACACATTCGGTCGGCAAATATGCATCAACACGTTTTGTATCATCAGTGTTTTTACATAATCGGCCTGAACAATCTAATCTTACTTTTGTCATTCCGTTATCTCCTTATAAATTATCCGCTTTCACTTTAGTTTTTACAAAAGGACTGATTAGCACTTTGTCTAATAACATAATTAATGCAGGTGAAATTAATGCTACATACATGTTATTAATACCAAACGGATCACCGCAGTAGAACCAAAGAGACGTTATAATTGCAGCACCAACTAAAGCCATATTTGCAGCTCGTGTACTATTTAAAAATGGTAGATAGAAGGCTATCATTGCCACAATGGTAATTGATAATCGAATTGCTCTTGTGAAGAATGATAATTTCAGAACTTCAGGGAAAGCAAGTACAAGTAATAATGGAGCAAAACCAACAATAACCGAAATAATTTTTGTTGCTTTAAATTCTTTTTCTGCTGTTGGCTTACAGTAAGGAACATAGAAATCTTTAACAATTAAAGAAGCTATTGCTAATGCCACTGTACTAACACTGATAAAAATTGAAGCAACTAATGATGTAGTAATAATGCCTGCCATGATAGGATTCATATCTTGAATAAATACAGGTAATGCATATAAACTTTTGATTTCAGGGTGAAGGAATTTTGCACAAACACCGATAATAGCTATTGCTATCGCAATTGGTAAGCAGAAAAAGAAAGCATACCAACAAGCTCTTTTAGCTGATTTAGCATCTTTAGTTGATGATATAGCTTGAATAACAAATTGTGTACAGAATATTGAACCTATAGTACCAATTAACCAGGCGAAAATTGTACTTGCTCCGATTGAACCATCCCAAGTCCAATAATGAGGTGGCATTTGTTCAATCATAGGACCAAAACCACCGGTAAGATAAAGCGCCGTTCCTAAAATAAATAACACACCAAAATATTTAACGGCGCTATGAATAATTGTTACATAAGCCACACCTTTCAATCCACCAAAAGCGAAATAAAATGTACTTACCACTGCAGTAATAAGAGCAGCAACAGGTAAAGAGATTTGGAGCACAGTAGAAATAGCTGCAGCTCCACTAATATAATTTCCAACATTTACTAGTGTTAATGCATAAATCATTATTAGAGAAATTAAATTCTTAGTTGAGTTACCATATTTTTGTGCAATAGCACCAGAAATAGTGATTTCTCCAGTGTTATAAATTTTTTTAACTAATATCAAGCCAAATAATGGAAACCCTATTGCAGCACCTATAACTGACCATGACGCTGCAATACCATTATCAAATGCAGACTGAGCTGTTCCTATAGTTGACTTCGCACCAATATACTCAGTCATCAATAAAATACCTACAACAATTGCAGGTACAGCTCGAGACCCTTCCATGAAATCACTATTGTTTTTACTTCTTAAAAAATAAGTCATCCATGAGGTAGCTAATATGTAGAGAACCACAATACTAATTATTATTATTGTGTCCATCGTTCCAAAATAATGCATAAATCACCTTTCATCTTTAATATAATTACAATGTAAATATTTGTTATAGTTTTTTAATAATATTTTTAATTGTTGCTATATGTTCATCAGAGAACATAACTGGATAACGACTTACACCAACATCTTCGCCCATTAAAGTTAATGCTTTCTTCACAGCTGCTGGTGAAAATACTGTTGCATACAAATTTTTTCTTAAATCCCCAACGGCATCTTGAGCAGCTTTAGACTTAGCTAAATCACCCTCTTTAAAATTTCTCCAAATGGCATTGATATAACCCGGAGCTACATTTGCGAGTCCTGAAATAGATCCAACAGCCCCACCAACAAAACCTTGATAAATGAGCGAATCTGGCCCTGTTAATACATCAAATCCATCTATGTTGTTAGCTACATCAAGAAAAGCTTGTAAGCTTTCTGCACTACCTGCACTATCTTTAATACCTAAAATATTGGGATGTTCAGCTAATTTGGCTGCTGTTTCAGGTTGAATTGTGTTACCAGTTCTGGCGGGGATATTGTATAAAAAGACGGGAACAGTAAGAGCGTCAGCAATAGCCGTGTAGTGATAAATTAGCTCTTCTTGTTTAACTGGTATAAAATAAGGTGCTATGACTGATACAGCATCAACACCTAATTTCTCTATCTCTTTGCCTAATTTGATTGTTTCACGTGTTGAGATTTCCCCAATATGAGCCATAACTGGTGAACGGCCAGCAACTTCATCAACACAAACTTCAGTCACTTTAATTTTTTCTTGAGTACTTAATACAAAAAACTCACCATTAGTACCATTACAAAAAACACTGTTACCATTAGTTAATTGACGTTGAACTTGTTTACGCATTCGTTTTGGACAAAAATCACCGTTATCATCAAATGTAGTCACGATAGCAGTTAAAATCCCTTCTATTTTTTTTCTCATAATATTTACTCCTAATAGCCAAAGTTTCTATAAAAGCGATTGATAAATAGCTAATACATCTTCTTTGGAAACTTGCTTTGGCACGTTATTCATTAAACGTTTCACATCAAGAGCTGCATCAACTAAATAAGGTAAGTCATCTGGTGAAATATTAAGTTCTTGTAATTTACTAGGTAATGCTAAACGTTTTACTAATTCTCTAAAGTAGTTAACTAAAGCATGCGATTTTTCTTCTGCGGTTAAGGTTCGAACGGCATCAGGTAAAAGATCATAGGCTTGAGCAAATTTATCAACGACTGCATCTCGAATAAATTCCATACAAGGTACAAGTAAAATTGCATTAGCAACTCCATGAGGGATATGGTATTTACCACCAAGTGGGTAAGACATAGCATGAACTAAATGAGTACCAGCATGAGCAATAGCGGCACCACCACAATAAGAAGCCCAAAGCATATTTAATTTTGCTTCTATATCAGTGATATCATTAACTGATTTTTCGAGTGAATTGAATAGCTTTTCCATACCTATCAAAGCATAATTATCACCAACCGAATTAGAGATACTGGCTGTAAAGCACTCTATTAGGTGGCATAAAGCATCTATACCTGTTGAAGCAGCAATATGCTTTGGCATTGACGTTGTTAATTCAGGTGCTAAACAAACATAATCAGGTAACATGACGGGAGAAATAATACCCTGCTTGGTCATTTTTTCAGGTATAGCTAGAATCGCATTTGGTGTTGCTTCTGATCCTGTACCGGCTGTAGTCGGTATCAATACAGAAGTACACCGCTTAATTGGTTTTTGCCCATCTAATAATTGTTCAAGAGTAATATTGGAATCTTTAACGCATAAAACAGAAATCAATTTAGCTACATCAAGTACACTTCCACCACCTACACCTATTACAAGATCAGCATTAGATACCTTCATTTTATTAAGTAAGTTAGTTACATCCTGATGGCTTGGTTCCGGCGGAATATCATCAACTATGCTTACTAAAGCAACATTTTCTTGCACTTTTTTGATGATTTCTTTTGTTACGGATAAATTAATAATATTTTGATCTGTTATAAACAGAACATGCTTACGATCTTTAAATAAAAAATGAAGATCTTTTAAAACTCCTTGTCCACTAAGAATTGTGCTATTTATATGCATAACCATCTCCAACAAACGCCCCAAAAATGACAATTAAAAATCATATTGATTTCATTTAATCACTAAATATTAATTTATGTTTGCATTTTGATCAAATTGAATATGAAAAACTATGATCAAGATCACATTATGCAACTTTTGATTTATTTTAATCATAATAATTGTTTTTTTTAATAAAGAATATGTATAATCAGAAAACTGGAATTATTTATAATTAAGAGTTCTTAATGATTAAGTTGATTATTGCTGATGACTTCACCGGTTCTAATGACGCTGGAGTTCAATTAGTAAACAAAGGATTGGTAGTTGATGTAATTTTCAATTGGGAAGAAGCCAACTTATCAGAAAAACATAGTTTTCAAGAAAGTAAAAATAATAATGTTATAGTCGTGAATACTGAAAGTCGCGCCGTTACAGATAAAGAAGCTCAAAGAAGAATACAAAAAGTTATTATTAATAATCCTGACGTTAAGCAAATTTATAAGAAAATTGATTCTACTTTACGAGGAAATATTGGTACTGAAATAGCCACGCTATTGGATAATTTTAAAAATAAAGTTGCATTGGTTGTTCCTGCATATCCCAATATGAATCGTACGACAATAAATGGAAATTGTTACATAAATGGAATTGAATTAATTAATACTGAATTTGCTAGTGACCCTAAAACGCCTGTTTACTCATCAAATATAAAAGATTGTATTGAACAACAAACAAAATATTCATGTGTAGAGGTCAATTTAGATCAAGTAAGAAATTATAAGTTAAAAGAACATATTGAAAATGCTATCAATAATGGTAAAAAAATGATTGTTGTTGATGCTGAAACAAACGGTGATTTGCAATGTATAGTTGAACAAATCTTACCATTACAAGAGAAATTATTACTAGTTGGATCAGCTGGTTTGATTGATTTTTTACCAATAATTCATCAAGAAAAAAATACAACTAACCCCAGGATAAGTACTCATCCATTATTAGTCATAGCGGGTTCAATGAGTGAAAAGACACAACAACAAATAAATTATACGGTTAATCAGAAAGATAATTGGGTAATTTTTGATATAAATATTACAGAGTTATTACCACATATATCATTATTTACATTAACCCAATTAACAAAAAAGATTCAATCACAACTAGATTATCAAAAACATTGCATAGTCAGAACAAGTTCTAATATAGACGATCGTTATAAAGTTGAAGATTATTGTAAGGAATATAACTTAACTCGAGAACAACTTGGTGAACATATCTGTCAATCTTTAGGTCAATTAGTCAATCGGCTACAGTTTAAAAATCTATTTTTGACTGGTGGAGATGTAGCGATAGCTATAGCCAAGTCTTTAGGGGCTATAGGGTTTAGAATTGAAGGACAAGTAAGTCCTGGTGTACCTTATGGTCAATTAATAAGTAACAAACCTATAAAATATCGTGTATTTACCAAAGCTGGAGGCTTTGGTTCAAATGATATTTTTTTAAAAACATTAGAATTTATTTAAAGGAGAAATACGATGTCAAAAATCGTAGCGATAACAATGGGGGATCCAGCTGGTATTGGACCAGAAATTATTGTAAAAGCTCTACAATCAGAAGCACTTAAAAATATACATTCTGTTGTAGTTGGTTCTGCTGAAGTTCTGAAAAAGCAATTAAAAATGGGGTTATTTACTAATGTTTCAATTAATGTGATTGAACAAGTTAGTAATGCTATTTTTCAACCTAATATTATTAATGTCATTGATATAAAGTTAGATGATATTGATTCTCTAAAACCTGGTATGATTCAACCGCAAGCTGGTGATTTGGCTTACCGATGTGTGAAAAAGGCGACTGAGCTTGCTTTAAGCGGCGAAGTTTCAGCTATTGCCACCGCACCATTAAATAAAGAAGCCTTACATTCTGCTGGGCATATGTATCCAGGTCATACCGAATTATTAGCAAAATTAACTGATAGCAAAGATGTAGCAATGGTGCTTTATACCGATTCACTTAAAGTCATCCATGTCACAACCCATGTCTCATTACGTAAATTCTTAGATACCTTAAACAGTGAACGCATTGAAAAAGTAATTAAAATTGCTGATAATTTCCTTAAAAAAATTGGGATTAAGCACCCTAGAATTGCCGTTGCAGGCGTTAATCCTCATGCTGGTGAACATGGTTTGTTTGGTGATGAAGAGATTAAAATTGTTACTCCCGCTATCGAAAAAATGCGCCAATACGGAATTGACGCCATTGGACCATGTGCACCAGATACTGTATTTTTACAAGCACACCAAGGCAAATTTGATATAGTCGTGGCTATGTATCACGATCAAGGTCATATTCCACTTAAGTTATTAGGATTTTATGATGGTGTAAATATTGCAGCTGGTTTACCTTTCATTCGCACATCCGCTGACCACGGAACCGCCTATGATATTGCTTGGCAAGGTGTCGCAAAACCAGATAGTATGATAGAATCAATCCGATTAGCGGAACTGTTATCTAATTAAGTAAAATAAAAGAGGAGTTTTCAGTGGGAAAATACAATCGACTAGATCAAATCATGGACTATTTAAAAATTCATAATCTAGTGACAGTCGAAGATTTAGTTATTGCTACTGAAGCCTCTCCAGCGACTATTCGTCGTGACTTAATCAAATTAGATCAGCAAGGTGTCATTAGTCGAACACATGGAGGCGTGACACTAAACCGTTTTATTCCAAATCAACCCACTACTTTCGAAAAAATTCACAAAAATTTTAATGAAAAACAACTTATAGCAGATGTAGCTGCAAAGCTAATAAAACCTGGTGACTCAATCGCTCTTGATGCCGGTACGACGACATTAGAAATAGCAAAAAGAATTACGCAAATGCCAGTTAGGGTCATTACATCTGACTTACATATCGCGCTATTTTTGTCTGAATTTAAACAAATTGAAGTCACAATAATTGGTGGGAAAATTGATGACAGTAGCCAATCTTGCATCGGTGAACATGGTCGCTCTTTGCTTTTACAAATTAATCCTGACATATCCTTTGTTAGTTGTAACTCTTGGAGCTTAAGTAAAGGTGTAACAGCACCAACTGAAGATAAAGCATTAATAAAATCTAGCTTTGCCGAGAAGGCAGATAAAGTTGTTCTTGTTGCAGATAGTAGTAAATATAATACTTATTCTTTATTTACGTCTATACCTCTAAACCGCTTTACTGACATTATTACTGATAATCATCTTGATACAGAATCCGTACAAGCTCTTCAAAATCAAACATTTAAATTACATATTGCCAAATAATATATTCCACTAATAAGAGATCACCAATGGAATGACTTTATTTGTAGTATTAGCTTTATTGAAAATAATTATCCCACTGATCACTATATTTTTGTCTACATTGATTGTCTAACTTTTGTTAAACTTATCTTACAAGCACTTTGAACCGTGACATATTGTATAGATGCTAACTGTTTCTGCCACGTTAGATATTTCTGTTAATCCCGATTAAAATAAACCTCAGATAGCAATCCATTACATATTTAATGGGCAATAAATTAACCACTGAGTTTGTTACTTAATTAATCTGACATAAACTTTAATCGAAATATTTGTCCGCTTTCATCTAATAATAGCAAACGATGAACACCTTTTTTAGCAATAGTTAAGGCCACTTTTTCATTATCTTTAGAATTAGCAACTAAGTTTCCATCTAAAAACCACCATTTTTCCCCATATCCACCCTCTGGAGTTAAATCAACTGTGACTTGATGACTTCCTGGTAATGCTCTAATCAATTGTTTATCACGTAAACCTACGATATTGAGTGAAGCAAAAACATCTTGTCCCATTACAGGGCAACTTTTATCAATTGGTGGTAATAGAGTCCGCCTTTTCTCTTTTGTTAACAAAAAGTTTTCTAATGATACTGGCCATAGGGCAAGTTGTTTTTTTTGTGCTCCGGGACAATCAGCAGCAACACGTTCACCTCGTTCATTTACCCAAATCGTTATCCACCCAGAACGATAGATATTATTTTTTAGTTCACCATAGGTACTTAGTGTTGGCGGTGTCATATTGTTTAAAACCCATGCGGTCTTTTGACGGTGACAATTTACATCAGATTCCGGAAGAGGTTGCCCTAATGGCCAACAAATTTTCGTAGAAGATACTGATGCTGGTTTTTCATAAGTAGTAAGTGGACGATTTAAACGATTTTCTCTATTTAATAAAATTGAATTAACATGTTGTAAAATTGGCATGGCAGACATTGAACCATATTGCCCAACAACGGGAGTGCCATCAGGACGCCCTACCCAAACGCCAATTAAATATCTTGGATTGATACCAACTGCCCAAGCATCCCGATAGCCATAACTGGTTCCTGTTTTATAAGCTAATAGATTACTATTAATTAACATTTGTCTTGTTATCCAAGCACTACCATCAGAAATAAAGGGTTTATTAATCAATGGCTCTTTTTGAGTAAAGCGCAATGGACTCACTTCGCCATGCCTAGCAAATGCACTATATGCACTAACAAGATTATCCATCCTTAATGAAGCACCACCTAATATATAGGAGATATTAGGTTCATTGCCTATCGAAGATAAAGGTAACCCAATACCAGCCAATTTACCTGCAAATCGTTTTGGGCCATATAACTCAATTAATTGAACCGCTGGTAAATTTAATGATTTACTTAATGCGTCAGACACACTAACCGGCCCATAGAAACCATCATCGAAATTGGTCGGACGATAATCGGTAGTAATACGAGGAACATCTTGCAACAGCGATTCAGAATGAATCATACCTTCATCAAGAGCAAGCGCATAAATAAAAGGTTTTAGTGTAGAGCCAGGAGAACGTAACGCACTAATCATATCAACTTGGCCAAAACGTTCATTGTCATTAAAATCAGCTGAACCGACATAACCTTTTACTGTCATATCAGTATGATCGACTACTAGAATAGCCAATGATGTTTTAGGCGGTAGTTGTTTCACACGATTGATGGCTAAATCTTCTAAATTATATTGAATTGAAACATCAATAGTGGAATGAATAATATCCTCATTAGGGTATTTATTTTTTAAACGATAAGCCAGTAAGGGAGCCACTTGTGGTGCTTTTCGTGGATATACCCAAACCTCATCGCGTCGAACGGTTTCGATTAAATCATTTGACCATACTTTATATTCTGCCAATCGGTCTAATACTTTATCACGAGCTTGTTTGGCTCTTTCAGGAAATCGGTCGGGTCGTAATCGACTTGGGGCTTGAGGCAACACTGCTAATAATACTGCCTCACTTCTTGTTAACTCTTTGGGCTGTTTACCAAAATAAGACCAACTTGCCGCCCCAATACCTTCTATTGTGCCACCATAGGGTGCGTGGTTAATATATAAAGTTAAGATTTCATCTTTACTATAATGTAATTCAAGCTGGAGGGTTCTAAAGATCTGTTTTAGCTTACCCGTTAGCGTTCGATCGTGTGGATATAATAATCTTGCCACTTGCATAGATATAGTACTACCACCGGAAACGATTTTATCATTTGATATATTTTGCCAAGCTGCACGAAATAAAGAAATCGGATTAATACCAATATGTTCATAAAAATAGCGATCTTCATAATTTAATAAAACTTCAAGATAATAGTCTGGCACTTCATCAAGACTGACTGAATAACGCCAAACACCATTTTGATCAGCAAATCGCCATAATGGCGTTTCATCATCTGCAACAACGGTTTGTGTAGTTTTATTTTGTGAAATAGATAAAGGAAAAAGAGAGTCAGCAATAAAAAAACTACTGCTCAATAAAACTAATAATATCAAAAAAAATTTAAATATTTTATAAAAGCATTTTTTCATTATCTTTATTATGTGACCCAGCCAAATGTATTTATAAATAAAAATTCCGCCAAATATATTGGCGGAATAATTAGTAACGTATATTAATATCTAATTAATTTTCTTCCTGCTTAGGATTTGAAATAGTCATGAAATCAGGTGATTGTCCTATAGCAAAACGGTCTGGACGATACATAGATTCTACATAAGGATAAGGAATCATGTAATCGCCAGTAGTTACTGCTCTAACTAAATACACTAAACGTTTTCGATATTTATTGCGCCCCACATAATTATTAATGTTAACAGCGGCAACATATCTATCATCTCTATATTCTTGATATTTAATATTACTAGCATCATCATCTCCCATTAATTTAGCTATACCAGGAATTGATGATAAATTCACACTACTATTAGAAAGGTTTTGATTTTCAAGCTCTAGACCAGCTGGTAAGAAATCAACAACCAACGCATCATGAACTTGTTCTTTAGCTATTACATCTAAAACCACAACCATCATAGAACCTACATCTAAATCTGCTGGTGATATTTTATTACCCTGCAAATCATAATACGTACGACTGATGTTAAAGAAACCATCAGCTGAGGTTGGCGCTGGAGGTGTTTTAGAATAACCTGTTACAGAGAACTTAACATATAGTGGCTCATCTGATTCTGAATTATCAATCGATAATCCTTGGGTTAATTTATCAAAATCATATGAATGAGAAAATACTGAATCAACTTCATTAACTTTTCCATTCACTGATACTTTAAATTTATTACCACTTCTATGCTGTTCTAATGACCAACCAGCAATAAACAATGAATTTAATTCTTGAGTTGAGAAATATCGTTTACTGTTTAATAAATCTGATAAATTATACAGATAAGTACCTTGTTTATTCTGAGCTATTTTGTTTTCTATTAATAAAGATAGAATTAATGCTTCATCACGTATTTCACTACCGTAATTACCAAACCAGTGATTATTGTATTGATACGAAGTGCTAAAAACTAAAGGTAATAATTTTTCATAAACATTTTGATTACCATTTAATTTAGCAGCAACCGCTAGTTGAGCTATAGGTAATGGCGAATAGATAAATGACTTATCATTACTTATCTTGTCTGATAAATAATTTATCTCGTTACGCATTGCTGAGGTAACTTTATTTTGTTTAGTTAAAACCATTAATGCATAGGCTTTAATTGACAACTTAGAAAACTCAAAACTACGTGAATCTCCATAATAACCAAAATTATTATATGCAGACGTATCATAGATATATTGACCTAGACGTGTCATTGCTGAATCAAGCGCTTTATCACTAACTTGATAACCTCGTTCTTTAGCTTGCAACAAGAAATCTGTTGCATAAACTGTCAACCAATGCTCTTCTTCACTATGACTATTCCATAGCCCAAAGCTACCATTACTTCGTTGCATTGATAAGATACGTGAAATACCTAATTGCACTTTTTCACGACGCTTCTCATCTGAATCAGTTTTAATACCTAGTTCTGCGAGTTGTTTACTATTAGCATATAATGATGGGAATAAACCACTCGTTGTTTGTTCCAAACAACCGTAAGGATATGCAAATAAATCTTTGATATATTGAGCAATATTTAACGGCGGCTGATTAGAAATGACCAATTGCCCTTCAACAGTGTTATCAATTAATCCTGTTAATGCATCGTTTGGTAATTCCCAATTCTCATTGGCATCTAGTGCTAACACATAAGATCTCGTTGTTCCGGCATATGCAGGCCTTACTCCAATTGACCATGATCTTTCAATTTTAGTGTCAGAATTATCTTCAAGTAAAATACCTTTGACCGCTATCGTTACCGAACCAGTACCATAACCATAATCTGCAATAACAGGGATTTGAATGATATCTTTTTGTTTACTATCAAGTTTGACTGATATCGTTTTGGCTTCATTTTGATGAATCAAACCATTAGTCGATACTTCAACTTTCATATTTTGTGTTTTATCTGTCAAATTATGAAGATCTAACGCTAATACAGCGCGATCACCACCAGATAAGAATCGAGGAGTTGATAATTCAACTATAACCGGAGCTGAAACCTTCATTTTTTTATCAGCTTTACCAAAACGATTATCATCCCATGCTTGAGCCATTATACGTAGCTCACCATTAAAATTAGGTAAAGGTAAATTAATCACACCTTCCCCATTATCATCTAATTGAATGGTTTTGAGTTGTTGCGCAACAATTTGAACTTCATTTGACGGTTTTTTACCGCCAGCGCCCATCGCATCACCACCAAAGCTCATATTTACATTACGACCAGTAGCTTCAATTAAGCTGCCATAGACATCGTTAAAATCTACATTAAAACGTTTACGTCCTAAAAACCAAGCATAAGGATCGGGTGTGACATAATCAGTAATATTTAAAACACCTGAATCAACAGCTGAAACCAATACAGTCACTTTTTTATCTTTTTGGACAGATGGTTTATCCATTTTAATTTTAATTGGCACAACAGTTTCAGGTTCTACTTGTACCGGTGTATCAATTGTCACATTTAATTGACGATTAGACGTATCAATTGGTAAATGGAGTAAACCAATTGCTCGTTTAACTGTTTGCACGGAAGCATCAGTCGAAGGGCGAATAATCATAGCACTAATATAGATATCATGTCGCCCCCATTTTTCAATAGGAATTTCGACATCTAAACCTTCTTCACCCACCGTAATGGCTTTTTTCCAAATGGTTCCATCATTGGTTTCGAGAGAAATATAACCAGAACCAGCTACAGGTGCTTGAACATTAACTTTAGCGACATCGCCAGGATTATAAGATGGTTTATCAATACTTAACTTAACTTGGTCTGGGCGTACAGATTTAGTACCATGAGTATTATCTTCCCAATCATAACCAGCCCAGAATCTGAGACTTGATACGACTTTACTGTTTGTATCTACCACTTCAATTCGGTAAGCACCATAATCAGTAGGTTGATAGGCTATTTTTGTGGTACTGCCTGCCTCAATAGATAACTGATCTTCAGAAACCACAAATTCCTTCGAGTTGGAACTTTGACGCCAACCGTCTTCCTCTGACCAAACCCAATAGTAATCATTACGCTCACGAACTAGTCTAGCTTTTAATGATTTTGTACCTAATTTTTCCCCATCCAAATCAACATAAGCGATTTCGAATTCAGCATTACTATTTATGTCTACAGTTGGGCGCTCAAAATAATTATCGCTATTCCAATCATAATATTCTGAGTTTTCAAATAATGCTCGGATTGCCGGCAATTTAGGTGCAGGCCAAATAGTTTGTGTTGCGTAACGCGTAACTGGTCTACCACCAGAATCTAGCAAACTAGCTTGTAAAACGACTTTTAGAGGTGATGAGCTTCCTGACCAATAATTATTCTCAATATTAATTTCAGTTAAACCATCGCTATCTAACTTTAACTCTAAAGAATCAAGTTCGCGATATGGATTTTCTTCAGTAGCTGATCCAATTTTGAAGTCATCTAATCCCGCAATGGTATCAACTTTCTTTAAATAAAGATTAGCATCTAAGCGATTACCGGATGCTGGCGCACCATATAAATACCAACCTTTTATATCAAAAGAAACATCTTCACTCTTTAGAATTGGACCATCAGATGAACTGTGTATTTCCATCGCCATACGTTCTGGCAAAAATTCTTCAACTTTGAAATTCCACTGACGATAGTTATCATCACCTAAATTGAAACGAATTAACCAATTACCTGTTGCTGCATCAGCGGGGATAACAAATTGTTGTTGATATAAACCATTGGTATTCACACTGCTTTTTAGTTGATAAGTTTTGACAACTCGACCATTAGAAGAAAACACTTCAGCGACGATTGGTTGATCAGGTAATGGCTGTCCATCTGCATCACGTAATAGTGCATTAAAATAGACGGTTTCGTTCGGACGATAAAGGTCACGAGGGCCAAAAACAAATAATTGTTTTTGGTAGAAAGGTTTGCCCGATAAATTGAAATCAGTTAAATTAAGCGCAGCACGATTAACCATCAAAAATGAAGTTTGCTCGCCATCGGTTGCAGTCAATACGCTATATGCCTTGTTGTTGCCATCGATTTCAACATAGCCATCTTTATCTGTCGTTGCCTTAATATTCTTACACTGCTTATTATTAGATTCGCATAATAATGTTAAATTAATATTAGCTAGTGGCTTACCGTTATCTAACGCATGAGTCGTTACTGATAATTTACCATTATCATAACGATGATATGAAACCCCGATATTGCTTATTGAAAATATTGTTGCAGGATTTGATTCATTATAAGTACCCGCTTCATTCATTACCGCAATATAAACACCTTCTTGATTAAGTTCAGAAACTGTAGAAAGGTTAACGATAATGGTTTCTTGAGCATTCGGTCTAGGATTAAGATCAAATCTTGAAGAATAAACTAAATCAGTATATTCACTCATACTTTGCGAACGCCAAATTGACAACATATCAATAAAACCATAATTATCAAGCAAAATAGGTAATTTTTCTGGCTTAATTTTGAAAAAGTTTATATCAACTTTATCAACATTGAGCGTATTAATCGGCAATCCACTCATGGATTTACTTGGTAATAAAAATCCAGTACTAGCAAAACCAACCATAGGTTGGCGATCTTGGGTGGTTATTTGAGCTTCATAAACAGATGACAAATGGCTATCATTAATCGCTGATAACATCTTATCGATAGTTAAAACCAATTTACGATTTGGCTGAAGGTAGCGAAGTTTTAATTCAAGGCCATTATCAGACAACTCCCAAGCGCCATCAACCACACCACTCTCTTTGTCAACCAATCTTAATAAATTTGAAAAATTCAATTTCGGATTGAGAGGAACGGAAAACGTCACGACTAATGTGCTTGAACCATCAATGATTAATTCTGAACTATCGAGAACTTTTAGATTTTTACCTTTATATTTTTCGATTAGTTCAGGTGTTGGATTAAATGGGTTATGAGATTGCGAATTTGTACTCGAATCATGCGTTGTATTACTGGTATTACTGGTATTACTGGTATTACTGGTATTATTTGTAGTTAATTCAGTTTTATTATTACTTACTGAATCTGTCGATTTATCTTTTTGATTATCACAAGCGCATAACGTCAAAAACAAACCCAACACAGCTAAGTGTTTTATCAATCTCATTGTTTCACCTAAATCCTTTCTATTCCTGATAAAAATACTACTTATTTTTTTGTTTATATTATGCACTTTCACAAAAACTTTAGCAAAGAATCTTTATCAATATTTTTAATTTTTTTTGAGATAATTAAATGTTTTAAATTGGTAAAAAAAGTTGAGGAACGGGGTTTTTGAGAGGGGTTTTAGCATTTAGAACTTATCATAACGCTGATAAGCTCTAAATATTAACAATTATTCCGAATAATTAAGTAATTAATCAGGTTGTTATAGTGATTTTATAAGCAGTTTTTTTAAAATGAAATTCAAAATAATGCCATAAAGCGGTAAGAAGAATAATCCACAAATCAAAATTTTAAAACTATAGTCAATTGCGGCAATCTCGATCCAATGATTGGCCATAAATTCGTCACTACTTTGATAAAAGGCAATGGCAAAAAAGACAATAGTATCTATACCATTACCTAACACCGCTGACGCCGAAGGCGCAACCCACCATGCTTTATTCTTACGTAAATAATTAAACACGGTGATATCCATCAATTGCCCGACTAAATAAGCGGCAAAACTGGCTAAAGCAATACGGAAAACAAAACTGTTAAAATCAGATAAAGCTGAAAATCCCATCCAATGCCCTTCAAAAAACACAACCGAAATGGAATAAGAGAACAGTAATGCTGGTATCATCACTACAAAGATAATCTTTCTGGCAAGACTAGCACCAAATACCCGAATGGTTAAATCGGTGGTTAAAAAGATAAATGGAAAGGTAAATGCTCCCCATGTGGTATGAAAACCGAAGATATCAAATGGGATTTGTACCAGATAATTGCTCGAAGCAATAACTAAGATATGAAAAAACGAAAGCCAGCCAAGAGCCTTCATTTGTTGAGTATGAGTAAATTTGCTCGTTTGTTCTGAATTAGTGTTCAGATACATAAGTTTTTCCTTTTTTAATGGGGTGAGTGAACCCAGTGTTAATTTGATTGATTAAGGTATTGAGTTAAACCTTTATCTCGAAGGATACAGCTTGGACATTTACCACATCCCCCCTCTACCCCATAATAACAAGTGTGAGTGTGTTGCCGGATATAATCAAGATAACCGAGTTTATCAGCCATTTCCCATGTTTGCGCTTTAGTCAGATACATTAATGGGGTGATGATGTTAAACGTGTAATCCAAGGCTAAATTCATCGAAACATTCATGGATTTAATAAAGATATCTCGACAATCCGGATAACCACTGAAATCGGTTTCACATACCCCAATAATGATATCTTTAATACCGTGCTGTTTGGCATAGCACCCAGCTAACAATAAAAATAGCATATTACGCCCGTCAACAAAGGTATTGGGATAATCCCCTTCTTGGGCTGATTTAATCTCTTGCGAGTCATCAATCAAGGCATTATTAGTCGTTTGTTTAATCACTGAAGTGTCAATGACGGTTTGCTTTACACCAAGATCGTCAGCAATCCATTTGGCTTTTTCAAGCTCAATGGCATGTCGTTGACCATATTGAAAGCTGATTGTTTCAACGTTTTCACGCCCATAATCAGCAATGGCTTGCAGTAAACAGGTAGTAGAATCTTGCCCACCAGAAAATATCACTAGTGCTTTACGATTTTGCATTTTTAACGGTTCCGATTTAATTTGTGTACGAAAAAAATTAACGATTATCGACTTTTTCAGGATAAAGATCGTGATTAGCTAAACGATTAAGCGCAATTTGTTCCCAGTTAGTACCAGGTTTACCGTAATTAGCATAAGGGTCGATAGAGATACCACCACGTGGTGTAAATTTCCCCCAAACCTCAATATATTTAGGATCCATTAATTTAATCAGATCTTTCATAATGATATTAATGCAATCTTCATGATAATCACCATGATTACGAAAGCTAAATAAATAGAGTTTGAGCGATTTACTTTCCACCATCTTTATATTGGGGACATACGAAATATAAATCGTCGCAAAATCAGGTTGACCAGTGATAGGACAAAGGCTGGTAAATTCCGGGCAATTAAATTTAACAAAATAATCATTACCGGGGTGTTTATTATCAAAGGTTTCTAAAATATTTGGACAATAGTCAGTTGGATAGCGAACAGATTGGTCGCCAAGTAGTGTAATGTTGCTCATTAAATTTTCCTTAGTTTTTTAGCGTGGGAGGTTCACGAACCACGTAATAAGGCGCACACCTTACTCTTTTTAGGCAGAAAAGTCTAGTTTAAGCACATTATCTTTTATCAATAAAAAAGCACCATTAACGCTCGATTAATGGTGCTTATCTAACAAAAAAGTTGAGGAAGGCACTTTTTTGCATTTAACTTTACTCTATTTGCTAGTCATTTGTTTGTAATAATCAGCAAGTTTATCTTTAGCATCAGATAACTCTTTTTCAGCATCATTTAATTTAGCTTTTAATGCATCAATTTTATCTTGATTTGCATTGAGTTTGTCTTTTGCATATTCTTTAGTCTTTTCTGCTAATTCTTTAGTTTTATCAGTAACATCTTTAGTTTTTTCAACCACTAATCTTTTATATTTTTCTTCTAATGTTTCATCTTTACAATTGGTATTAACTTCTTGAAGTGCTTTTTCAAGACCTGCAACTTCATTAGCATTATTAGCATTCTTAGCTTGATCTATTTTAGTTTGGATTGCTTGTTTTTTTCCGTCACAATTTAACCCTTGGTATTCATCATTATTTGTTGCATAACTGTTTACAGAAAATGCAGTAACGAAAGTGATAATGCTTAACTTACTTAATAACCTAATTGCTGATTTCATATTGATTCCCCTAAGTTTATTTTCTTAATTGAACACAATCTACTTTATGATCTTTACCTTTGGTTAAAATCAAACTTGCTCGTTCCCGTGTTGGCAGGATATTTTCGATCAAATTCAATTCATTAATTTCTCGCCAAAGGCGGTTAGCAATATTCACAGCCTCTTCCTCGGGAAGCTTAGAATAGTGGTTAAAGTAAGAGTTAGGATCACTAAATGCCCCAGCTCTAAATTTTAAAAATCGATTCACATACCAATCGTGTAATAAGGGTAATTGTGCATCGACATATATTGAAAAGTCTACATAATCGGAAACAAACACCCGATTGTTAGCCTGTGTATAATTTATGGTGCCTTGTAAAACATTTAATCCTTCAAGAATTAAAATATCTGGACTGTCGATAGTAATCTGTTCGTCTTCAACAATATCGTAAACCAAATGAGAATAAACGGGTGCTTTAACTTCTGACTGACCTGACTTTACATCAGCAACAAAATTAATTAACTTTCTGATATCATAAGATTGAGGAAATCCTTTCTTATTCATGATACCACGTTCTTCAAGATAACGATTGGGATATAAAAAGCCATCGGTCGTTACTAACGCAACTTTACGATGTTCCGGCCAACGAGTTAATAATGCTTGTAAGACACGAGCTGTGGTGCTTTTACCAACAGCAACACTACCAGCAATACCGATAACATAAGGTATTTTCTGACTTTTACCTAGAAACTTTGATAAGACTGCCTGACGGCTAAAACTATTGCTTATATAATAATTGAGTAATCGAGATAAAGGCAAGTAAATTTCACTTACTTCATCCATAGACAAATCTTCATTAATTCCTTGTAACGAGGTTAATTCTTCAGCAGTTAAAGTCATCGGTACCGCATTACGCAAGCCAGCCCACTCTTGTCGGGTAAATTGCATATAAGGGCTCAAATGATTTTTCATGTTTTATTTGCTCAATATTTAAAAATTATTTGGCTCAGATTATACTAAATCTATTTTTTTACAATCATAAATTCGCATTAACTTCTGCTCATAGCTATATTAATGACTTGCTGGTAAAATATGTTTAAGTAAATTTATAACCAGATATTAAATTGAGATTGTATGTTAAAAAATAAATCGAAAAAAACCCGTCAAGAGATTAATGAAGAGTCTCGAGAACTTAAGCGCAAACGTAAACATAAAGGTTTACCTAGTGGTTCTCGTTTTAACGGCAAACAAAACAATAAAAAAACGTCAAATATCATTAAAGATCCGCGAATTGGTAGTAAAAAACCAATTTCATTAGTGCAAACGGATGATCCAATTATAAAAGTTAATCAACCTAAAAAGGTCAAATTAACACCAGAACAAGAATTAGACCAGCTTGAAAATGATACTAAACTTGACCATTTACTTGATTTAGTTGAGCAAGGCAAAACATTGACTAATGAACAACAATCTTATCTTGATAATAAACTAGATCGCATTGATCAACTGATGAAACAATTAGGTTATGAAGATAATGATTTTGATGACGAGTTAGAAGAGCCTAAAGAAGATATTGTCAGCTTACTTAAACGTAATTAAGTTAGATTTATTTAATATGAACTAGAAATTTATAATTTCATTTTCCAAATAATGTCAATAAAGAGTCATTAACCATGCCAATATTTATTATGCTCGGTTTATATTTGGGATTATTTATCTGCACATTATTGTATTTGAAAAAAATCAATCGTATTAAAATTAAAGCGCAAATTAAAAAGCGTAGTAAAGCAAAATGTGATGGAAACAACAATGTCAAAAGCAGGATTAAATAAACACAATATGATTCAATCTCAGCTATGGGACCAAGCGTTGATAGAAAAGTATAACTATTCCGGCCCAAGATATACTTCATATCCAACTGCGCTTGAATTTAATGAGCAGTTCACTGAACAAAACTTTCTTTCAGCTGCCACACGTTATCCTGAACGTTCATTATCACTATATGTCCACATTCCGTTTTGCCATAAACTTTGTTACTTTTGCGGTTGTAATAAACTTATTACCCGGCAAACCCATAAAGTTACCCAGTATCTCGATATACTAGATATTGAAATTGCTAAACGGTCAGAATTATTCAAAAATCGTATTGTAAGCCAAATGCATTGGGGCGGAGGCACGCCTACTTTTTTGACTGATGATGAAATGACACGATTAATCACATCAATCAGGCAACACTTTAACTTTACTCAAGATGCTGAATTATCAATTGAAATAGACCCCAGAGAAATCAGTACACAAACAATCGATCATCTTTCTGAACTAGGCTTTAATCGGTTAAGTATGGGAATTCAAGATTTCAATCATGAAATTCAGAATCTAATTAACCGAGAACAAGATGAAAATTTAATCCGCTCGTTGATTGCTCAAGCACGAAAAAATAATTTTCGATCAATTAGCCTCGATTTAATTTATGGATTACCTAAACAGACCGTTGAAAGTTTTACCGAAACTTTAAATAAAGTTATTGATATTTCACCCGATAGATTAAGCGTTTTTAATTATGCCCATTTACCTAGTCGTTTTGCTGCGCAACGTAAAATCAAAGATTATGATTTACCTAACGCTAATCAAAAATTAAAGATCTTACAAACTAGTATAGAAAAATTAACTCAAGCCGGTTATCAATTTATCGGTATGGATCATTTTGCCAAACCAACCGATGAGTTGGCTATTGCTCAACAGGAAAATAAATTGCATCGTAACTTTCAAGGATACACAACTAAAGGAGATTCAGATTTATTGGGTCTTGGTGTGTCAGCTATTAGTATGTTGGGTGATAGTTATGCACAGAACCATAAAGATCTAAAAAATTATCAAACTTTAGTTAAACAACAAGGTAATGGTTTATGGAAAGGATTTACCTTAAATCAAGATGACAAAATAAGAAGAGACATCATTAAGCAACTTATTTGCCATTTTTACCTTGATAAAAAACAAATTGAACAACTTTATGCGATTAAATTTGATGACTATTTTACTGAAGATTTAAAACTATTAGCACCATTGGAACAAGATGGTTTAGTCTTAATTGGTAAAGATAGCATCGTTGTCCAACCTAAAGGGCATTTGCTTATTCGAAATATTTGTATGTGTTTTGATATTTATATGCGACGATTGGTTCGACAACATCAATTTTCACGCGTGATCTAGTTCACTCTACTCACGCATGAATATTTGATTATCATTACTTATTAATGACTGGCTAAATAGACTTTAAATTTTGTTGTTTGGGCAATAATTTCAACACTTTTAAAGGTTTCATCCAAAATCGATTGATAAGGCAAAAATGAATTTGCCACAATACAAAGATAACCATTTAATTTTAAGTGTTTTTTAGCCTCTTTAATCAGTTTGTTTACTGCAGTATAACTTGTCTCTTTACCATCATGAAAAGGTGGATTAGAGATGATTAAGTGAAATTTATCGTTGATATCTGAAAATACATCACTAGCAATAACATTTGCAGAAAGATTATTACAAGCTAACGTAGCTTTGCTTGATTCTAACGCCATACTGCTGACATCGGTTAATGTTAAACTTATATCTTGATATAACTTACCTAAAACTGTTGATAATATGCCTGAGCCACAGCCTACATCTAGGATATTACCTTTAATAATATCACTCTGTTCCATCAATGCATTTAACAGAAGCTCACTACCCGCATCTAATCCTTTTTGGCTAAATACACCGGGTAAGCTTTTAATTTCGATATCTTGGTTTTCAATGGTTAAATGATAACTTAGCCACCACTCTTTTAGTTCAAAAGCTAAACGGCTATCAGCACGAAAATGATACAGACCACATCGCCTTGCACTATCTATTTTTTGTATAGAGCCAAAATCAGCTAATAATCCTTCAACACTTTTTACACCAGTCCGATTTTCACCAATAATAAAAATATCACTCTCTTTAGGCATATTATTTAATAAAAATGATAACTGAAATTGCGCTTCACTCTTAGTTTTAGGCCAATAATATATGAGTGTGTTAACATTGTTATAAAAAGACTCGTCAGGATAGAGCGAAAAATTGGTGCTTTCAGCTCGTTTCGAGTGTTTAAAATTTAAAAATGTGTGATACTGCGAGCAGTGAATCTTAACCAAATTAGCTGATATAACAGCTGGGTAATTATCTTGGATATCACCTGCAATAAGAATATTTTTATCATCAAAAAAGGATTGATGACGTTCAAGTACTTGGCTAGCAGGAGTAAATGCGGATATTGCCATAATGCCTCAATGAAAAACCTTTATAAATTGAAGCGAAGATTATACAATTAACTTTCTTTAATCCCTAATAAAAACAGTAATCCGACAATGACAGCAACTGATTGGTATCTAAAGCAATGTGATATTACCCAATATGTTTTACGCAATTCTGCCGTTTTTCAAGGTGAAGTTGCTACACATATCGACGATAAAATTCGTTTAATCGTCATTGCTAAAAAGCAACCAACTCAAAAAATTTATTATGATATTTTAAAAGCCATTGAGTTAACTGAAGAGCAAGTTTTATTTCTTACGCCTTCGCAATTAATAATACCGGCAGATGAAGTAAAAGTTGTAACTTGGTTTATTGACATAAAAAGCCATGAAAAATGGCAAAATAAATTAACGATTAAAACCAGCGATTTAGTTTCGCTAGCTAAAGATCCACAACAAAAGCGACAGCTTTGGCTACAATTATGTGAATATGAAAACGATTTCCATCCTAAATGAAAAAGATCTAGCAGAAGCCTATGAGTTAGAGCGATTATGCTACCCTATTCCTTGGTCTAAAGAGACTTTCTTTTCAAATCAAGGAGAACGTTATTTAAACCTTAAAATAACCGTTGATAATAAAATTGTAGGCTTTTGTATTTGCCAACAGGTAGCTGATGAGGCAAGTTTATTTAATATTGCCATACATCCTAAATACCGGAATCAAGGGTTAGCAAAAACATTATTAAACCAGTTGATTGATGATTTAATGGCAATGCCAAATAAAATTTCGACAATATGGTTAGAAGTAAGAAAATCAAATGCACCAGCACTTGAGTTATATCACTCAATAGGGTTCAATCAAATAACGATTAGAAAAAATTATTACCCAACCACCGATGGTAATAAAGAAGATGCAATTATTATGGCTTATACTTTAGCGTTATAAAATGTTTTAATGGGAGTAATAATGTTCACAGCACTGTTATTTGTAAATGGCGAACCACCTAAAAATCTACCTACCGATTTAGGTAATTATAATTATATCGCATGTACTGACGGTGCATATCATAGTTATCTATCTAAATCTTCAATTAAACCAGATTTTATAATCGGTGATTTAGATAGCATTAACTCCACAATGACAATTCCCGATAAAACCCAAATCATTCATACGCCAGATCAATCTAAAACTGACTTTGAAAAAGCGTTGTTGTTTTTAAATAGTAAAGGAGTCACATCATTTACCATATATGGTGCATCAGGACGATCCAGTGACCACTTTCTAGGTAATTTATCGGTTGCTATGCAATATCATCAACAATTTAAAATGCTGTTTTATGATGATTATTGTCACTTTTTCTTCGCAACTAACCATCAAATTATCCATCATGTTAAATACCATATTATTTCATTAATGCCTCTATCCAAAGTTACAGGGTTGACTATAACCGGTTTTGAATACCCATTACATAATCAAACTCTATCTTTAGGTAGTTTTACTAGTTTACGTAATAAAGCGATTAATGACACTGTCGAAATCTCTTTTAGTGCTGGTGATTTACTGATTTTTGTTCAAAATTAAAACTGTTTAGATTGACATCAACTTACATTGCTTTACAATATGGTTACATTCTATTATCGCTTTTTTAAAGGAACAACCCATGCTTTTCAAAAAACTTACTGTGATTGCTTGTTCTTCGCTCGTTTCTTGCATAGCTTTTGCTCAAGACAATAAAGCAAGTGTAACAGATAAGATAGTTGATACTTTTCTTGCATGTGATAATCAATTTTTCCAAAATCTAGCTGAAAATAAAAAAACATTTAGCGAATACGTTGATTTAACCACAAAAGATAATGTGACATTCATTCCTGTAGAATCCATTTATCAACAAGATAAAAATAAAGTTATTTTTAAAAAACCACTTAAATATCGTGGGTTAACTATTACGGGATACCAAGACATATATATTCCAACAAATTTATCTGGAAAATATTATTATTGGGGCTTTATTTTTGATAATAGCCAAGAAGAAATTATTAATGCATTAAAAAATATAAAATGGTCAAGTTATAATGAAAATGTTTATATTGCTAATGCTAAAATTTATGATCGTAATGCTAAATCCCCTGAGTGGACAGATAATCTCTATTCAATTGATGGTGTAGTGCCAAAACTTGGGACAATTGAGAAATCACTATATTTAGAAAACCTAGACAACAACCAAAATCGAGTTCTTTGTTCTATTCAAGGCGATTTAAAGAAAGATATTCTTTATAAAGATCGTCCAGATATAAAGCTATTTGATGATCAAATAAGAAAAGAGCAGCAAGAAAAGATCGAAGCTTCTAAATTAAAAAAAGAACAAGAGAAAAATAATGCAACTCAAGAATCAAGTGAAGGCAAGAGCTCAAAAGAGGGAGATAACATTTAAATGAAAAAATTATGCTTAGTCCTAATTCTTTTTTCTTTTGCAACTATAAGCCATGCAACAGATGAAAAGCCACAACTTACTGAAGAAGAGAAAGCCACTCAAGCAAAAGAAGTTGAGGAAATGTTGAGCAATCCTAGAATCGGTGAGCAATTTGCACCTATTTCTAAAACTGACGAAGATAATAAGGTTGGGTATTCATTCCTTGATAAAAAATCGATAAAGTCACACCCATATAATCCTCGAATTCGTGTCTTTAAAGAAGTGATCAATTATACTCCTGCATTAGTACAAAACATAGATAATGTGAAAACACCCTATCGCACTATAGTCATTAACTATTACGCTAATTGTGACAAAAAAGAAATTGCTAAAGGACAACTTGATCTTGTTGAAAAAAACTTCGCAGAGGGTAAATTAATTAATAATATTAATATTCCAAGCCGTTGGATGCGAGCCGAAAAAAATGACGATAATTATAAATTATTAATAATGGCTTGTTCATTACCTCTCAACCAGTAACACTTAATTTGCTCTCGCCACCTAGCTGTGGCGGAGTCTTTCTATTTATGCTACTATTCCTATATTAATTGCTCAATATAATCACACCAATATGAACGTCACTCAATTTCATACTCTAACTGATCAACTTTTTAATCAAATTGAATCATACCTTGATGATTATGCTGATGAGCATGATATCGATTTAGATTACGAAACTAATGGTAATGTTATTAATATCAGCTTTCCAAATAACAGTAAAATTATCATTAATACACAAGAACCCTTATTTCAAGTTTGGTTAGCAACAAGAAAACAAGGTTATCATTTTGACTTTATTAACAACAAATGGATTTGTAATCGATCAGATCAAACATTTGAAGATATTTTTACCCAAGCCGTAGAAGAACAAGCTGAATAATTTTCATAAAAAAATAGGCGGTAAATTAATATTTAGCGCCTATTTTATTTAGGTAGATGGCATTTATAATAATGTCAGATTTGCTAATTTTATTACTAACCATTTAATACCAACATCAACGAAAGCGATTTGAACTCGCCTATGCTCACCTTCACCATCAAGATTGATAATTGATCCCTCACCAAAACGGTTATGTTTAACCTTTCTACCTAACGTATAACCATCATCTTCCTTTTTCTTCTTAGAATAAGATTTTTTACGTTCTTGATAAAACTCATCATCTTTATTTTGGTAACCAGATCGTCCCCCAAATGAAGAAAAACTACCTTGGTAATAAGTTTCATTTAAGTTTTCAACTGGCAACTCATCTAAAAAACGAGAAGGTAAATTTCGTTCTTCTCGACCATAGAGTCGTCTTTGTTCTGTCAATGAAAGCGTTAAGTTTTTTCTTGCTCGCGTTATACCAACATAAGCTAAACGTCTTTCTTCTTCCATTTTATCGACTTCTTGAATAGAACGTTGGGTAGGGAAGATACCCTCTTCCCAGCCTACAATAAAGACATTGTCAAATTCCAATCCTTTTGCTGAATGTAGCGTCATCAGTTGAACAGAATCTTGGTCAGTACCCACATCACGACTTTCAAGCGATGTAACCGATAAGAATGATTCTAAAATTGTTAAAGGTTTACCTGTTTCAGCATCCTCAATCACGGTATTTTGATTGACACGGTAAAATTGCTCAGCTGCAGAAACAAGCTCTTCAAGGTTTTCTAACCTTGCCTGACCTTTAATACCCGGCTCTTGTTCATACATTCGCAAGACACCTGATAATGTAATAATCTTCTCTAATTGTTTATAAAAAGGTAAGTCATTAACTTCAGCGTGAATCGATTGCATTAAATGGATAAATCGATTTATGTCTGTAAGTTGTCTATCAGAAAGCCCCTTCTTTTCAATTAACGTTAAGCAAGCATCCCATAACGACATATCTTTATGCTTAGCAAAATGTCTAATTTTATCTAAAGTAACTTGGCCTATACCACGAGTTGGCGTATTTATAGTGGCTTCAAATGCCATATCATTGTTATGGTCATGTAATAGACGTAAATAAGCAAGAGACAATTTAACCTCTTGCCTTTCATAGAATCTAATCGAGCCATAAATTTGGAAAGGTATGCCATTTTGCATTAATGTATCTTCAAAAATCCGAGATTGAATATTATTACGATACAAAATCGCGCAACTAGAGTAATTTTGACCTTGCTCATGCAATTTTTTTATTTGACCAACAACAAATCTTGCCTCATCAGCATCATTAAAACTTCTGTAAAGCAAGATTTTTTCACCATCGCCACTATCGGTCCATAAATTTTTACCTAACCGATTTTTATTGTTAGCAATCAATTTATTTGCAGAATCTAAAATAAACCCTGTGGATCGATAATTTTGCTCTAAGCGAACAATTTCAGTATCGGGGTAATCATTGATAAATAATTGAAGATTATCGGCATTAGCACCACGCCAACTATAAATTGACTGATCATCATCACCAACAATCATGATATTAGCTGTATTACCCGCTAATTTTTGTACGAATCGATATTGAATTTTATTAGTATCTTGAAACTCATCAATGAGAATATTTGAGAAGCGATTACGGCAATAATCTAAAACATTCTCATCTCTACAAAGTAATTCATAAGCTCTCAGAATTAACTCAGAAAAATCAACGTAGCCAACTTTATCGCAAATTGCTTGATAATCACGATAGATCACTTGCCACATTACTTGTTTTGGATCTTCTGGCAGCAAGTCTTTAGCGCGTAATCCTTTCTCTTTTTGTGCAGAAATATAATTAGCACACTCTTTTGCTGACCATTGCTTTTCATCTACTTGAAGTTCTCGGAAAATTCGCTTGATAAGTCGAATCTGATCTTCTGTATCAATAAGCTGAAAATTATCTGGAAGGTTAGCTTGTTGAGGAAACATGCGTAATAAGCGATGAGTCAAACCGTGGAAGGTACCAACCCACATTCCATTTAAATATCTTTCACCAACTAACGATTCAATTCTTTCCTGCATTTCAGCAGCAGCTTTATTGGTAAAAGTCACCGCAAAAATTGAACCCGATGAATAATTTTTCTCAACACAAAGCCAAGCTATTCGATGAACAAGTACACGTGTCTTACCACTTCCGGCACCTGCAAGTACAATAGTATATTGATTATCTGTAACTACTGCGGTTTGTTGTTCTGTGTTAAGGTCTTTTAATAATGATTGCTTAATGTCCATTATGTGTTAACCCATCCCGATTACATAAACCACTATTAATTATTGATATATTGAATCTTTTTAAAATTGCCATTTTCTTTATAATATTTATTGGTGAGTCTATTAAAAAAATAAAGACAGGTAGTAAATGCAAATCTTATTTACATCTAACTGTACTGTCTTTTTATACACATATGTGATAATTATAACAGATTATCTAATTCTAGCAATCGGCTTATCTCAATATGAGGTAGGCACCTTGCATCAGTAAGATGATAAATATCTTGCTCAAAGATATTTATCCAACACGATAAATAACCGTTATTAATGGCGCCATTAACATCAGTCTCTAAATTATCGCCGACATGTAATATATATTTATTGGGTATGGATAATTTTTTTGCAGCCAAATCAAAAATTTCTGGAAATGGTTTTGAACGTCCATCCGGTCCACCGCGTAAAGAAAATTGGAAATAGTCTCCCAATCCGATTTTATTTACATCGACATTACCATTAGTAATTACAGCTAATGGATATTTTTTTGCTAGTTTAGTTAATAAAGTATGTGTTGATTGAGGAACAACCATCTTATGGCGCCAAACATTGAAACAATCTACCGCACCATCAATTATCTGAGAATGTTGAGATACGGGTATATTGGTTCTATTCAATAAAGATTTTATAGTATCTATCCGCCAAACTATCACATCATGATAAACTTCCGGATTGATTGAGAGCACCAAACTTTTTTCTTGGAAATATAAATCTAATGTTAAATTTTGAAACTGTTCATATTTCTGTAAATTTTTTATCATTTCCTCTTCAGCTTTATCTACAATCATACTATTATCATATAGAGTATCATCTAGATCGAAAGTGATCGCTTTAATGCAGTCAATTGAACGATAAAAATGCATTACTTTTTCCCTCTTTTAGCTCGTGGATGAGCAGAATCATAAACTTCCGATAAATGTGAAAAATCCAGATGAGTATAAACTTGTGTAGTGGATAAATCAGCATGACCTAGTAATTCTTGTACTGCTCGCAAATCACCACTCGATTCAAGCATATGCGTTGCAAATGAATGGCGTAGTTTATGTGGGTGAACATGTGAACTTAATCCTTGTTTGATACCCCATTGAGCAAATCGTTTCTCCACATTACGAGGAGAAATTCGTTTCCCCAATTTAGAAATAAATAGTGCATCATCCTGCGGTTTTAATTCATTTCGCATGGTTAACCAATATTCAATCCATTTTACAGATTCTCGCCCTAAAGGTAATTTCCGTTCTTTATTACCTTTTCCCATTACCCGGACTTCCCCTTCCCTTAAATTTAGCTCTCGACAATTAATGTTAACTAATTCAGAAAGACGTAATCCAGAACCATACATAACTTCGAGCATAGCTCTATCGCGCACAGATAATGGATCGTTATATTCAATATCTAGTAATTGATTAACCTCATCAATATCGATATTTTTAGGAAGATGCTGGCCTAATTTAGGGTTAACTACACCTCGAGCAGGATTGACGGAAATCATTTCATTCTTCACCATCCAATCGAAAAAACTTCGCAGTGCAGACAATCGTAAGGAGAGACTTCTTGCTTGTAAACCGGTTTGCCGACTTCTGCTAATTAATAATCGTACAACTGACGAATCAATAGCTTGCCATTTTTCAATATCCAGATCTTTGGTTAAATCGATAATGGCATAAAGTTGACGGCGATAATTAACTTGTGTGTTTAGGCTAAGTTGTTTTTCTGATTTTAGATAGTTTAAGAAATGCTCAACCGGCTCAGCTAATAAAGTGGAATAATTTGGATTAGTTTTAGCCATCATCGTTCCTTACTTTCTTCGCATAATCCATTTTTCAATCAAAATAGGTAATATCTCACTAACTTTCTCTAATAACAAAGTTCCTTGCCCAACTTGATAATGTTGTGGATCTGGGCTAGTAAACATCAAAAGACCGAGGTCCCCAAATTGACCAAATAATGATAATGCAACTGATCCGACATAACCATGCTGCGGTAATAAAAAATCTAATTCAGTTGTGTTTAATTGACCTAAATAAAATTGACTATACTGTAGATGACGAACACGAATAAAATCAAATTGTAATGAATTTAAGGCTAAATGATGATAGCTAGATGGCGCACTAAGTAACCATTTATCATCGAAAAGATATAAATAAGCACCATTGAGCCCTAAATCTTTAGCCCAATTTTTTAAAGATACAATTAATTCATCAATATCTTTTGCTTTAATTAAGTCGAATTGCAATTTCATTAACTGATTAAAAAGCAGCTCATTAGCACTAGCATGCTCCATTAGCATGGTAATTTCAGACTCTAACTGATTAATTTTATTACGCTGTCTAGCCATGTGCCATTCAGGTAACGAAATAATTCCGCGAACTGGATGTGGTACACGCATTCGTTCAATCTGAGCAGCATTACGAATGAAGAAATCAGGATTATCAATGATATACTGACTGACCATTTCATCATTCAATTTGACAAAGTTTTTTTGTCGACGATGAGGCTTATATTTAACTGTCTGTGTTTTTTTAATGACCATAATTTATTTCTATCGTACTCAGTATCAAATCCTAAATTACATCAGTTATTAAATTGAAATATAACCATCATATACATGTGTTGCTGGTCCAGTCATATAAAGGGGTTGCTGATTGCCTTTCCATTCGATAATTAATTTGCCACCAGGTAAATTAACATTTACTCGTGGATTTAAGAGTCCTTGATTAATACCAACTGCGACAGCCGCACAAGCACCAGTACCACAAGCTTGTGTTTCACCAACACCTCGTTCAAATACGCGCAAATTAATATTATTTCGATCGATAATATGCATAAAACCAATATTTGCTTTCTCAGGAAAACGTTCATGTTGTTCTAACAGTGGACCAAGCGTTGATACTTGAGCTGTTAATATATCATCAACCTGAATAACACAATGCGGATTACCCATTGAAGCAACGCCACACAGAACTGTTTGTTCTTGTGCACGAATAATATAAGTTTTTTCTTCTTTAATGGCTTTGAAAGGAATTTTACTCGGCTCAAAAATAGGGGTTCCCATATTAACACGTACGGTTTCATCATCATTAACCGTCAATACAATATTACCTTTCATAGTACTTACTTTTAAAACACGTTTTTTCGTCAACCCTTTCAAACGAACAAAACGAGCAAAACAACGTGCACCATTACCACATTGTTCCACTTCTGAACCATCTGCATTAAATATGCGATAGTGGAAATCGCTTTCTGGCGAATAAGGTGGTTCAACAACAAGTAACTGATCAAAGCCAATACCGGTATAGCGATCTGACATGCGTTTAATCAATTCGCTCGAAAGATGAACATTTTGCGTTAGTGCATCAATAACCATAAAATCATTACCTAATCCATGCATTTTAGAAAAGTTCATCTTTGCTTACCTTTTTTTAATTACCTATTACTCTAATTAAGTTTAATTAATAAAGCGCTTTATTTGCCAAGCGAATGAGTCCATCGCATCACACACTCTTAAAAGATTATAATACTAATTCACCACGCCATAAATCATCAAACGTCTCACGTTTTCGAATTAACTTATGTTGTTTTCCTCCTTCAAGCAAAACTTCAGCTGGACGTGGGTGACTATTATAATTTGACGCCATACTAAAACCATAGGCACCAGCACTACAAATAACCAATAGATCACTTTGTTCAACGGACAACTCTCGTTGATAAGCTAACACATCGCTAGATTCGCAGATTGGTCCAACGATATTGTAACATTCTTTTTTATCAGAACTTTTGGGTTCTCTGACTGGTAAAACTCGCATCCAAGCTTTATAAAGAGCTGGTCGAATTAAATCATTCATTCCCGCATCAACAATAGCAAAATGGTTACCATCTTGATGTTTAGTGTATTCAACTTTAGTAATTAATAAACCAGCATTAGCCACAATTGAGCGGCCTGGTTCAAAAATAATTTCAAGATCAGCATAATTGGTTAATTTCGCAAGTAACTCTGAAGCAAGTGTGGATGCAGAAATAGGTGTTTCATTTTCATAACAGACCCCTAATCCACCACCTAAATCAATATGTTCAAGGTGAATATTTTCTGCTTTGAGTTTGTCAACCAATATTAAAATCCTATCAGCAGCATCTAAAAATGGCGATAATTCTGTTAATTGAGAACCAATATGGCAATCAATACCAACTATCTTAATATGATTTAAACTAGCCGCTTTGCGGTATACATCAAGGGCTAATTGATAACTTATGCCGAATTTATTTTCACGCAATCCTGTTGAGATATAGGGATGGGTTTTGGCATCCACATCAGGATTAATTCTTAATGAAATTGTTGCAATTTTACCTAATTGTTGAGCAATTTCGTTGATACGATATAATTCCGCCTCCGACTCAACGTTGAAACATTTAATACCAACTTCAAGCGCACGTTTGATTTCTTCAATAGATTTTGCGACACCAGAAAAAACTATCTTTCTAGGTTCGGCACCTGCTTTTAGCACCCTTTCCAATTCACCCTGCGAGACAATATCAAAACCGGCACCAAGTTTAGCCAACAAATTTAAAACCGATAAATTACTGTTAGCCTTAACTGCATAACAAATTAGATGTTTCTTATCTTGAAGAATTTGCTGATAAGCAAGAAATTGTTTTGTCATATGAGCAGCAGAATAGACATATAACGGAGTTCCATATTGCTTTGCTAGATCAGAGATAGCGACGTCATCTGCCAATAACTGACCATTACAATAATGTAAAAATTTCATTGAATTATTCCTTTAAGCTATGTTACTCACATCATTAGATTGAACAAATGTCCTTGACTGCTCATTGGGATAATATAGTGGGCCTTTTAAACCACAACCAACTAATGTCAAGATGGCTAATAATATGGAGAATAATTTGATCATTGATTTCATATAATATTCGCAATTCTTTCATTTTGTTATAATGGTCATTATATTACACGATAGGCCAATTGGTGGAAAGAATAAATAAAAATCTCTTAATATTAATATGTTGCTATAAAAGAGTTTAATAATGATCTTAAGGTTAAAAATAACATGTCATTCTGATGCGTTCTGATGACTATTTTTTAATTCGACTGAATAGATAAAGCCCAAATAAGACATTAATTGAGCTTTATATCATATTTTTATTACAGATAAATTAGGAGAATAGTGCATATCCTGCTTGGGATGCCATAGCATTTAGGCTTTGTTGAGCAGTAATAATATTTTGCTTCCAATTATCATCTTTAGCCCACATTTCAATCACAAAAGGAGCACAATAATCCATTAATTTTAATGTATTAAAAATGGCCGGAAAATCAACTTCGCCTTCACCAATAACTAAATCTCGAAATTGCCCAGAATAATTAGATTTAACTTTTTTGGTATCTTTAAGATGAATTTGCACAATATGATCACGACTTAATAATAGTTCGGTGCACACATCGTAATTCCAACCAGAAATATTACCAACATCCGGATAAGCCATAAAGTATGAAGACGGTATTTCCCTTTTCAGAATCTCAAATTTACTTAGTGAATTAAGATAGTCAGTATCCATTATTTCTACCGCTAGCATAATACCTGCTTTTTCTGCTTGTTTGGCACTCCACTGCATACCTTCAATAAAGCGTTGATGGGTTTGATTACTTGCTGGTTCATAATAGACATCATATCCTGCAAGCTGAATGACTCTGACACCTAATTTATAAGCAAGTACTATTGCCTTGTTCATTATTTTTTTTGCTTGTGCACGAATATGTTCATCATTGGAACCGAATGGATATTTCCGATGAGCACTTAAACAAATAGAGTGCAAAGCTATGCCCATTTGTTCTGACAAATGACGTAATGAATAAATTTCATCATCAGACCAATCCAGCCTTGCTCGACGTTCGTCTGACTCATCAATGGATAATTCAATAAAATCGAATCCTAATGCTTTTGCTTCATTAAATTTTTGTTGCCACGTTAAATCATTTGGTAATGCTTTTTCATAAATACCAATACGAGGCGTGGTTTTTTTGATATTTATTGCTCTTTTTGTCATAATCTAAACCTAATAAAAATGGAACAATATGCATTGCAGTTGAATTGACAACTGCAATATACCAATTACCAATATTTAGCTATCTGCTCTCTTAAAGCTTGTGCAGTTTGTTGACCATTTTGGTTAGCAAGAGCACGACCAGCAATAAAGGCTTTCGTTTTGATTCCTGCAAAAAGATGAATATCTTCAGGTACAATACCGCCCGTGATAGAGAGCTCAAGGCCTAAGTCGGAAAGTTGACGCATTTTAACTAAGTCTTCTTCACCCCATCCAAATCCAGCTAATTCTGCATCACGAGAACGATGATAAATAGCTTGCTTTATACCTAACTTTCGCCAGGCTTTGGCATCATCTAGAGTCCAATGACCATATAATTCTATTTGAATTTCTCCATTAAATTCATCAGCAACTTTTTTGCAGGCTTCAATAGTTGCAATATGTGCAGCCGCTGAAACAGTTAACCAATTAGCACCTGCTGAAAAAGCCATTTTGGCTAAAATCGCGCCACCGTCGGTAGTTTTTAAATCACAAACCAAGATATGGTTAGGGTATTTTTCTCTTAACGTTTTAACGCCACCAATACCTGCTCCAAAAGCAAGAATTGTTCCCACTTCGATAATATCCACAAAACCAGCAACATTTTTTGCAACTTCTAAAGCTGGTTGTAATTCTGTTTGATCTAATGCGATTTGTAGTTTAGGTTTTGTCATTTTATTTGCCCTCTTGCATTCTATTTTTGACCATAATAAGCATTCGCACCATGTTTACGAATATAGTGCTTGTCCGATAAAGCTTGTTGAATTTTTATTGTTTGATTAAGTTGACGTGTAGAAATAGCCATCATTGCGACTTCTTCCAATACGACGGCATTATGCACAGCATCTAAAGCATTTTTACCCCAGCAAAATGGAGCATGACCAGAAATAACTGCGCCCGGCATCGCTTTAGGATCGAGCCCGCGTCGTTTAAACTCTTCAATAATCACCAGTCCAGTATTTTTTTCATAATCATTTGCTATTTCGCTATCGGTTAATCGACGCGTACATGGCACATCACCATAAAAATAGTCAGCATGGGTTGTTCCTAAGGCAGGTACATCGAGTTCTGCTTGCGCCCAAATAGTCGCATAACGAGAATGCGTATGAACAATACCACCAATATCTTTAAATGCTTTATAAAGCTCAAGATGAGTAGCGGTATCACTTGATGGATTGAGATGACCTTCGATAATGTCACCATTTAGTGCAACCACTACAATATCATCAACTTTCATATTGTGATACTCGACACCTGATGGCTTAATAGCAATAACACCTTTATCACGATCAATCTCGGACACATTGCCCCATGTAAATGTCACCAAATGATATTGAGGCAATGTTAAATTAGCTGCTAATACTCTTTCTTTTAATGCTTGATACATAAATTAGCCTCCATTTAATGCCTTATCGATGACCGCATAAACATCTTCTTTGTTTTTGCAAGCTCTTAACTTATCAAGATTGACTCCGGTTTCACTGGTTTCATCATCTAACACTTGGGTAACCTCCATTAATCCTTCCATGTGTTGATCTGATGTACTTCCTGCTAAAGTAACAAGCACATCAACAGGTTCTTCTTCGCCATCGAAATAAACTGGTTGATTAAGGGTTACTAAAGCAAAAGCAGTACGATTGACTCCATCTTCTGGTCTGGCATGAGGCATGGCAAAATTAGGTGCAATAATAATATAAGGCCCCATTGTTTTAACGCAGTGAATAATTGCGTCATAATAAGAAGGTTTAATTGCATTTGAAGCGACTAACATATCGGTACCTAATTTGACAGCTTCTTGCCAATTAGCAGCATTTGCTTTTAATAATATTGAATTATTTTCAATTAATGATTCTTTCAAAGCCATCGTTGTACTCCTTTCTTCTCTTTATATTTAATCGATTATTGAGCAAGTACTTTTTTAATAATCTCAATAAGCTCATCACCGAATGTGTTTGGATTAAGCATATTTTGTACACCTAAAGCATGTTGTCCTTCATTAACTTCGATTTCGTGAATCAAGTGTTTTGAAGCCACAATAATGTCAACATTGGGTAAACGTGATTTGTAATCAGTTACCGCGCATGAATCCATCACATTTGCAATACCTTTCTTATCTAGATAATTAGCTATTTTCATTTTCATCATCATTGAAGAACCTTGCCCACTTCCACATACCGCAAGGATACGTATCGGACGACCTTCAGCCACGGCTACTTCATCCATTTTATCTACCACAGCTTCATTAACATCTTGTTGATTATCGTTAAATTCTGGATGATCTTTTTGCATTGCTTCTTCTTGTTTAAGCTGTTTTGCAGCAAAAAACATATAAACTAAAGCTAATGCAATTAATAAATAGATGAATAAATGAGAGAATGATAAGCCTTGTAAAATTGGTGGGAATAAAATTGCCCAATCAGCCATACCCATCCAAGCGTCAATAGGAGTACCATTTTGAGCAAAAATGTGAATTACCCAAGCTGAACCAAATACTTCAATCATGCCCATAACAAAACAGAGTTTCATCACCGCTTTCCAACCACCAAAATGGTTTGCAAAAACACCAATTGTCGCATTAGAGAAGAACATTGGAATAAAACCAGGAATAATCATAATCGGTGATTTGAAAATAAGTAATAAAGCAATCGCTAAAAATTGTCCTAATGCCCCCCAAATAAAACCAAATACCATAGCATTAGGTGAGAATGCATAAATCGCAGCACAATCTATTGCTAATACTGCATTAGGGATCAATTTTTCCGAAATACCTTTAAATGCCTCAGATAATTCAGCTACAAACATTCTTACCCCACCAACGATAACTTGTATGGCAACAGCAAATTTCAATCCTGTTTCAAGAATATAAATAGTCCAATGAGTAGAGCCAGCCATAGTTTGCAAATTATCCAAACCAAATGAGAGCAAAATAATGCCAAAAAAGAATGTCATAACAATTGCTGTAGCAGCGATACTGTCATGAAAGATATGTAACCATTTAGGTAATTTAAGGTTATCAACAGAATTGGCTTTATCGCCTAATTTTGGTGCCAATTTAACAGCAATCCAAGAACCAAGTTGTTGCTGGTGTCCAATTGAAAAACCAGCACCACCAGTCACCGCTTCGGTAGGCTTAAACATCATATTGGAAAATATTCCCCAATATAACGCTGTAATGATTGCTGAATAGATTATTGTTTCCCACATGCCATAACCGAAAAGGAAATAGAATAAAGTAATCAACCCTACTTGTTGGAACATGATATGGCCTGTTAACATTATGGTACGAATACCGGTAATACGACGAAAAATGACTAAAACAATATTAATTGCTAGAGCTAATAAAACCGCATATCCTACCCACGAATACTGATCACCCATACCGTTTTCAACAGCAACCATTGATGCATAAGTGTCAATGATAGATCCTTTAATACCATGATATTCAGCTAATTTGGCAATAACCGGCTTAAAGGTCGAAACCAACACATTTGAACCCACTTGTAACAACATAAACCCAACAATGGTTTTAATTGTTCCTTTTAAAATTGTGGTTATGTCTTTGCGTAAAAGACAATAACCAAGCATTGTCACCAAGCCTAATAACAAAGGTGCTTTCGTCATGACTTGACTATAAAAAATGTAGAAAATGTTATAGATTACTTCCATATGCCCCTCTCATTGGTTATTGGACACTGTTTGCATTACAAATCCTTATTAACTTTTCAATGCAGGATAATTAACGCAATCCAGATGCCACTTATATGGTTGTTTAGTGTGAGGTTAGTTTTTTTCTTAAAACTTTACTCAGTTAATCAATCGTGATTCATTAACTGATATTCATCTTCCATAATCACAATTAATCATTCAATGATTATTTATGATTATTTTGACGTAGATCACTTTTCTATAACAATCAACTGTAAAACTGTGATGGATATCACATTATCGCTAAAAAAAACACCATGCAAATCAAATTATAGCTATATTAATCAATGCATTAAATTATTTCATCTTTAATGAGACATGATCAGCGATTGACAATAAATCCAATGATAATTATTATCACAAATAATCAAATTAGCTCATGATGTTATAAGAGGTTATCAATGAATGAAATTGTGCGACACAACGAAATTGTTGCTTTAGTCAATGAAAAAGGTGAGTTAAAAGTCACCGAATTAATTGAAATTTTCTCCATTTCTCCGGCTACAGCTAGAAGAGATATAACTAAACTTGCTTTAGATGGGCGAGTGCGAAAAGTACGTAATGGTATTTTACGGTTAGAAGAACAAAAACCTATATGGGCACCAATAGATATCAATAATACCGATCACTATCATGAAAAAGCACGCATCGCGATACGTGCAGCTAAACTATGCGAAAGTGATGAAAACGTTGTGATTAATTGCGGTTCAACAGCATTTTTATTAGGGCGCGAATTGTGTGGTAAAAATGTCTCAATTATTACCAATTACTTTCCATTAGCCTGTTATTTAATTGAACACGATCATGAAAACGTCATCATTATGGGAGGGTTATATAACAAAACACAAAATATCATACTCAACCCTATTGCCAGCTTTACAGATTCTTATGCAGCAAAATGGATGTTTACTAGTGGCAAAACATTAACACCAACTGGTCTTTATAAAAATGAGATCTTAGGTGCAGTTGCAGAACAACAAATTTTAGAAAAAGCTGAAAAATTAGTTGTGGTGGTAGATAGCTCCAAAATCGATACTAAAGCCAACTCCGGCATGCTTTTTTGTCCTGTAAATAAAATCGATATTTTAATTACAGGTAAACAAGCGAATAAAGAAGTAATCGATTGCATAAAAGAGCAAGGCGTAGAAGTAATATTAGTTTAACTATTAAATGAAGAAAAGGAACATAGTATGAGTAAAGTGAATGAAATTACCCGTGACTCTTGGATTTTAAACACTTTTCCTGAGTGGGGAACTTGGCTTAATGAAGAGATAGAAAATACGGAAGTTAAACCTAATACGTTTACCATGTGGTGGCTTGCTTGTACGGGAATTTGGTTGAAATCAGCTGGTAACACCAATATTTCTGTCGATTTCTGGTGTGGTACAGGTAAAAAAACCCACGCCAATCCTTTAATGAACAAACAACACCAGATGATGCGCATGGGAGGTGTACGTGAATTACAACCTAATTTAAGAACCAGCCCATTTGTTTTAGATCCATTTGCTATTAAACAAATTGATGCCGTCATGGCGACACATGATCATGCGGACCATATTGATGTCAATGTTGCAGCTGCAGTTATTCAAAATTGCTCACCAGAAGTAAAATTTATTGGTCCTAAAGCTTGTGTCGAATTATGGAAAAGTTGGGGTGTACCGGAAGAACGCTGTATTGTTGCAAAAGTAGGTGAAACCTTACATGTGGGTGATATTACGATTCATGTTTTAGATTCATTTGATAGAACATCACTTGTAACTTTACCTAAAGGTGTTTCATCAACAGATAAATCCATTTTAGATGGGATGAATGATCGTGCAGTCAATTATTTATTCGAAACAACCGGTGGTTCACTCTACCATTCAGGGGATTCTCACTATTCAAACTATTACGCAAAACACGGTAATGATTATAAAATTGATGTTGCTCTTTTATCTTATGGCGAAAATCCACGTGGTGTAACCGATAAAATGACTTCGTCAGATATTTTACGCGCAGCAGAATCTCTCAACACTAAAGTGGTCATTCCATTCCACCATGATATTTGGTCTAATTTCCAAAGTGATCCTCGTGAAATAGAAGTATTATGGGATATGAAAAAAGACCGCCTAGAATATCAATTTAGACCATTTTTCTGGCAAGTTGGTGGTAAATATACATATCCTACTGATAAAAATAAAATGCATTATCAGCACTATCGAGGATTCAGAGATATCTTTACCGATGAGCCGGAATTACCATACCGTTCATTCTTATAAATAAAATTAACACTAATATTTATGGACTTATAGATATCGCTATAAGTCCTTTTTTATGAATAACCATCTGCTTTTATTGAATATTATATGAAAAAAAGCTATTGCAGTTCTCAACTACTATTATAATTTAAGCATTAATGTACTTTTCTCGATCAGGTAGCCAACATTCAATTAGCTGATTAGCACTTTCGGGATAATTCTTCTGTAAATAATAAGAGGCTTTTTGCACTTCATTAATTAGATGTTGATCACGGATTAAATCAACTACTTTGAAGTTAGCTACCCCTATTTGCCTTGTACCTAGAATTTCGCCACTACCACGAATCTCTAAATCTTTTTGGGCAATAACAAAACCGTCATTACTTTCTCGCATCACCTTCATACGTGCTTGAGCTATTTTACTTAAAGGTGCTTGATACATAAGAACACAATGAGATATTGCAGTACCTCTCCCCACTCGCCCACGTAATTGGTGCAGTTGTGCTAAGCCTAAACGTTCAGCATTTTCAATAATCATCAAGCTGGCATTAGGCACATCAACACCGACTTCAATAACCGTTGTGGCAACTAATAATTGAATTTTACCGTCTTTAAAAGACTGCATGACAGATTGTTTTTGATCTGATTTCATTTTGCCATGCACTAAAGCAATAATAAGATGCGGTAAGCGTTCTTGTAATTCTGCAACTAACATTTCTGCAGCTTGAGCATCAAGCGTTTCAGATTCTTCAACTAAAGTACAAACCCAATAGACTTGGCGATTATCAATACAAGCTTGATTGACACGTTCAATAATTTCATCACGACGAGAATTTGGTATCACTATCGTCGATATTGGCGTTCGTCCTGGAGGTAATTCATCTATGATTGATACATCTAAATCTGCATAAACTGTCATCGCCAGGGTTCTTGGAATTGGCGTTGCTGTCATTATTAATTGATGAGGATGACACTCATCTTTAATACCTTTTTCCCAAAGACTTAATCGCTGGTTTACACCAAAGCGATGTTGTTCATCAATAATCACCAATCCTAATTGGAAAAACTTAACTTTCTCAACAAATACGGCATGAGTACCAATTAACATTGAAATTTCGCCTAATTCAATATCATCATATCGTCGTTTTTTATTTTTTGCGGTCAATCGCCCAGTTAACAACTCAACCTTTATTCCTAGTGGCTCAAACCATCGACAAAAATTATGAAAATGTTGTTCGGCTAATATTTCGGTCGGCGCCATTAAAACAACTTGCTTATTATTTTCAATAGCATTTAGAGCGGCTAAAGCTGCCACTAACGTTTTACCTGAGCCCACATCTCCCTGAACTAATCGCATCATTGGAACTGACTTAGCCATATCTTGATAAATATCCTGTACGACTCTTTTTTGCGCATTTGTCGGTTCAAATGGCAAGGAAGCAAGGAAAGGCTGAGAATAACGCTTATTACTATGCATTGGATAAGAATGTTGTTTTTGATTATCAACCTTAATAAACAACATACTTAAATGATAAGCAAGCAACTCTTCAAAAACAAAACGCTTTATTGCTGGATGTTCTCCATCAATAAGCTGATCTACATTCGTTGTTAATGATGGATTATGAATAATATCTAATGATTCAACAACAGATAAATAACCATTGCTTATTGAAACCGGTAAGATTTCAGCTGGTGGGTTTCGTTTTAACAATATTAATGCCGATTGTATTGCTTTACGGATGACATTCTGAGTTAACCCATAGGTAGTTGAATAAATCGGCGTAAATCGCTCTTCGTTTGGTTCAGAAAAACTAGGTGACTCCTCTTTTTTTGATTGAATATTAAATTGTGGGTGAATCATTTCTGGATAATGGCTCCCCCTCTTTATTTCTCCGTAAGCCCTCACCCATTTACCGGATGCCATGGCTGTCTTCATACCCATGTTGAAATTGAGAAAACGTAAAATAGCGATACCAGAATCATCCTGAATATAGCAGAGCAACATTTTACGTTTAGTTGTAATTATTTCACTTTTGATAATTTGACCTAAAATTGTGGTCGTTTCACCAATAGCAACATCACTAATTGCTGAAGATGTCGAACGATCTTCATAACGTAAAGGGAAATGTAATAAGAGATCTTGAACAGATTTAATACCAAGTGCAAAGAATTTTTTTTCTAAACTAGGCCCAATACCAGCTAATTTTGCAAGCGGTATTCGGTTTAGCAAACGATCAACCATAATAACTAATTAATATTACGTGTCACACTCACTACATCTTGTTGTAGTGATAATTTTCGAATTAAATCATTAAGTTGTTGAGTATTCTTAACTTCAATTTGCAAAATAATTGTATAGATTTGCCTATCTTTTTCTTCCGTGTTTAACCATTGAATATGTGCTTTCTCATCATTAATGATAGAAAGAACATGACCTAAAGAACCCTGATTATTAATAATATCTACCCAAATTTCAGCTACAAAAAACTGCTCAATATCTGGTGCCCATTTAAGCGAAATATATTTATCGGGATTATTCTGATAACCACTAACATTGCGACAAGATTCATGATGCACAGTTAAACCTTTTTCAGGGCTAACATGACCGACAATAGGATCATTAGGAATAGGATGACAACATTTTGAAAAAGTAACTAATACCCCTTCACTTCCTGTTATAACTAATGTTTTATTTTCTTCAGATTGATTAAATAAAAGCGCTTTATGTTCAAGGCCTTTGACAATAAAATGGCTCATAATATTGCCTAGCCCTATTTCAGCTAATACATCCTCAAACGAAGTCAACTTAGTCAAACTAACAATACGATCTTTCTGCTTATCAGTTAGCGAGTCGATTCCACCCGATTTAATAAGCGCTAAATTAAGCAATTTACGACCTAATAAAATAGCATCTTCGCGCTTCAAGGTTTTCAATGCTTGTCGAATGCGAGATCTTGCTTTAGCACTAACGACAAAATTAAGCCAGCTTGCATTAGGACGACTTTCTGGAGACGTAATAATTTCAACAGTTTGACCATTGCTTAAAGGTTGAGAAAGCGGGTAAGGTTTACGATCAACTAAAGCCCCAATACACTGGAAACCGATATCAGAATGCACAGCATATGCTAAATCAACTGCTGTTGAACCTTCAGGTAATTGAACAATTCGACCTTTGGGTGTAAAAACATAAATTTCTTTTGGAAAAAGGTCAGATTTAACATTTTCAATAAACTCAAATGAATTACCAACACTTTGTTGAAGTTCCAACAAGCTCTGCATCCAACGCTGGGCTTTAATCTGAGTAGTAGTGTTATTTAACTCATCATTTTCATTATAAATCCAATGTGCAGCAACACCCATTTCTGCCATTTGATCCATATCTTCGGTTCGAATTTGCACTTCCACAGGCGTACCATGTGGGCCAATCAATGATGAATGCAATGATTGATAACCATTCGCTTTAGGAATAGCAATATAATCTTTAAAACGATTAAGTCGAGGTTTATATAAGTTATGGACTAAACCAAGTGCACGATAACAAGTATCAACATCATCAACTACAATTCGGAAAACATAAATATCCATAATTGAATGGAAATGCTGTTCACGAAGTTGCATCTTTTGATAAATAGCATAAATGTTCTTTTCAAGCGCTTCCACTTGGGCATTGATATTCGCTTCAGCTAAACGCCCTTTAATTTCTGATAGAATTTGCTGAATAAGCTCTTTTCTGGTGCCACGAGCAATCTTAACGACTTTTTCAAGAACTTTAGCGCGATTAGGATGCATCGCCGTAAAACCAAGTATTTCAAGCTCAGTTTTAATATGATGAATACCTAAACGATGAGCCAAAGGAGCATAAATCTCTAATGTTTCTTTAGCAATACGTCGACGTTTATCCGGTCTTAATGCCCCAAGAGTACGCATATTATGCGTTCTATCAGCTAACTTAATTAGAATCACTCGGACATCTTCGGTCATGGCTAAAACCATTTTGCGAAAATTTTCAGCTTGAGCTTCTTGTCGGTTTCTAAATTTTAACTTATCAAGTTTCGAAACACCTTCAACTAACACGGCAACATGTTTGCCAAATTTTTGTGTTATATCTTGAAAGGTGACTTGGGTATCTTCGATGGTGTCATGCAAAAGTGCAGCGATGATGGTCTCATAATCCAGCCGCATATCGGCTAAAATGGTTGCTACAGCAACCGGATGAGTAATATAGGGTTCACCGCTACAACGGAATTGTCCTTCATGCGCTTGTTTCGCAAAAAAGTAGGCATTTTGAATTAATTCAACTTGTTTAGCTGGAAGATAAAATGCAACAACCTCTTTTAAGCTTTCAAAATATTGCATGGACAATTCTCAGCAATGTTTATTCGTATGAGGGAGTATTTTCTAAAAGTACCGTTTCATGAAGAGCATTACGCACTTCTGATTCTTCATCTTGACGAGCTTGGAATTCAGCAGTATCAAGAATTTGTTTATTTACAAGCCCATCTTCAATTTCGCGTAAAGCAACTACAGTTTCTTTATCGTTTTCTTCTGGAATTAGTGGCGTTTTGTTTTCAACTTGTAATTGACGAGCACGTCTTGCTGCAACTAAAACGAGATCAAAGCGATTACCAATTTTTTCTACTGCATCTTGGACAGTTACACGAGCCATTTTTACCTCTAATATATTAACTTATATGCTTCAATTGAAAGATCCGCTATTCTACTTAATTTTGTAGGGAATTGTCCATAACTAATATTACTAACAAATGAAAAACCCCTGTAAAATCGTTCTAAAAGCGGAAGCAATATTATAAAACTATTTGTTAAAACTATACGATAAAACTATACCAATAACTCTAACCAAACGTTAGGCCCAATGATAGGCAGATTTAAAAGATAACGACGCAAACCATCTAAAGCAATCGCAGATAAAATTTGTTGTTGGATCTTATTATTTTGAACTCTACCAGTATACTTCAATTTAAAATGCAATTCTTGATTTTTAGTGACAATAACTAAAGTAAATTCCGTATTCTTTTCTTGAAAATTGACTACCCCTAGCGCAATATCGGCTTTTTGATTTTGCAATACTTGTGAAAAGTAATTAAGTGGTTCTTCCATCACAAAAGGTACCACTTCTGATTTCACCACGGGGGCATTGGCTTCTAATAGGTGATAACCAATTACTCCAGCTGATTGTTGTTCAATGACCACAATAGATTGATTCGTTTCATTTAACAATCTTGATACAACCTGAGCTAAACCTGATACACCTTGATTAACACCTTCACAAAGTAAATTATCTGCAACAATAGACTTTATTTTGTGCCATGCGCTATCCATTTCACTTTTTTTACTTTCTGGCCCAGTTAATTTCAATTCAATAATAGGCATTGCTGCACGATAACCAACTGTAATAAAATCAGGAATATCTAATGAAGTCTCGATCTCCATTCCTAAATCACTTTCTGTTCGCCCCATGGTGGTTAATCGATAACAGAGTTTACGTTCGGTTATAGGATAGATCATCTTAATGTCAGGCAAAATTGAAGTTCTAATCATTTCTTTAAATTCAGAAGGAACGCCTGGCGTAAAGAATAATAGACAATTATTTATCACCATCTTAAAGCCACATGCCGTTCCGATTGGATTATCAATTAACGTTGCACTTTGAGGTAACATTGCTTGTTTGATATTGCTTGATGGCATTTTTCTACCTCGATTCAGGAAGTAGCGTTCAAGCACTTTAAGCCACTCATCGTGTAAAACCAAAGACTCATTATTAGCCTGTGCAGCTGCTTGTGCACTTAGATCATCACTTGTTGGTCCTAACCCTCCATTCACAATTAAAATATCATTGTGCAAGCTACGCTCTTGCAGAGTATCAACCAATGTCAACAAATCATCCCCTACTGTATGGCGCGAAGTGATAGAAATGCCTTCTTCAAATAAAAAATCAGATAACCAAGCTGCATTAGTATCAACAATTTGACCATATAAAACCTCATCTCCAGTACTAAGCATCTCAATTTTGAGTGGATCTTTTATCTGATTCATAATTATCCCTAGCTAATTAAAAAATGATTAAAAATTTAATTATTTATATCCTCGTCGTTTTTGCTTTCCATATGTTCTTTACTCTGAACTGACCTTACAGCAAAATAAAGATCATAAGCAAACTCAATATAATCAGTATCTAATTTAATATTCATCTGCTTAAACCAATTCTTCAATGTTTTACGTCGGCCAGATAAAATTAGTACCACATTTCTAACCTTCAATGATTTAACCAACTCGTCAATACCGGTCAAAACACTAACATCTTTATAGGTAAAGCAAGGAATAGCATCAACAATCACATAATTAATTGTCTCAGGAGATTCATCTATATAATTAATAATCCTACGTTTAAAGTATGCAATATTGAAATAAGTTAATGGAGAATTAAAGCGATAAATCATAGTGTTACTTAATGGACTAACATCCGAACCAATTGAATGAATTCGTCCACTTTCATCAACACCTAATAATTGATCATTCGGCCTAAACACACGACGTAAAAATAAAAACAGCCCTAATAAAACGGCCAACGCCATACCGGGAATAATACCAATAACTAACACCGAAATTAACGTAGTTAAGCTTAAATAAAACGCATCACGATCGAATTTAAAAAATCGGATAATAGTTTGGAAATTGATAAGAGATAAAGAAGAATATATTAAAATCACCGCCAACACACAAGTTGGAATATATTGTAGTGGTGACAAAAAGAACAATACGACAAAGCCAATCAAAACAGCCGCAATAATTGATACTAATTGCGTTTTACCACCATTGGCATCATTAACCGCGGTACGTGATGAGGTACCGCTGACTACAAAGCCTTGCGATAAACCTGCAACAATGTTAGCCATACCTAATGCTTTAAATTCAACATCGGCATTAGTCTCATAATTATTTTTAGAGGCAAAGCTTCGTACCGTAATCATCATACTTACAAAACAAATAACGGCGATATTGAGCGAAGGAACGACTAAATTACGCATCAAGCCCTTATCAAAATCAATCCATGACTCAGCAGGAATAAAATCACTCGTTACTCCACCAATGATTCGAACATTATAATGTTCAAAATTAAACAGCCAAGAGAGAAACGTCATAATAATTACAGCAAACAAAGGGGCAGGATAACGTGGCTTGAATTTTTTCAATACAACCAAAATCGCAAGTGTACAAAAAGATATAAATGCCGTTAACACATGAATTTCAGATATTTTAAAAGGTAGATAAGCAATGCGTTCAATCAAATAAGAATAATCATACTTAAAGCCAAACATCTTAGCTAACTGATCGACCATAATAGTAATTGAAATCCCATTAAGTAGGCCAATCAAAATTGGCTGACTTAATAAATCCGCCAAAGCACCTAAATGGAGTTTACCGGCAATCAAGCACCAAATACCGATCATAATGGTCAACAGCACCACCAATTGCCAACGTAAAACAGGATCATTAGCTGCTAAAGGAAATACCACAGCAGCAACCACAGCACAGGTAGCTGTATCGGGACCGACAATCAATTGCCTGGATGAACCAAAAAGCGCATAGACAATAAGCGGCAAGATAGTTGAATATAATCCCGCAATCGCACCGACGCCTGTAAGCTCTGCATAAGCGATAGAAACAGGCAAAGAAACTGCTGCCACTGATAATCCCGCTTTAATATCAAAACTAAGATATTCGCGCTTATATCGCAATAAACTCATCAGGCCTGGCATCCAAAAAATAATTTTTTGGAATAATGCGCTACTGGTAAACTTTCCCATGTTTGATTATTTCCCTGCTACACTCATATTTTCTACTAATATTGATCCAGTTTGAATATTACTTCTTGTCTCAATATCACTGCCTATTGCCACAATATTTTGGTAAATATCCTTAAGGTTACCCGCGACGGTAATTTCATTGATTGGATACTGTATTTTACCATTTTCCACCCAAAAACCAGAGGCGCCACGCGAATAATCACCCGTAACATTATTAACACCTTGTCCCATTAATGACGTAATAACAACACCTTTATCTAATTTTCTTAACATTGTATCAAAATCAGCATCAGTTTGACTTGGTGAAACTAACCAATTATGTATACCACCAGCATGTCCTGTCGATTTTAGCCCTAATTTTCTGGCTGAATAGTTACTTAACAAATAAGTTTGTAAAATACCGTCTTCAATAATATTGCGCTTAACTGTTTTGGTTCCTTCACTATCAAAAGGTGATGACCCAACTCCTTTTAAAATATAAGGATCTTCTAAAATTGTCAGCCAATCAGGAAAAATCGCATTACCCACACTATCTAATAAAAAAGAGGATTTTCGGTAAATAGCACCACCACTAATGGCTCCAACTAAATGGCGAATCAACCCAACAGCAACTTCTGCACAAAAAAGAACTGGAACTTGCATAGTCTTTATTTGTTTAGCACCTAAATGAGCAACCGCCTTTTCAGCAGCATGATTACCAACCCAATCAGGTGATTTTAATTGGTTAGCAACACGGGATGACGTATATTCATAATTACGCTCCATTTGCCCATTTTGTTCAGCAATAACAGAGCAAGAAAGTGAATGCGAACTTGCACAGTAACCTTGTAACATCCCTAAACTATTACCATAAACATAAACACCATAACGACTATTAAAATAACCACCGTCACAGCTTATTAAAGAAGACCTTGCCAACGCACTTAGTTCAGCCTGTTTTGCCTGTTCAATTGCATTATCAACATTCAAATCACTTGGATAAAACAGATCTAAATCTGGCGCATCAAAAGCCATTAAATCGGGATCGCCAAGACCAGAACAAGGATCTGCTGACGTATATTGCATAATATTAATAGCCATATCCACAGTTTGACTGATTGCCTGTGGCGACAAATCACTGGTTGACGCACTACCCTTACGCTGATTTTGATAAACAGTAATACCTAACGCACCATCACTATTAAACTCAACATTCTCAGCCTCACCATCTCGTGTACTAACACTAATACCTGTTGATTGATTAATCGATACCTCAACCGCATCAACTCGAGCTTTTGCCTGGCTAATAGCATCGGCAACAATTGCTGACAAATGTTGCTTTTGGCTTAACGCGTCTTTTTTAATTTGTTCAATACTCATTTTATTATTTTCTACAATTCTGCTAGTGATACGTTATAATATGCCAGAATTCAATTTTAGTTAACAAAAGAAATAGCATGAATAACAATCAAGAGCCAAATTTAGAACCTGACTTCAACATTGATCCTCAAGACGATGACATTATTTACGTCAGTAAAAGTGAAATCAAACGTGATGCTGAAGCACTTAAAAAGTTAGGTGTCGAACTTGTCAACTTAAGCAAAAATGAAATTGCTAAAATTCCCCTTGATGAAGATCTACTTTATGCGATTGAATTAGCGCAAAAAATAAAAAAAGAAGGCTATCGTAGGCAAATCCAATACATTGGTAAACTACTTCGAAGTCGTGATATTGAACCTATAACATTAGCTTTGGATAAACTTAAAAATCGCCATAACCAACAAGTCGCCCTATTTCATCGATTAGAAAAATTGCGTGACGAACTTATAGAAACGGGTGATGCAGAATCAATAATGGGGCTTTTCCCTTCCGCAGATAGACAGCAACTACGCACACTAGCGCGTTTAGCCAAAAAAGAACTCTCTGCAAACAAAACCCCAAAAACAGCCAGACAAATTTTTCAATATCTAAAAGATTTGAGCGAAACAGAGTAAATTTTTATAATGTTCGCTTTATATTTATCATTAAACACAATTAACAAATAAAAGATAGAGGACACAAAAATGGGACTATTAAATGTACCAGCAGGTAAAGAATTACCAGACGACATCTATGTTGTAATCGAAATCCCAGCGAATGCTGACCCAATTAAATATGAAGTTGATAAAGACACTGGTGCAGTATTTGTCGATCGTTTTATGGCAACAGCAATGTTCTATCCATGTAACTATGGTTATATCAACCACACTTTATCACTAGATGGCGATCCTGTTGACGTATTAGTCCCAACACCATACCCATTACAACCAGGTTCAGTAATTCGTTGCCGTCCAGTTGGTGTATTAAAAATGACTGATGAGGCGGGTTCTGATGCTAAATTAGTTGCAGTACCACACACTAAACTATCAAAAGAATACGATCATATTAAAGATGTAGATGACTTACCTGAATTATTAAAATCTCAAATCAAACACTTCTTTGAACAATACAAAGCCCTTGAAAAAGGTAAATGGGTAAAAGTTGAAGGTTGGGATAACGCAGAAGCAGCTCGCAAAGAAATTATCGAATCATTTGAACGTGCAAAATAACCCCTTCTTTACAAAAAAGTAATCGCTTTACCGAGTCATAAAGAAAAATTTTTATGACTCGCATTTTTAGACTTTTTTTGACTTTCGAAATAACTTCAAGTAGTTATAATATCAGTAATTTGCTATAGATCAAAAAACGATCAATTACCAAAAAATCATATAAAAAACTTCATCCTAAGATGAAAAAAATGTCATGAAACTCTTGCTTTCGATTATGATTTATGAGGTAATAGTCGTGGGTGAACAAAATAAGCATTTTTATGGAAACGATTAACTTTTTAATTTAGTGGTAAACTGGTTAGATTAGTTTTTGAGTTGATGTAAACAATGTTTTGTTAAGCCTAAACAGCCGATAAGGCAAATTATTAATTATTGTTAGGATGTCTAGTAAATGAATAAAAAAACAGGCCAAGTAAAATGGTTCAATGAAAGTAAAGGTTTTGGTTTTATTACCCCAGCCGATGGAAGCAAAGATGTATTTGTTCACTTCTCTGCAATCTCAGGCGACGGCTTTAAAACCTTAGCTGAAGGACAACAAGTCGAATTTGCGATCCAAGATAGCCCACGTGGACCAGCAGCGGCTGAAGTTGTTGTTATCTAATTAAATTTTAATTAAATAATAAAAGTAAAACGCCTATTTGAAAAAATAGGCGTTTTTTATGCTTACGAATAATCATTCTTAGCAGAAATAAAAAAAGCGACTCAAGGTCGCTTTTTTTATCAATGACAATGCTTCTTATTTTTTAGAAACAACTGCGATTAAGTCTAATACTTTGTTTGAATAACCAACTTCATTATCGTACCAAGATACTAATTTAACAAAGTTATCGCTTAATTGGATACCTGCTTTAGCATCAAATACAGAAGTACAAACTTCACCTAAGAAATCTGTAGACACAACGTCATCTTCAGTATAACCAAGAACGCCTTTCATAGGACCTTCAGCTGCTGCTTTGATAACTTTACAGATATCTTCGTATTTAGCTGGTTTAGCTAAACGTGCAGTTAAGTCAACAACAGAAACGTCTGGAGTTGGAACGCGGAAAGCCATACCAGTTAATTTACCATTTAATTCAGGGATAACTTTACCTACAGCTTTAGCAGCACCAGTTGATGAAGGGATGATGTTTTGAGCAGCACCACGACCACCACGCCAGTCTTTATGAGAAGGACCATCAACAGTTTTTTGAGTTGCTGTAGTTGCGTGAACTGTAGTCATTAACGCTTCAACGATACCGAAGTTATCATTAACTACTTTAGCTAAAGGCGCTAAACAGTTAGTAGTACAAGATGCGTTAGAAACGATATCTTGACCTGCATAATCTTTATCATTAACACCCATTACAAACATTGGTGTGCTATCTTTTGAAGGACCAGTTAAAACAACTTTTTTAGCACCAGCTTGGATATGTTTACGAGCAGTTTCATCAGTTAAGAATAAACCAGTTGCTTCAGCTACAACATCAACACCTACTTCATTCCATTTTAAGTTCGCAGGATCTCTTTCAGCAGTAACGCGGATTGTTTTACCATTAACGATTAATTTACCGTCTTTAACTTCAACAGTACCGTCAAAACGACCGTGAGTTGAATCATATTTAAGCATATAAGCCATATAATCAACGTCTAATAAATCGTTGATTGCAACAATTTCGATGTCAGAACGTTTTTGTGCAGCACGGAAAACAATACGACCGATACGGCCAAAACCATTAATACCTACTTTGATTGTCATAACAATTACCTTCTTTATTTGTGTTAAATGATAAAATAATTGGCAATAAACTACCAAATTTTTGAGGTTTATTCAAGCTGAATTAAAATAATTGGTAAGAATAAATTTAACAGAAAACCATCTTAATTATCATCCGATGATAGCCAGCCTAAATAGGCATATTATAAATCAAAAAGCTAATTTTATTTTCAATATAAACTTATTTTAAATCAAGAATGATAATGCACTAACACTCATTTTATTGATAATGACTTAAACTCACTTCAACCTCAAAAGCGATAATATCGATTAACTTAAAAAGTTGATAGATGAAATATAATCATCGCTTTAAACTCTACATTATTCATTGTTTTTATTATTTACAAACAATCAGTTCATTTTCATTACACCATATAAAATGATACAATCACCCAAAAATATACAATATCGAATAAGATAATAAGTTGAACCAATTTTTAGCATTTTAAAAACAGGGTTACTTAAAGAGCAAAATCGAAGATTGTACAAAATACAAGCAAGGTTAGAGATAATAATCGCCAGAGTTTTAGATAAAAAAGAATTAATAATATGACCGAATACGACAACCTCACCGACCACACACCAATGATGCGACAATACCTAAAATTGAAAGCAGAAAATCCGGATATTTTACTGTTTTATCGAATGGGTGATTTTTATGAAATGTTTTATGATGATGCCAAACGTGGTTCGCAACTCTTAGATATATCGCTGACTAAACGAGGCTCATCAAATGGACAGCCAATTCCTATGGCTGGCGTGCCTTATCATGCAGTTGAAAGCTACTTAGCTAAACTTATATCGCTTGGCGAATCAGTAGCAATTTGTGAGCAAATAGGTGATCCTGCAACCAGCAAAGGCCCCGTTGAACGTAAAATTGTTCGAATTGTTACACCAGGCACAGTGAGTGATGAATCACTATTAGAAGATCGCAAAGACAACTTACTCGCGTGCATATGGCAACAAAAAGAGCACTTTGGTTACGCCACTTTAGACATAAGTTCAGGCCGTTTTTTTGTATTTGAATGCGATAATCCAGAAGCTATCCAAGCAGAATTACAGCGAACTAACCCAGTTGAGTTACTCTACCCAGAAGATTTTCAATCAATGAACCTAATTGAAAATCGTCACGGATTAAGGCGGCGACCAATTTGGGACTTCGATCTCGAAACCGCCAAACAACAACTCAATTTACAATTTGGAACTAATGATTTAATTGGATATGGGGTAGAAGAGTGCCATTATGCATTATGTGCAGCAGGCTGTTTATTACAATACGTAAAAGATACCCAACGCACAGCCATGCCACATATTCGCTCAATAGTTAAAGAATCGCCAGTTGATTTTGTCGTACTCGATGCATCCACTCGCAGAAACTTAGAAATTACCGAAAACCTATCAGGTGGAACAGAAAATACTGTAGCTGATATCTTAGATAAAACCCAAACTGCAATGGGTAGCCGAATGCTTAAACGGTGGCTGCATTCGCCAATCCGTAATCTAGCAATATTACAAAACCGACAGCTAGCAATTCAAGAACTGCAAAACCATATCATCGACCTACAACCGCTATTAAAACAGATTGGTGATCTTGAACGAATTTTAGCAAGATTAGCATTGAGAAGTGCTCGACCGCGTGATTTCGCTCGCCTACGCGATGCCTATAACCTATTGCCAACGCTTCAACAACAGCTATCCGAATTCAACGCACCATCACTAATTGCATTACGCGCCAAAATTAACCAATTTGACCAAATTGCTGATATCTTAAATCGTGCAATAGTCGAAGCCCCACCCGTTATTATTCGAGACGGAGGCGTAATTGCTGCTGGTTATCATCAAGAATTAGATGAACTACGCAATTTAGCAGATGGTGCAACTAACTACTTAGAACAACTTGAAATTCGAGAACGTGAAACCTTAGGAATTGACACCTTAAAAGTAGGCTTTAATGCGGTACATGGTTACTACATCCAAATTAGCCGAGGTCAAAGCCACCTAGCGCCAATACACTACACACGAAGACAAACACTTAAAAATGTTGAACGCTACATCATTCCTGAGTTAAAAGAGTACGAAGATAAAGTCTTAACGTCTAAAGGTCGTGCATTAGCACTAGAGAAACAGCTTTATGAACAGCTGTTCGACCTACTTATGCCAGAATTAGCTAACATGCAAACCAGCGCTGATGCGATTGCCGAGCTTGATGTACTGACTAATCTTGCTGAACGATCCCTAACGCTCAACTACCGATGCCCAACATTAACCAACAAACCGGGTATTGAAATCAAAGATGGGCGGCACGTTGTGATCGAGCAAGTATTACAAAAGCCATTTATCGCCAACTCACTCTCACTATCATCAGATAGAAGAATGCTAATTATCACTGGCCCTAATATGGGCGGAAAAAGCACCTACATGCGCCAAGCAGCGTTGATCGTCTTACTTGCTTACATTGGTAGCTTTGTCCCAGCTTCGAAAGCAATAATAGGCCCTGTTGATCGTATCTTTACCCGTATTGGCGCATCTGACGATTTAGCATCTGGGCGTTCGACATTTATGGTTGAAATGACCGAAACTGCCAACATTATGCATAACGCTACACCAAATAGCTTAGTTTTAATGGACGAAATTGGCCGGGGAACATCAACCTATGATGGTCTCTCATTAGCTTGGGCGTGTGCTGAAAATTTGGCTAACGAAATCAAAGCGATGACGCTATTTGCAACCCACTATTTTGAACTAACGCAACTACCTCAACAGATACAAGGTGTCTACAACATCCATTTTGACGCGATTGAACACGACAATACTGTCGCTTTCATTCATGAAGTATCCGAAGGTGCAGCGAGCAAAAGTTTTGGTATAGCTGTGGCAGGATTAGCCGGTGTGCCTAAAACGATATTAAAACGAGCCAAACAGAAGCTAAAAGAGCTAGAAGTTCTCTCAACAGCTGACAGCCATATTGAAAGCTCACAACTGACCTTGATCAGTGATACTGAACCATCAGAAGTCGAGCTAGCTCTACAACAGCTCGATCCAGATGCATTAACGCCAAAACAAGCGTTAGAAGCAATCTATCAACTAAAAAAATTACTCTAAATAAAAAAACCGCCATTAATTCAATAATGGCGGTTTTAATGTTCAGTTTAGTTTCTAAATCATTTCCAAAATTTCTTTTTAGATGTTTTACCAATACCCGGATTAAAGCTATTAGTTGGATCTAACTCGTGATAGAAATTTTTCAAATCAGAATTAGCATGATACAAATGACCAACATTATGTTCGGCCGGATATTGTGCTCCACGCTGATCGAGTATCGCCAACATCTCCTCTTTCATCTTAGTACAGTCAGTCCCTTTTTTAGCCAAATAGTCTTGATGGAACACTGAACAGAAAAAGTGTCCATAATAAAGTTTATGAATAAAATGCTGACTAATACTTTCTGGTAACGTTTCGAACCACTCCTTATCATTACGACGCAAAGCAATATCTAGAGCGACCAAATCCTCAACAGTCTTAGTATGAACATTACGATAAACCGTAGCAGCACCGGCTGTTGCAAAGCGGTGTAACATAGCGGCCTCAGCTTCCTTATCATCACAACGGAAATAACTACCACTACGTTTCTCACTATCTGCAAAATACTCCTTCAAAAATGCCTCAGCTTCGGCAATGCCGTCATCAGACATTTTCAAAATGAGATGATGCTCATAGCGATCACGATAATCACGCATCGATTTTGGCAAATGCTTAGGTAACAACTTACACACATTCACCGCAAACCAATCAGAAAAACTGTTAGGGAAGAAAGGAATTTTTCTCACAATACGATCGACAACATTCTTAAATGCATACAAACGAGGGATCGTATCGGTACCCAATTTCTGAATAGCTAAAAATAGATGTTTGCCATATACCGCTGCAATATCAAACGCGTCACGATGAATATATTCACCTGAAATTGGCAGATGCTTAAAAGTTCCTAAAATATGACGACGAATATCATCCAGCTCGTTGGTATCATTAGTTCCAATATAAAATACCGCGGTCTTTTCTTCTAAAGGAAAAGTATCTAACCGCACCGCAAAAACCATCAATCGACCAGCACTACCTGACGCTTCGTAATGACGACTTGGATCGGCATTATATCGAGCGGGTGTATCAGCATCGATTTGTCGAACATGATCACAATAATGGTGATCATGGCCTAAACCTGCATTAGGGTTAACATCGTTATCGGTATAAGCACGTTTTTGTAAATTTTCTAAAATTGCTTCTGGCGTATCACCTAATTCAATCCCTAAATGGTTGACTAAATGTAGCTGACCTTGCTCATCCAACTGGGCAAATACCGCCATTTGCGTATAAGCAGGACCACGTTGAATCAAAGCACCGCCGGAATTGTTGCAAACGCCACCTAAAACCGAAGCACCTATACAAGACGAACCAATTACAGAATGAGGACCACGGTGATATTTTTTTAACTCTTTTTCTAAATGGAATAACGTACTACCCGGTAAACAGACCACCTGATCACCATTTTCAATCACTTGAATACCATCTAATCGACGAGTACTAACAATAACAATTGGCCGGTCATAATCATTACCATCAGGAGTAGAACCACCAGTTAACCCCGTATTGGCAGACTGTGTAATGACAATCACATCCGCCTCAACACAAGCCTTTAAAACTTCCCACTGTTCTAAAAGCGTGCCTGGAATAACAACAGCTAATGCATCACCTACACCAAAACGCGCACCTTGACGATAAGGTAAAGTCCGATTTGGATCAGTTAAGGTATATTTATCACCAACAATATTTTTTAATTTTGTTATCAGATCTGATGTACTATTTGCAACCATTTTATCTTCCCTTCTTTGAATTATTATAAGTAAATTCAACCAATTTTGGATATATTATAACCAATATAATCTATTGAAAAGAGGGGAGTAAACTTTATAGCGCTAAATATCAAAACTGACACAAAAAGCTAAAAATAATCAAAAAAAAGGGAAAAGTAGTTAACCTATTTTGCAGACGAAAAAGTTAACATTTTTAGAATAAATTTTGAATAAAATGCTTATAAAAAAATGATGAACAGCCAGTTAAAAATAGACTTGTTTAGAATAAAAAAAGTTATATAAAATGACTACGGTTTGATATTAGAAAAGATATAAAAGTGAGCGATTTTAAAATTGCAAAAACCCCACTCCTCAACTTTTTTTTCTAAAAAAATCCTTTATTCGATAAAAACACTTCCACATAAAACTAAATTTACGGCGTTTACTCTTTTTTAATTTTTTAAATTCTTGTACCGACTTAATTAATGGAACATCTGTTTTGAATATTTTCTTCGGCTTCTTTCGCTTTTGACTTTGACTTTCTCTTTCTTTTAAATAAGCATCAAATTCATTGAGCATATAAATCATTATGAAAAACAATACGATTCCACAATGCTTAAATAAATAAATTGCTCAAAAGTGACTTTACCCATTCCTTTTCCGTTGCTAAGTCAAAAATCCGATCCAGTATAAAATATAATTTTATATTAAACAATTTAAGCCAATAGTGAGTAAAACGTTTGGCGCTTAATAGCTTTAGCCTCCTTTCCTCAACTTTTATAAACTAATTCTAAGCAATGGAAAAAGTTAACTAATCCAATTTAGGATGTTGATCGACAAGTTCTTGTCGCTTATTTTGTAGTTCCTCGATCTGCTCATCGATATCTTCAACTTCCTCTTCAATGGAATCAAAGTGTTCAGATAGAAGTGATTGCGCTTCGTCTCGACTGGCGGCGGTTGGATTAGTGCCGTGTAAAGGTTTATTTGCAGTTTCATGCATAGCAAGCCCAGTAATCACACCAATGAATCCTGCTAACATTAAATTGTAAGCGGGCATATATAAATTACCAGTTGATTCAACAAGCCATGCCACAAATGTTGGCGTTACCCCGGCAATAATAATGGCAACATTGAAAATGCTTGCAATAGCACTATAGCGAATATTAGTTGGAAACATTGCGGGTAATATTGAGGTAATGATTCCAGTAAAGCAGTTAATAAACAGGGCCAAAATAAATACGCCTAAAAAAACCAAAGGTATTTGCTGGCTATTAATTAACATAAATGCAGGATAAGATAATAGCAATAAACCTATACTTCCGATCAAAATGAAAGGTCTACGACCCACCTTGTCACTTAATAACCCGATAATAGGTTGAATAATTAACATCCCGACCATAATCGCAATAATAATAAGCAAACCTTGTTCAGTATCATAATTCAAATTATGCGCTAAATAGCTTGGCATATACGTTAGCAATAGATAAAACGAGACATTTGTTACAATAACCAATCCCGCACAAATTAAAATATGCTGCCAATATTTACCGACAACTTTTTTTAGTGTTAATTCAGCCTTATCTTGCGACTCTCTGGCTTCAAGGTGTTGTTGGAAAGTTGGTGTCTCTTCTGAAATATGATGTAGGATAAAGCTAATGATCCCAAGCGGTAAGGCTATTAAAAACGGAATTCGCCAGCCCCAACTAAATAGCGCCGATTGACTGAGTAACATTGATAAAAACACCACTAGCCCTGCACCAATTATAAAACCCACCATTGAACCAAAATCAAGCCAACCACCAATAAAACCACGTTTACGATCGGGCGAATATTCGGCAACTACCGTTGCTGAGCCAGAGTATTCCCCACCGATTGAAAACCCTTGGGCTAATTTAACAATCAACAGCAACACAGGCGAAGTGATACCAATCGTCTCATAAGTTGGAATCAACCCAATACAAAATGTGCTTAACGACATTATCACTAAAGTGATAGATAGCACTTTTTGGCGACCAATATTGTCACCAATTAAACCAAAAATAATCCCCCCTAAAGGGCGAACAAAAAAAGGAATAGAAAAAGTCGATAACGCAGCAATAATCTGCACGCTAGGTGAAACATGAGGAAAAAACACCTGCCCAATAATATACGCCACAAAACTGTATACCCCAAAATCATACCACTCAATAGCATTACTAAACGCCGATGCCCAAGTGGCTTTTTTTAGCTGATTATCATTAATGATAGGGATATCATCAATATCCAAAGGTTTATTATTCGATTGCGCCATGAAGTACCGCCTTTAAAATTCATTAATATAAAAATAAATAACCGGCTACCATGCCAAAGATAAACTAAATCAAATTATGCGAGTCAGATGAGGTTTTAAATTCAATCACACCAATTTTACTTATTCAATTGATGCGATATAGGTAAGAATTATATACCTAAAAAAAGCAAAAATAACCCATTTATCACATCCTCTTTTTATGATGAGTAGTGCTAGTAACCTCATCTATTATCCTTTAGAATGATGTTACCAAAACTGATGAGGTATTCCCTATGAGATGGAGAGACCAAAGAGAGAGTGATAACATTGAAGATCGCCGCTCACAATCAGGAAGTGATATTGGGACACGCATCCCAATTGGTGGTAAAGGTAAAATTGTTTTATTTGTTGTTGTATTAGTGGCAGGCTACTATGGCGTTGACTTAACCGGTTTGCTCGACAGCAATGTGATTGATTTGGATGATTCCACATCAACAAGCCAGATTGACAACACCCAACCTAACGACGCAGATAAATTTACTTCAGTAATATTAGCAAGTACCGAAGATTTCTGGCGCGAACAATTCCAAAAATTAGGCAAAACCTATATTCCCCCTAAACTCGTACTCTATAACGGAGCAACCCGAACCATGTGCGGTACCGGGCAAGCCATGATGGGACCATTCTATTGCAATCTCGATAAAACGGTTTATCTTGACTTATCATTTTATCAAGAGATGAAAAGACGCCTAGGTGGCGGAGGTGACTTTGCACAAGGTTATGTGATTGCACACGAAGTTGGGCACCATGTACAAAATTTACTTGGCACATTTAATAAAGTTGAACAATTATCGCAAAATCAATCTGCACTAATCCGTAACCAACTATCGGTCAAACTTGAATTACAAGCTGACTGTTATGCGGGATTATGGGGCAATGGCGTAAAAAATATTTTAGACACGGGCGATATTGAGCAAGCCCTAAATACTGTGCAAGCAATTGGCGATGATCGCCTACAACAAGAAAATAATGGTTATATTGTTCCTGATAGTTTTACTCATGGTACATCAAAACAACGCTATACATGGTTTAAACGTGGTTATGACAGTGGGTCGATGGATCAGTGCAATACATTTATTCAATAAGGAAATATAAAAAAGGAACCAATATGTCAAAAAAATTAGTCAACCGAGTACTTTTAGTCAATGATGATGGCATTGATGCGCCTGGAATTCAGATTTTAAAAAGTGTGGCTGAAAACATAGCAAACGAAGTTTGGATTGTCGCACCTGTTGTTGATCAAAGTGGCGTTTCTTGTTCAGTTAGTTTAAAGTCGCCATTTCGCGTTCAAAAACGTAGCAATACAGAATACGCAGTCTACGGCACCCCTGCTGACTGCTCACTATTTGCCATAAAATCACTAATGGCTAATCAATTACCCGATCTCGTGCTGTCAGGAATTAATAATGGATCTAATTTGGGATTTGAAACAATATTATCGGGCACAGTGGGGGCAGCAATGATGGCAATGACGCTAGGCGTGCCAGCCATGGCGCTAAGTCAAGTCAGCAGTGAAGATAACACACCAACCAATTGGCACTGTTCAACTCATCTTGCTGAATCGATAATCAGACAACTCTACCCCCTTTCAAATAAGACTTGCTTCAATATCAACTTCCCTAATTGCCAAGCCGATCAAATAAAAGGGATAAAAATCACAAAACAGGGCGAGCCGGATGTAAGCCAATTTGTTATTGCAGAAACTCAAGATCCAGAAGGTCATGACTACTTTTGGTTTAGAGCTAAACGTAACCAAAGTGTAAAGGTTGATATCGACAAAGAGCTTGATGCAGCTAATGATGGTTATATTGCTATTACACCGTTAAATTATGAACGTACGAATTACGCGTTATATCAACAAATAAAAGCAACGTTCAAAGTATAAAACTTAGATATTGTCTATACGTCTTCCTAAATCACTCAGGAAGACGTAAATAAATTATTTCTTCACTAAAGCACAGAATAAAAACGAAATCGTCACCATCACTAAACCAATCCAATAAATCACTTCATGCCCGTAAGCTTGTGAAACAAAACCTTGAATGATACCAGCTAAAATGACACTGCAAATAATACCATTATTAAATAGCGTTGAAGCCACGCCCATACGAGTTGGTAGCAAATCTTGGAAATAGATAATACCAATGTTAGCAACAATCCCAATAAACAGCCCGTTAAAAAGTTGCAACACATATAACATGGTTGAATCTTTAAACAGAATCATCCCAATATAAAATAAAATTCCGCAAATTATAGCGATAAAAAATAGATTTCGCTTACCTAACACGGGGACCAAATAACCCGCAATAATCATAATAGGAATTTCAATCCCTGCCGCTAACCCCATCAACCCACCAGGTAATGAATCAGATAAGTGCAGAACCGTTTCTACATAAATCGGCATATCGATGATATACATCATATTAGCGGTCCACATAAAAATGGTAGAAATTAGCAAGCACATGACATTACGATTAGTAAAAATTGATTGGTTTGCCACCGCCAACTCATTAGCAGTAAACGAACTGATAACCTTTTTTTCAATGGGTGGTAAATAGATTGCTACCACAATCATCGAAATAATAAACATCGACATTGCACACAAATACATGATGGTAAAACCGTACTTGATCGCCAAAGCAAAAGATAATGGAGGGCCAATCACCCACGCTAATGACAACTGTGCACGAATCAGGGAATTAAAGGCAACCGCATTACGTCCACTCTTTTCTGCATACTCACGCGCCATAGCAAAAATCTGTGGCATCGCGGCAGACGCTAAAGCAGCAAAAAATACGCCTAACGTAATTAAGACATAATAGTTGCGTGAAAAGGCAAAAGTCAGACTATTTGCCAGCCCCATCAAACAACAAAAAATAACAATCTTACGCCTATCACCCTTATTGTCTGAATACTTAGCTAACAGATAACTACCAATAATACTCGCTAACGCATTAATCGAATAAAACGCCCCCACTAAGCGAGGATCAGCGCCAACTTCAAACGATAAAAAACGACTTAAAGTAGGTGATTGCAAAGCACCCGCCACCCCAATAATAAAGGTTGCTACTAAAAAAGCACCAAAAACAACACCCGATTTTCGAAGGAATGAAGAAGTCATAAAAGCCGATTTACCATGAAATTAAGTGCATCAATTATACCCCTAAAATTAGTGGGAATATAGGCGTATTTAAATAAAGGCTTTTTAAACAATCCACCAACATTAATACTAAAAATGTAATAATAAATGGTAGATTTAAGGCTTAAAAAACCCCGCTCCTCAACTTTTTTTCGAAAAAAAACTTAAAAATAAACCCGCCTAGGCGGGTGTAATTCAAACGTCGCTAAGTCACAAAATCGCTTTCTATCACTTAGCAACGTTGACTCGTAGCTTACTGTTAGTAACTTAATATTATCTTTCCCCTTGCGACCCTAAGGATTAAGGACGTAGAATATATGATATGCTAAGGATAGACGCAAACCACGTCGTTGTAGCTGTTGTAGGGGCTCCAATTTATACCACCGGAGTCCGACAAAATAGTGAAATGGCTACTATATTTTAGGTCACTAGTCCAGTACCAATAGCTATGAAAGTTAACGCCTGAATACTGATCGATACGACCCCACTCCGTGAAAAAGCCCGCACCTATATGACGCATGTAATAACGACCAGGTGAAGAAGGAGTAGCGCCGACTGAACCGCTACAGTCTTCATAGTTTACGCTGCTTGTCGGACAAGATGTATTAGTCAAATCCTTTACCTTAACAAGACGATAACCAATATTATTACACCAAGATAAGGCTGGAGAATAATTGTCCTGCCTAGAACCACGGTGTACGAACCACTTCTTTAAAGTAAAACCATATTTAACAACAATATTACCTCGACTATCCCGACCGACCAACTCGAAGGTCTGAGGCAAAGAAGGAGTGGAAACACGACTAGGATAGGATGAATCCCGTTGGTTGTAATCAGCGTAAGGGCCAGTTAAAGTAACACGTACGCTTGTAGCGGTAGAATTAGACATTGTAGCTGTAATACCACCGCGAGATACCGGAGACCAAAACAATGGCTGATTATTATCAGAAATGAGTAAATCAAAGTACAATCTATGAAGACCGGTAGTAGGAAAGTTCGAACCATAACGTGATGGGGAAGTTGACTGAGGGATAAAACCATTATCCGGGTCCCACATTGAAGCCGGGCCAGCATGTAGACCTGTACCGTAAGTCAAATTAGGTCTGGCAAATTTAACTCTAGCACAAACTGAAGTACCAGGCTTAGGATTAACGTAATAAGTCACATGGCTTGCACTGAAATTACTACTATTAGGAACCCCGTAACGAGTAGTTAATGTGCCGTTAGTACTGGATAATGTAACACGACAAGGTGCAGAATCATTACATGTCGTTAACACTGTATCACGTGACACTGGTTGATTGTTATTATCAACGATAGATAAACTTAAACTACCTGTAGCAGTAACACCAGAATCACCATCATCATCTCCCCAATAATTATTAGGAGGACCGATAAGAGAACTTAAAGCGACTGAATTAGTATCAGTAGGAACCAACATGCCTATATCTGCAAAACTCTGACCTGTAACAGGCAAGACGATAGGTCTTGAATAAGATGAAGTATTGGTTGAAGGCGTGTATTTAGTCCCGTTAGATAAAGTAATCCCAAGCAGACCGTTAGCATCAACTGCACGAGTACGACCACCGTCGAAAGTCAGATAAGGTGCACTACCTTGTATCGCATTCCTAGTTGTCTTTGATGTCAATGCGTGACACGAAAAAGCAAGAAAAAATGCCACAAAAAAAACAACCTGCCGGGATAATTGGGAAAAGGATCGAAAACCTGATCTGAAACAGGATCCGAAAAACGATCGGAAAAAAGATCGAGAAGAGGATCGCGGAAGCGATCGCGCGAAAATTCGCAGAATTTCACTTGATTGAGTGGAAAAATAAGTTTCAGTGAAAAATTTAAGATGGTATCTGGACTTAGACGAATTTAAAAGATAGGTTTGGCAGGTTGGCTGTTGGCTGTTGGCTGTTGAAAATTATATTGCATTTTAGACTATCCTGTCAAGTAATTTTTTGATTAATTTACAATTTTATGCTTTTATGTCAAATTTTAGCCTATTAGCTAAAACCGTGTAAAAAGTATAGTGATTGGAAAAACACGATGCAACACTTTTTTTCGCTCATTTACGTTAACTTTTGTAAATAAGATCTAAAAAGGATCTAAGTTATAACCGATTAACTTTTGTTTTAATTAAATATATCGCAATTACAAATCTTTAAAATTAGAGTAGTTGATCCTCAAAAATTTTATTTTAAGGCTTTGAATTAGAAATTTAGTGATTAGGATCATTTAATAATTTTTAAGTGACATTTAAAACCTCAAAAACCCGCTCCTCAACTTTTTTTGCGATAAAATTGCCTCAAAAATAAACCCGCCGAGGCGGGTAATTGAAGTCTCGCTAAGTCACAAAATCGATTTTTTATAGCTCAGCAACATTGAAAGTCAGCTTACTTTTAATAACTTAATATTATCTTTCCCTCCCGGCACTAAGGATTAAGGACGAAGAAATAAAAACTAAGGATAGGAGCAAAGTCCGTAGCCGTAGTAGAAGTGCCAATCTAGATTACCGGTCATCGCGTCCACGAAAAACTGGGAACTACCATTCGAGTCACTAGTCCAGAACCAACTGTCGTTGAAGCCAACGCCTGAATAATCCACCATTTTTCCCCACTCAGTGAAAAAACCAGAACCTATATGACGCATGTAAGCATTATGGGGTGCGGGAGGTGTGGCGCCAGAGATAATTCCATCAGATGCACGAACAGCGTTGGATAAATCCTTTACGCGAGGCATTTGATAACCAAGACTATTACACCAAGATAAAACACGAGAATAATTGGTCTCAGCCACATTACCACGGTGGACGAACCACTGCTTCAAAGTAAAACCATATTTAATAACTGGATTATCATTATTGTCACGACCGACCAACTCGAAGGTCTGAGGCAGAGAAGGCGTGTAAACACGACCAGGACTAGATGAACTATGCTGGGATGTGGTAGCGTAAGGACCCATTAAAGTAACCCGTACGCTTGTAGCAGTAGAATTGGACATTGTAACTGTAATACCTCCCTGAGATAACGAAGACCAAGATAAAGGTTGACTACTACCAGTAATGAGTAAATCAAAGTACAGTCCATTAGCGCCAGTAGTAGGAAAGTTTTGACCGTAAGAGGATGGGTCTGTTTTTTGAGTGAGAAAACCATTAGCAGGGTCCCACATCCAAGACGGACCAGCCAAATTATCTCTACCATACTCCAAATTAGGTCTGGCAAAACAAACCACAGGCGAAGCCTTAGGATTAACATAATAATTCACATTACTAGCACTAAAATCACTACGATTAGGAACACCGTAACGAGTAGATAATGTGCTGTTAGTACTTGATAACGTAACCTTATAAGGTGCCTTACAAAGTGTTGGAACAGTACTACGTGATACAGTTTGATTGTATTTATCGACGATAGATAAACTTATAAAACCTGTAGCAGTAACGTCAGAATCACCATCATCATCACCCCAATAATTATAAGGTGACCCAATCAGTGTACTAAGCTCAACTGAATTAGTATCAGTGGGAACCAGCATACCAATATCAGCAAAACTCTCACCGGCAGTAGGCAACTCAATTGGTCTTGAAGAAGATGAAGGGTTGTTTGAAGGTGTGTATTTTGAGCCATTAGATAAAGTAATCCCAAGCAAACCGTTTGTTGTGCTTATTATACGTGTGTATCCTGCGTCTAAGGTTAAATACGGCGCACTACCCTCAATATGATTTGTTGTAGTCTGTGAAGTCAATGCATGACTGGAAAAAGGAAACGAAACAACTAAACCTAAATGAATCCACCGAAATAAATGGCAAGAAGAAGAGAATCGAAAAAACGATCGCGCAAAAATTTGCAGAATTCCACTTAATTGCATAAAAGAATAAGCGATAGTGAAAAATATACGCTGGGAGCCGGACTTCGACGAATTTAAATTATAATCACCTATTAGCTCATCCTCCTTTAAATTAGGGCTGGCATTGGAATAGAGTTTAGTAGTAGCACTGGTAGGAAATCGTCCGCTAATGATAATTTGGTCTATTTTTTTTATATACCTTGCCTTTAAGTTTAAACCCAATAATTGCTCAATCATAGATAATGATTGATGATAACGCTTTAAAAAATTACCTTCAGCAATAAACTGAACCGAGGTTTTACTTAACGCTATTTTGTCTTCAATACTCATTTTATATTACGCCTTTAAAATTAAAATCTTGAACCATCGCACTCGGTGCTCCGTAATGCTAAGCCACAAAATCGATTTTTTATAGCTCAGCAACATTGAGAGTCAGCTTACTTTTAGTAACTTAATATTATCTTTCCCCACCCTACCCTAAGAATTAAGGTCGAAGAAATAAATACTAAGGATAGGCACAAAGCCCGTAGTCGTTGTTGCTCGACCTCGCATCACCGTAGATTGTACGCACGCTAAACTGGTGACCACTATTATACTGGTCGCTAGTCAAGTAATAACCATCGAGGAAGCCAGCACCAGAATACTGGGGCATAGTGCCCCACTCCGTAAAAAAGCCAGAACCTATATGACGCATAATATGATTACCAGGTGAGGAAGGAGTGGCGCCAGGGATAACTACACTAGATGAAAGAGAAGCGTTGGTTAAATCCTTTACCTTAACAAGACGATAACCAATACTATCACACCAAGATAAAATATTAGAATAATTGTCCCTCTTCGCACCACGATGAACAAACCACTGCTTCAAAGTAAAACCATATTTAATAACTGGATTACCATTATTGTCACGACCAACCAACTCGAATGTCTGAGGCAGAGAAGGAGTAGAAACACTGTCAGGACTAGATGAACTATGCTGGGATGTAGTAGCGTAAGGACCAATTAAAGTAACGCGTACGCTTGTAGCAGTAGAATTAGTCATGGTAGCAGTGATACCACCACGAGAAACAAGAGACCAATACAAAGGTTGATTAACACCACCAATGAGTAAATCAAAGTACAGATTGTTAGCACCAGTAGTAGGAAAGTTTCTACCGTAAGAGGATGGACCAGTTGACTGAGGAATAAAACCATCATAAGGGTCCCACATCGAGGCCGGCCCAGCATAAGGACCTGAAGCGAACACCGTATTAGGTCTGGCAAAACAAACTACAGGTGTAACCTTAGGATTAATGTAATAAGTCACAATACTGGCACTGAAATTACTACGATTAGGAACTCCGTAACGAGTAGATAATGTGCCGTCAGTACTGGATAATGTAACACGATAAGGTGCGTTACAAACTGTTAGCACACTACTACGTGATACAGCTTGATTGTATTTATCAACGATAGATAAACTTAAAGAACCTGTAGCTGTAACACCAGAATCACCATCATCATCCCCCCAATAATTATAAGGAGGACCGATAAGAGAACTTAAAGCGACTGAATTAGTATCAGTGGGAACCAGCATACCAATATCAGCAAAACTCTCACCGGCAGTAGACAACTCAATTGGTCTTGAAGAAGATGAAGTATTGTTTGAAGGTGTGTATCTTGAGCCATTAGATAAAGTAATCCCAAGCAGATCGTTAGTATTAACCACACGAGTACGACCACCGTCGAAAGTCAAATACGGCGCACTACCCTCAATATGATTTTTTGTCGTCTGTGAAGTCAATGCATGACAGGAAAAAGAAAGAAAAAACACCACGAATAGATCTAAATGGATCCGTCGGGATAATTGTAGAAGATATAAGGATCTAAAAAACCATCGAGAAAAGGATCGCGCGAAAATTCGCAGAATTTCACTTGATCGCGTGGAAAAAAAAGTTTCAGTGAAAAATTTAAGTTGGGAGCTGGACTTAGACGAATTTAAATTAGAGGTTGGCCAAGTTGCCTGTTGCCTGTTGAAAATTATAAAACATATGCGACAATCCTGTCAAGTAATTTTTTGATTTATTTGCAATTTCATGCTTTTTTTTATCAAATTTTAGCTTCTTTGCTAAAATTATTAAAAAAGTATAGTGATTGGAAAAACACGATGCAACACTTTTTTTCACTCAATTATGTTAACTTACGTAAAGATGATCTAAAAAGGATCTAAATAATAAATTATTACATATTGTTTTAATTAAATATATTGGAATTACAAATCTTTAAAAATGTAATTAATGATTCTATTAATTTATTCTGGTTTTTAAAATTAGCGATTTGGATCATTTAATAAAGTTTAAATGTAATTTATAACCTCAAAAACCCCACTCCTCAACTTTTTTTTGATGCAAAAAACAGCTACTAAAAAACGCCACAGTTTAAAGCAGAATTATTTATTTGAGAAAAAATTGCAAAGCACAATTTTGAACCCCAAAAACCCCGCTCCTCAACTTTTTTTGATGCAAAAAAACAGCTACTAAAAAACGCCTCAGTTTAAAGCAGAATTATTTATTTGAGACAACATTGCAAAGCAGAATTTTGAACCCCAAAAACCCCGCTCCTCAACTTTTTTTAGAAAAGTGGGTTAAAAATATTTCTTTTTGTTTTTTTGAGCGTACAATAAAAATCATCCACAAATAGAGGTAACGTTATGTTATATAATAACAAATCTACGCAATCCCATCACGATAATCACGACCATTGTCATGGAGATTGTCATAATATTGCACATAATCATACGCATGATTCTCATAACGAAAATCCAACAGTATCTTGTGATGGACATAATCATGGGCATAATCATGGACATGAGATTGAAGATCCTCCCGAAGAGCCTGAGCGGAGTTGCCAAGGTGTTAAATTAACTTGGAAAATTCAAGGTATGGATTGCGCACATTGCGCAAGTAAAATCGAAAACGGTGTTAAGACACTGCCCAATATTAATCAAACCAAAATTATTTTTTCAACCGAAAAGTTAATCGTTTTTGTTCCAAAGCATGATGATGCGGTAATAAAGATGATTGAAGATAAAGTCGTAGAATTGGGTTATACCCCGATTTTTGAGGCATCAGCTAACCAATCCCATCACCACGAACATTCACATAATTTTGATAAAAAAGCATTTATTCCGTTAGCCGTTTTAGGTACTTTAATTGTAGTAAGTTATCTTATTTTGTTGGTGAATCATACAGCTGGCGAATATGCCTTTATTGTGACTGCTATTGTTGGAATTATCCCCATTTTGAAGGAGGCGATTGTTTTAACCCGTAGTGGCACTCCATTTGCAATTGAGTCGTTAATGAGTATATCCGCTCTTGGTGCGCTGTTTATTGGAGCGGCGGAAGAAGCTACCATGGTGATCTTTTTATTTATGATCGGTGAGATGCTCGAGGGCTTTGCAACGAGTAAGGCGAAAAAAGGAATTTCGTCACTAGTAGAATTGATGCCTGATGAAACGGTGATTATTATTGATGGTAAAAGAAAAACAGTTGCCAGCCATACGTTAAAACCTAATGATATTATTGAAATTTCATCTGGTGGACGATTACCTGCTGACGTTATTTTGGTTAGCGAACAAGCCAGCATTGATGAGAGCGCATTAACAGGTGAGTCGATTCCAGTTAATTATTTAAGTGGTGATAAAATTTTAGCTGGGTCATTAGTGGTGGATAATACTATTCAACTCAAGGTAATTTCGGAATCAGGACAAAATGCCGTTGATCGGATTTTGCAATTGATTGAAGATGCCGAAGATCGTAAAGCGCCTATTGAGCGTTTTATCGATAAGTTTAGTCGTTATTATACGCCTGCAATTACGCTATTTGCGTTTTTGGTGGTGGTAATTCCACCATTGTTGACGGGTGCCGATTGGTATACTTGGATTTATCGAGGATTGACGTTGTTGTTAATTGGTTGTCCTTGTGCATTAGTGATATCTACCCCCGCTGTTATTACGTCGGCTTTGTCAACCGCAGCCAAACATGGTGTGTTGATTAAGGGCGGAGCGGCACTTGAACATATTGGTTCAATGAAGATGGTGGCGTTTGATAAGACAGGCACATTAACTGAAGGTAAGCCACAGGTAACTGATGTCATTAATCTTCATTGTTCTAGCGAGGAGTTGTTAGCGATTGTTGCCTCGATTGAAAGTGGATCACACCATCCTTTAGCTAAGGCTTTAGTTGATTATGTTAAGCAAAAACAGATCCATTTTGAGGAAGCCCTAAATCGTAAGGCGATTGCTGGCGTTGGGATTCAAGGTGAATTAGATCAGCAAATTTATTTTATTGTATCTCCTAATAAGATTGAAACCGTATCAACGGCTATAAGTGCTAAAGATGCTGAAACTATCACTCAACTCGAAAATGGTGGTAAGACCGTTGTGGTGGTTACAACCCACCAGCAGTTGTTGGGGATTATTGCTTTGCAAGATGTGCTACGAAGTGATGCTTTAGCTGCTATAACTGAGCTTAAGCAACTTGGTTTGCAAACATTAATGTTAACCGGCGACAATCAACGTGCAGCAAAAGCAATTGCAGGACAATTAGGCATAGATTATCGTGCTGAGTTGTTGCCAGCAGATAAGTTAGCAGAAATCGAAAAAATAGGTCAACATACGTCTATTGCGATGATTGGTGATGGAATTAATGATTCCCCTGCTATGAAGGCTGCAACTGTCGGTATTGCTATGGGTAGTGGTACGGATGTTGCACTTGAAACAGCCGATGCCGCTTTAACCAAAAATAGTTTATTAAGTTTACCTAAATTAATACGTTTAACTCGCTTCGCTAATCGTAATATCAAACAAAATATTACAATTGCCTTAGGAATTAAGTTGGTATTTTTAATTACTAGTTTATTTGGTATTACTGGGCTTTGGCTTGCGGTATTAGCCGATTCGGGTACCACAGCGATTGTTACAGCCAATGCTTTAAGATTGCTTAAGGTTAAAAAATAAGGGGGAACAGCTAATTTTAACTGTTTTTTAAAGGATAAGTTATCGAACTTTTTATAATCGCGTAATCTAACTTTTATTCTTAAACCTATTAAAGAAGGGATGCTGTACGCAATCCCTTCTGGTAAATCCTTATTTAAATGGAACGCTTTGAAGTTAACCACTGCGATTCATATACAAACCGTTTATCAATGTATTGGTAGATTTTCACGATTACCAAAATAGTAAAAAAGCTAACTCACCCGCTTTTTATTTTTCTATCTCAATTTCCTTCTATCCTCATCCTTTTTTGTTTATATGCAAAACGTTTATCGCTACTTATAGAGAATACTCGTCTAGTTTTTTGCTTGCTCGATCGATGCATTGCACCTCAATTTTTAGTTTTAGCGATGTAATTTCTTCCGCCATAATTTCTCAAGATATCAAATTTTCTTGAATGAGAGAAATGAAAAAATAAATCTTATATTTTAATTAAAAATACTTATAAGTCTTATATTATACTTATATTAAAATTGATTAGAAAAGCAAAATGAATAAAATTGCTTTTCAAATCAAGGCATTGAAGCAGTTACGGAAAATGCCTAACAACAATCTAATTCATAATAAGATTAATGATTTAGCTGATATACCAAATTGTATTAATGTAAAAGCATTGACTGGCCATGAATATCAATACAGGTTAAGAGTTGGTAATTATCGAGTGTTTTTAATTTTAATGGCTAGATTTATATTGTTTCTATTGAAGAGGTGAAAAAACGAGATGACCGAACTTACTAATATACAATTTATTAATAACGAACAAGGGCAACCGCAATTTGTGGTTTTACCATACAATCAATATTTAGAGTTATCTAAATCCAAGACAATTGATATTGAATCTGGTGTACCAAGCGAGGTTGTGAACATGGTTTTTGATAATAACTATTCGCCAGCTCAGGCGTGGCGTGAATATTTGAATTTATCTCAAGTTGAAGTGGCAAATAGAATCGGTATTAGCCAGCCAGCATATTCTCAATATGAAAAAAGCCAAAAGTTAAAAAAACAACGCGGATTAAAATTGCTGAAGCGCTACATGTTAAGCCTGAACTTTTAGATTTTTAACTCTTCGCTAATGACTTGATAATATGACAAAATTGGTTAACAGAGAACAAAAACCCGCTCTAGGCGGGTTGTGTAATAAATACAAGTTAATTATTTTTTAATTTGAGCATTCTTTTTCTAATCTTTCGTAAGCTTTTTTATAGCCTAATAATGAAAAGGTAAAGTCTCTTGTTGATTTTGAGCCTGCCCTTACGATTAGTTTTTTACCATTTTGGAGTGCTCCATTCATAAAGTCTTCTTTTTTGGCACTGACATTGCCTTTATGCATAACCCATTCCATTTCAATTGGTTTTTCTTTATCTACTCTAAAAATAACTTTCATTGCTCCATCTTGGTTGTCTTTCCAGTTTTTTGATAGAGGTACAAGAGCTACCCCCTCACAAGTAAACATAAGTCCGGCACTTTCAATATCTTTAGTTTTTGTCATATCAATGGCGAGTATAAAAACATCTTTTTTATCTGTAATTGGATCAATATCGATATTAACTCGCCAATCTTTGTAAGTAATTTCATTGGCAAAAACACTAAATGAAAAAAGCAATAAAATGGTGATAAATAATCTTTTCATACATTCTCCTGTAAATAATTTAGGTCAATAGTACGAAATTCATGAAATTTGCACAATAAAAAACCGCTATAAAAGCGGTCTTATTTATAAAATTTATTATTTTATTGAGTAAATTATTTTACGTTTGCAGTACAGTACGATGATGATTTTATATAATTATCGTCGCGGTAAAACGTATATTTTTTACCCATGTAGTAATTAGCGGTAACGTTGATTTCACTAGAATTAAATTTATCAACATCAAGCTTTTCACCGCTTTGAACAATCAATGATTTTCCATCATAAATCAACTTATATAAAACATCTTTCCCATTCCATGAATAACAAAACAAGCCTGTCCCGTCTGGATTTATTTTAATCGTGGTTAAGTATGGTCCCATTCCTGCAACCCATACCCCAACCATTTTATTATCGACATTTTGTGGGCTTGAACGTAAATAATCATCAGCGTTCACATCCCCTAACGTTTTACATCCAGCTAAAGCAAAACAAATTAAAAATAAACTCAATACAATTTTTTTCATACCATTCTCCTTAAATTTTAGGTAATGGTATGTTATTTAAAGGGTTTGGGCAATAAAAAACCCGCCAGAGCAGATTGTTAATTTTTAATAATTTATTTAGTTAAACTTTGTTATTGCTATTATTCATTTTATTAATAACAGCACTCAGACTCATCCCCATCATTCGTTTAATTGCTACATTGGGTTCTGCATCAATCAACTTTTGGATTTTTTCCAAAATATCAGCATCCCAGGGTTGTTTCTGAATTAAATCATGCATCATCTGTAGATTATTGTTAATCATGTTTTATCCCAAAACCAGTTGAATTTTCTAAACCATTTATGCATTGGTGAACTGAACAACTTTAATATAAAGTTGTTGGGATTATATCTGTATTTCCATTCTGATCTATAAATAATCTAAATACTTTTCTTTCGCCATTCTTAAACGCAAATTCACGTTCACGTCTTGGAGGGTTAAATCCACACAATCCCTTTCCTTGAATCGATGAACCAATTATTATATTACCACTTGGTGCATACAGTGAAACACGTTCTTTAGTTTCTAGCCTTGCTGCCTCTTCCCCATTAATAAATACGTTTATGTAACAACCACTACCAACCAAGCCTTTATCTCTTATCAATATTAAATTAGCATAATTACTAACTTCGTTCTGAAATTTAAACACTCTCTCTTTCGGGACGTCCTTTACTTCATTTAATGAAATTGGAGTTGTTGAGCACCCTGAAATCGAAAAACCAATAAACATTAAAATTAATAACTTTTTCATACCATTCTCCTTAATTTTTAAGTATGGTATGAAATATTATCTATAAAATCAATTTTGCCAATTTTAAATTCAATTTGTTTATTCTATAATCAAAGTACATAAGAAAATATATTCATTCGAGCGCTCAAAAGTGAATAAAGAAAACAACGAACTTATAATTAAAAACACGCCAGATTACTATATTGCTAGAGAACAAGTTTATGGTGAAATAATATCCAAACCAATTAGAAAAAAATAAGAGAAATCGTTTATGAAGTTAGAGAACATATAAAGGATAATGAAACTCAACAAGCAAGTATTGTAAAACTGATTGATGAGCATAAAAAAACCACCCTTAGGTGTCTTTTTGATTTATTCATTAATTTCAGCGCTTCCCCTTCCATGATTTGCAGATCATTAAAAACTCGCTCATTTTCATAGATATTACAGATAATCAAAAAGCGAATGATGAAAATAAATATGAAGAATTAGAATATATTGAAAAAAATAAACGAGCAAAGTTGCATTTAAAAATAATATCTGATTTACTTCGTTTAGCTGTAAATGAATTTTTAGTAAAACTACTATAAAAAATTAATCTAATATTAACCAATTATTGCAAGGATTTTATATGAAAAAGATATTAATATTAATTACTGCTTTGTTTTTATTTGGATGTAATGAAAAGACCTATACTGTAGAAGATTTTAAAAATGATAAAGAACTACTAGATAAATATCGTAAAAAATGTGAGAACGGTGAAATTGATGGTGATAGCTTAAATTGTCAAAACTCTCACAAAGCAGTGGTCTCAAAAAATAGAGTTGGTAACGCAAGCTGGAATTAATAGCTTTATAAGCTACTCATGTTGGCTTTAAATTTCAATCCGTGATAAGCTTATAGCATTAATTTTATTATTAATCATAAGCTTATCATCTTGCTTTATAATCTTAACTTCTTTTTCGGCTTTATTTTAATTTAAACAATTGATTAATCTACTTCGAACAAATCTCTTTTTGCTATCCTTGTTATCAATTAATTTAGCAAATGCTGTTTGCTTACCGTTTATTTGAAATTGATAATTGGGTTCTTTCACAATATCACTTTGTTTCTCTGTTGCAATTGAGAATGTAGCTTAAATAACTGTAAATATTAGATTAATTGCAAACTGCGACTTAACTTTTTAGCAATCTGTAACCTACCAATACGCTGGTTTATCCCTATGCATATAGGGAACACTATTTTTTATTCTACTTATTCCGTATTTACCTCGGTTTATCCCTATGCATATAGGGAACACGGCAGAAAACCACAAGATATGGATGATACCAGCGGTTTATCCCTATACATATAGGGAACACTAAATCAATAAACAATTGCTCCGAAACACTATCGGTTTATCCCTATACATATAGGGAACACACCAAACTGGTTACCATTCGGAGTTCTACCTCCGGTTTATCCCTATACATATAGGGAACACACCAAATGGTCGATCTGCTTTTAAATCCAGATCGGTTTATCCCTATACATATAGGGAACACTCTAATTATAACCTATTGTTTATTAATCAAAATACCAAAATGAAAAATTCCACCAATTTTTTTGGTGCTTTTTTAAACAGCTGGTTTAAGACAAGATTATCAATATAATTTGAAATTTATTAAATGGTTAAGTCAAGATAAAAAGGGATTTAGAGCTGCATTATTTTTTGCCGCTTACCTATGTACCGATTTATTTCCGATCATAAGATATACTTTTCAGTAATTCATGTTAATCAATTACCGGTAGATATTTCACTCATCACTTCGTAATGAGATTTCACCACCAATATATGCGTTCGTTTTGCCATTTTGTTCTAAGAGTAACGCACCCTGTTCATTGATACCTTTGGCTACGCCACGGATCACATCGTCACCAATTAATAATTTAACAGGACGCCCTACAAAATTGTCGAGCCGTTGCCAATCGTTAAGAAACGGTGTTAGTCCATGTTGTTCGAAGTCTCGAAGTTTTACTTTTAGATTTTTCGCGACTTTTGCCACTAATAAATTGCGATCAACTTTACCTAAATTAGCCCACTTTTGGTTGACGATAGTTGTATCGGGATTATTCATCATTAGGTTGACTCCAACACCAATAACAACATGTGCACAGTCTCCCGTTTTGCCTGCAAGTTCAACTAATATGCCTGCAAGTTTTTGGTCATTAAGATAGAGGTCATTTGGCCATTTTACTTTAATATCTTGCCCCGAGATTTCTCGTAACGTATCGGCTATCACAACACCAACGACTAAGCTTAGCCCCATGGCTGCTGCGATGCCCTGTTCAAGTCGCCAATACATTGAGAAATAGAGATTACAGCCAAATGGTGCAAACCATTGTCGCCCTCGCCTGCCTCGTGCTTTTGATTGAAACTCGGCAACACAGCTGTCGCCAGTTTGTAATTTCTCAATATTATCTAATAAATATTGGTTGGTTGATTCAATAATAGGCAGTACTTCCACATGACTATCAGCACCATAGTCGTTGTCGATTTTAACTTTATCAAGTAGATCTATTGGTGATGCTAAGCAGTAACCTTTACCTTGCACGGATGATAAGGTGATCCCCCATTCCCGTAGCACTTTGATATATTTGTTGATGCCAGCTCGCGTTATTCCAAATTGGTTGGCAAGTTCTTCACCAGAGTGAAACTGCCCATCAGCTAATATATTGATTAATTTCAATGGATTTTGGTTACTGCGCATTAAACCCTCACTTTTTGAGTGATAATAAAACAATAAAGTAAAGCGAAATTATAGCAAAACTAATAAATAAATAGGTATTGTTAAATGTGTCCATTATAAAGGCAATTACCGCTGGCGCAACTAGGCTACCAAGTGTATTGGTTAATAGCATAGCTTGATTCATTGATACAATTTCTTGTTTGCGAACACATGAGCAAGCCCAGGCCATTGAGATTGGGTAGATAGTGTAAATGGTCGCACCAAGTAAAATGATGGCTAATACGCCATAGAGGTTAAATATCAGTAAACAACAAGCTATCATCATTAAGATTGATTCAACCAACAAAACAATACGACGACCAAACCTATCTGCGCACCAGTTGGCAGGCATTTGCGCGATTACCCCAGAAAGTATTAGTAAAACCATCCAATTTGCGACTTGGTTATCTGTATAACCTAGATGTGAGTAGTATGCTGGCATTAGAGAGTATAGCGATCCAATTAACATACCAGCAATCGCACAACCAATTAAACCAACTCGAGAAGGTTTATACAATATCATGGGGATGATGTTGAAACTGCTTTTTTTCTTTTTAGGTAATTTGTAATGGGTTAGTAATATAAATAAGATAGCTAACCCCATTAGCACTGCTATTACTAGGCCAAAATAGAGGACGTTTTGCGGAAAGTATTGGAGCAATGCTTGCCCTAAAACAGTACCTAAGTAGTAGGTGGTTAGATAAACCGCCAGCATTTTTCCGCGAGTACGAACAGTACCCGTAACTAAGATACAGCTTTCAATGACCACCCAAGTAACTGCACAGGCTATTCCAATAAAAAATCGCCATATCGCCCAACTATAGAAATCCATTGAAAAGCTTAATCCAATAGTTGCAATCGCAAAGATAATACAACTATAGGTGTAAGTGAATCTGGCGTTAAATCGGCTAATAAACCAATTTGCCATAATCGTTCCCACTAAGTTACCTGTAAAGTAGCTTGAGCCGACTAAACCTATTTGTCCTAGTGAAAAATGTTCACGCACTAGCCAAAGTGGCACTTGGGTATTAAGTGCCGATAAGGCGATGGTTACAAATAATAAACTTGTTAATAAAATAGGGAATGAATACGAATGTTTCATAATTTTGTTGTATATAAGCTGTTTTATTGTCTAATAAACGTTATTTACGTTATAGAAATTTATCCACGTCAATCTCACCAGTTGCGCCCATAAATCGAATTTCAGGCGAGAGGTGCACCGAGAACTTTTGTAATACTGCATTTATGATATAACGCGCTAACGCAACGACATCTTGCGCTGTCGCATTATCTTTATTGACTAATACAAGAGCTTGTTGTTGATGCACTGCTGCACCACCAATTTGATAGCCTTTTAGACCACACTGATCAATTAACCAGCCGGCAGCTAATTTTATTTGATCATTTGATTGTGGATATATTGGCATTGTTGGATATTTTTCAAGTAGTTTATCAGCAAATTTTTTGTCTACTACTGGGTTTTTAAAAAAGCTTCCACCATTTCCTAATACATTAGGATCAGGCAGTTTGCTACGACGGATTTCGCACACTTTGTCGAAGATCATTTTTGGGGTGACACTTTCTGGATCAAAATTCCTTAATTCACCATAAGTTAACACCGGGCTCCATTGTTTTGGTAATGTGATGCCAACATATACAACCGCATAACCATTAGCATATTTTTGTTTAAAGATGCTTTCACGATAGCCATATTGACCATCAGTTACGCGAATAATTTTACCCGTTGCAAATTCAAGTAATTCGACATAATCGGCCACTTTTTGAAATTCAATGCCATAAGCGCCAATATTTTGAATTGGTGCAGATCCTACACATCCTGGTATTAGAGCTAAGTTTTCAAGGCCGGGAATGTTTTGATTAATGGTGTTAGCAACCAGATCATGCCAATATTCACCCGCACCCACTTTTAAATGCCAGTGTGTTGGGGTTTCGGTTATCGTTAATCCTTTAATTCGATTAACAATGATTGTACCAGCAAAATTTTCAGTAAATAGTGTATTACTACCTTGTCCAATAATCATAATTGGTTGACTATCGGTATTAGTTTTCCAAACTTGCATTAGCTGCTCCACTGTTTCGACTGTTTCTACTTGGTTGGCATAGACATCTAAAGCAAATGTGTTAGGAATTTTTTGGTTCATTAATGACTACCTTTTATTAGAAATACTTTTAAATTCAATTAAATTAGTTTTATTCGGCATTTTTTATGCCTTTTATTATTTAAAAGTATTAAATCAATGCCTTTATCTATTTTGATAAAGCAATTTATTCTATTGTGTCGATTGTTTATTTATTTGCTATATTATCACAACGCAAAACGATCTTTTATGCATTAAAATTTTTTTTAATGATCTTAACTATTTTTAGGTTGATATAAGTGTCAAAAGATTAGACAAATAGTCTACAAATTGGACACTTTCGCTTTTTTGTTTTTTTTTATCATGTATTATAGCTACCCAAACGATCTTTTTTATAAATTTAGTTAAAATCTATTTTACTCAACCTTGTGGTAGACGTTATTATTAATGAAATTTAAAAAATAAGTTATCGATCACGGTTTTATATAACTTTATGTTTTAAGATTGTTACAATATTTAGTGGTAGTTGTGATTTAGAGGAAATTATGAAAAGAGTTTTTATTATGATCCTCGATTCCTTTGGGATCGGCGGTGCTGAAGATGCAAAAAAATATGGTGATGAAGGTTCTGATACCTTAGGCCATATTGCCGAAGCTTGTGCTTCAGGTAATGCAGATCATGGTCGTCAAGGCCCATTAAAATTACCTAATTTAGGAAAGTTAGGTTTGATAGAAGCCGCTTATGAATCAACTGGTTCATACCCTAAAGGAATGGCTACCGAAGGTGAAGTTATTGGTGCTTATGGCTTTGCCAGTGAGATTTCGTCGGGTAAAGATACGCCTTCAGGTCACTGGGAAATCGCGGGTGTTCCCGTTCTGTTTGATTGGGGCTATTTTACCAATACTACCAATAGTTTTCCTAAAGAATTATTAGATAATATTGTTAAACGTGCTAACTTGCCTGGTTATCTTGGTGATTGTCATTCATCAGGTACAGTGATTCTTGATGAGCTTGGGCTTGAGCATATGGCTTCTGGTAAACCTATTTTTTATACCTCTGCTGATTCTGTTTTTCAAATTGCCTGCCATGAAGAGACTTTCGGTCTTGATAAACTTTATGAGGTTTGTGAGATAGCTCGTGATGAGCTTAATAAAGGCGATTATAATATCGGCCGCGTTATTGCTCGTCCATTTTTAGGTAATAAGCCTGGTGAATTTGTGCGTACTGGTAATCGTCATGATTTAGCCGTTGAACCACCAGCTCCGACAATGATTAAAAAGCTAGTTGAAGAAAAACAAGGTACTGTTGTATCAATTGGTAAAATTGCCGATATTTATGCCGAAGTAGGTATCACTAAGAAAGTTAAAGCTACAGGTATTGAGGCTTTATTCAATGCTACGCTAGAAGAAATCAAACAAGCGAAAGATAACACGATTGTGTTTACCAATTTCGTTGATTTTGACTCATCTTATGGTCATCGACGTGATGTTGCAGGCTACGCTGCGGCTTTAGAATATTTTGACCGCCGTTTACCTGAGATGTTAGCCCTTATTGAACCAGGCGATCTTTTAATTATTAGTGCCGATCATGGTTGTGATCCAACGTGGCCTGGTACGGATCATACTCGTGAGCATATTCCCGTTTTAGTTTATGGTGATAGTGTTCCAGCTGGATCATTAGGTCATCGTGAAACATTTGCTGACATTGGTCAAAGTGTTGCTGATTATTTTGATTTGTCACCAATGGATTATGGCAAGTCATTTATTCGTAAATAGCAATTGTTTAGGACGTTTTTTAGTAATAAATCAGGAGAGTTAAATGCCTACCCCTCATATCAACGCCGCCGATGGTGCTTTTGCTCAAACGGTATTAATGCCCGGCGATCCATTACGAGCTAAATTTATTGCCGAAACTTTTTTAGATAATGCTAAAGAAGTAACGAATGTAAGAGGAATGCTCGGTTTTACTGGTCAGTATAAAGGTAAACAAGTTTCTGTTATGGGGCATGGAATGGGTATCCCATCTTGTTCTATTTATACAACCGAATTGATTAAGTTTTATGGTGTCAAAAACATTATTCGTATCGGTTCATGCGGTGCAATTAGCCCAAATGTTAATCTTGGTGATGTTGTTATTGGTATGGGCGCTTGTACGGATTCTAAAGTGAATCGTTTGCGTTTTAAAGATCATGATTTTGCTGCCATCGCTGACTTTGGTCTTGTTTGTAATGCAGTTAATGCAGCTAAAGATTTAAATGTTAATGTGAAGGTTGGTAATATTTTCTCAGCTGATCTGTTTTATAGCGTTGAGCCTGATCTTTTCGATATCATGGAAAAATACAATATTTTAGGTGTCGAAATGGAAGCTGCTGGTATTTATGGTGTGGCGGCTGAATATGGCGCAAAAGCGTTGGCGATTTGTACGGTATCAGATCATATTCGAAAAGGCGAAGCGATGTCTTCCGAAGAACGCCAGCTAGGCTTCAAAGAGATGATTACTGTTGCGTTAGAGTCGGTATTACTCAATTCAGATTAAATTAATGGCAGAATTTCTGCCATTTTTTTTGTTTAAGAAATAAAAGTTTTACATTGACTGTCATTAATCAATTTTATCAGTAAATGTGTTTAACGTTATAACTAACGCATCGATAGTAATAACAATTTTTATTTATTCATTAATTTTATCTAATAGGTTAGAAGAGAACTCATTTAATAAGGAAACGAAATGAATATTAAGTTCAAACTTAAAGTTATATTTTTCTTGCAATTTTTTATCTGGGGTAGCTGGCTTATAACTTTAGGCTCTTACATGATGGAGACCTTGCATTTTACTGGAACAACAGTAGGTACAGTTTATGGTACTATGGGCATAGCATCCTTATTTATGCCAGGTCTGCTTGGTGTTGTGGCAGATAGATGGATTCCTGCTAATCGTTTATTCATGCTTTGTCACTTATTTGGCGCAATAACCCTTTTTATTGCCGCTTCAGTCACAACACCATTTATGATGGTCGTGGTAATTTTAATTCATTGTTTAGCATTTATGCCAACTATCGCGATTTCTAACTCAATTTCTTATTCTTGTTTAGAATCAGAAGGTCTTGATGTTATATCGCAATTCCCTAGTATAAGAATTTTTGGTACTATCGGCTTCATTGTTGCTATGTGGCTTGTTAGTTTCTTAAAAGTTGGATTAAGCAATGTACAGCTCTATATTGCAGCTGGCGGTTCGATTTTACTCAGCCTATATTCATTAACATTGCCATTAATTGTCATTGCTAAAGATGAGTCAAAAAGAAAGTCGCTTGTAAGTTCTTTAGGTTTAGACGCATTTGTATTATTTAAACAACCTAGAATTGCTATCTTTTTTGTCTTTGCTGTCTTTCTTGGTGGTATTTTACAAATTACCAATACTTTTGGTAATCCGTTCTTACTTTCATTTAAAAGTATTCCGGAATATGCTGATAGTTTAGTTGTGCAATATCCGTCAGTATTGCTATCTATTTCACAAATGTCAGAAGTTGTATTTATTTTATTTGTACCATTTTTTATGAAAAGATTTGGTATCAAATATGTCATGTTAATCAGTATGTTGGCATGGGTTGCTCGGTTTGGATTATTTGCTTTTGGCGATCCATCACCTGTAGGTTTCACGTTACTTCTTCTGTCAATGATTGTTTATGGTTGTGCATTTGATTTCTATAATATTTCGGGTTCTATGTACGTTGATAAAACAGTTTCACCAGATATCCGTAATAGTGCACAAGGTTTATTTATGATTATGACCAATGGTTTTGGGGCTTATTTAGGTTCAACTATCAGTGGTGTTGTTGTGGATCTTTACACTGTAAATGGTGTCATTGACTGGCGTACAATTTGGTTAATTTTTGCAGGATATTCTTTATTACTTGCTATTATTTTTGTCTTTATTTTCAAGAATGATACTCTTGAGAACAGAAATTAATACCAAACTCAAGGCAAGGTTAATATTAAATAGATAGACTAAATTAACCAATTTGGCCACATCAATAGACAGGCATCTAATTTGTTGCCTGTCTATTGTTGCCACTTGATTTCAAAGAAATTGATAAGTCACACAAAATGTATGGAAAATAATTGTCTTATCAAGGTAGAATAAAATGCTTGTAAAAGTTGTATCACTTTAGTCTGATGAATAATTTACAAGTGCCCTATAAGCATATACTTAAACAGATTAGAACTAGATGAATAAGCAAATAATCCCAAAAGTTATACTTCATGAGCATGTGGAAGGTAGTATTACACCATTTATGGCAAAAAAACTAGCCGATAAGAATCATCTGACTTTTCCTGATTCATTGTGCTATCGACCCGGTGAATATGATGCAACCGATTATAAAAATGGTCGATATAATTATGATGAATCCGATTTTGTTTCATTTATCCAAACTTATGATACTGTCTCTAATTTTGTTAAACATCCCGACGATTATTACCTAATTACTTACGATTTTTTAAGCAGAAATGCCAAGCAGGGGTTAATCTATTGCGAGCTATTTTTGTCTCCCTATCATATTTGTGCCATGGAAAGCGAAGGTAAAATAGTTTGGGATCAAGAAAGATTTAAACAAACGCTTAATCAAATGGATAAAGCAATTATTGATGTTCAAAAAGAACATAATATTACTGTAAGATACCATGTGATTGGCGTGCGCCATCTGGGTGCCGATGTGGTATACGATACACTGCAATTTATTGAGAATAACCCCCACCCATTTATTACCGGATTTAATATCGCAGGTAATGAAAAAGCAGGTCATTTTGATGATTTTGAAAAAGCCCATCAACTTGCTTCTAAATTGAATTTAAAAAAATCTTATCATGCTGGTGAAATTGATTCTGCTGAAAGTATTATCCAAGCGCTTAAACATGGCGCGAATCGTATTGGACATGGTATCGCCGCCATTGAAGATGATAAGTTGATTGAGAATTTAATTGATAACAAGATCACTTTAGAAATAGCGCTTACTAGTAATCGTATTTTAGTCAATAAGTTAAATGGTGATATTCTTAATCACCCAATTCGACAACTTTATGATAGAGGGGTCAGAATAACGCTTAATACCGATGACGCAGGCATATTTGGCACCGATATAGAGAAAGAATATCAGCTCGCTGAGCATTTTTTTCATTTTTCTCGATTGGAACTGTTTGATATTACACTTTGTGGAATTGATGCTGCTTTTATTGAACCAACCGAAAAATCACGTTTGTTTAATGACGTTTTAGCCTTTTTTACGATTAATGATAAGCAATGTCTACAACAGGCAATCAACGATCAGCAGTATCACCCTGCTATTATTGAACGATTTAAGAATTATCTCGTTTTATTATATGTTAATGATTAACAACATCAGAGAAATAGGAGATTGATATGAATAAAACCCGATTAAGCCTACTAACCCTATTAATATCTGGTTCACTTCAAGCAGCAACAGTAGATTTAAGAATTATCGAAACTACCGATTTGCACGGTAATATGATGAATTATGACTATTTCAAAGATCAGTACATTGATACTTTTGGTTTAGCTAAAACAGCCAATTTAATTCATCAAGCACGAAAAGAGGTAAAAAACAGTGTCTTAGTTGATAACGGCGATTTGATTCAAGGCAGTCCAATGGCTGATTATGCTTTGAATAAAGGTCTAAACAAAGGTGAGACTCATCCTGTTTATAAAGCACTTAATACGCTAGATTATGTAGTTGGTAACATCGGTAATCATGAGTTTAATTTTGGTTTAGATTTTTTACAAAAAAGTCTAGCTGGTGCTAATTTTCCTTATGTTAATGCTAATGTTTTTGATGCGAAAACAAATAAACCTTACTTTAGGCAATATATTATTTTAGATAAACCGGTCGTTGATAGAGAAGGTAAACAACACACTATTAAAATCGGTTATATTGGTTTTGTGCCACCACAAATTATGCAGTGGGATAAACTTAATTTGGAAGGTAAGGTAATTGTTAAAGATATCACTGAAACCGCGAAACAATTAGTGCCTGAAATGAAAAAGCAAGGTGCAAATATCATTGTTGCAATTCCGCATTCAGGTGTTTCTGCCGAACCATATAAGGCTTTAGCTGAAAATTCAGTCTATTATTTAAGCCAAGTTGAAGGTATTAATGCTATTATGTTTGGTCATTCTCATGGGGTCTTTCCTAGCGAGGATTTTAAATCATTGCCTAATACTGATATTAGTACCGGAAATATCAATCATGTGCCCGCGGTAATGCCTGGACAATGGGGAAGTCATTTAGGTGTAGTTGATTTAGTTATTGAAGGTGATAAAGCTAATTGGAAAGTCATTTCTGGTAAATCAGAAGCTCGCCCGATCTTTGATATTAAAAATAAAAAAGCATTAGTTGAATCAGATAAAAATATTACGAATGCGTTAAGAGACGACCACGAAGGTACCCGTGAATTTGTTGGTAAACCAATTGGCAAGGTTTCAACCGATATCAATAGTTATTTAGCATTAGTCGAAGATACTTCTGCTTTGCAAATTATTAGTGATGCGCAAATTGATTATGTGAAACAGTTTGTTCAAGGTGATCCAGATCTGGATGGATTACCCATTTTATCGGCAATTGCGCCATTTAAAGCTGGTGGTCGTAAAAACGATCCTTCAGCTTATGTTGATGTTAAAAAAGGTGATTTAACTTTTAGAAATGCAGCTGATATCTATCTTTATCCTAATATTTTATCTGCAGTAAAAATAACGGGTAAAGATGTTAAAGAGTGGTTGGAATGCTCAGCAGGTGTTTATCATCAAATTGATATCAATTCGTCACAACCACAATATTTGATTAATTGGGATAAATTTAGAACTTATAATTTTGATACTATTGATGGTGTGAGTTATCAAATTGATATTACTAAACCTGCACGTTATGATGGAAATTGTCAGTTAATTAATCCTGATTCAGAACGTATCGTAAACTTAACTTATCAACAAAAACCTATTGCTTCCAATCAAGCATTTTTAATTGCTACCAATAACTATCGTGCTTATACCGGAACATTCCCTGGTACTGGTGGTAAAAATGTTAAATTTAATTCTCCGGATGATTTAAGGGTCATTCTTTCAGCCTATATTACTAATCACACTAAAAAACAAGGTGAAGTGAATGTGAAGGTTGATAATAACTGGCGAATTGCACCAATTACCAGCAAAATTAATTTGGATATTCGCTTTGAATCTTCCCCTACTGAAGAAGCCAAAGCCTATATTGAAAAACATTCATTGTACCCAATTAAGTTTATTGAAAAAGATAATTTAGGCTTTGGTGTATATCAACTTAATTTACAAGCACCAACAAAATCGCAAAACTAAAAATCTATTGATGATAACAAGGATTATGAATATGAAGATTGAAAAACTAATTGAACTAGCTAAAACAGCACGCTCAAAAGCTTATGTACCCTATTCTAAATTTCAAGTAGGTGCAGTATTAATTACCGAAGATGATGAAGCTATTTTAGGATGCAATATTGAAAATGCCTCATATGGCCTAGCCAACTGTGCTGAACGAACTGCGATTTTTAAGGCGGTATCAGAAGGTAAAACAAAATTTAAAAAATTAGTTGTGATTGGCGATACTGATGGACCAATTTCACCTTGTGGAGCTTGTCGCCAAGTCATTAGTGAATTTTGCGCCAAAGATATGCCAGTTATTTTGACAAATATGCATGGTAAAATCCAAGAAACCACTGTCGGTGAATTGTTGCCTTGGTCATTTTCACCTAGTGATTTAGATTAGTATTATTTCTGAATAAGAAAATTTTAACTATCAAAAAATTGATAGAAAATAATAAAAGAGAGTGATGAAGCTAAGATCAGAATTATCATCAATCCATATAATGGATGAAAAAATATAATCCTAATTTGATTTATTGATATTAAGAGAGAAGTGTAATGAGATTTGTAGATATTATTGAAAAAAAACGTGATGGACATGCCTTAACTACCGAAGAAATTCAATTTTTTATTACCAATTATACTAATGGTACGATTCCTGACTACCAAGTAAGTGCTTTACTTATGGCTATTTATTATCAAGGTATGACTTCGAAAGAATGTGCTGATTTAACTAGTGCTATGATGTATTCCGGTGATACTGTTGATCTATCATCAATTAAAGGTATTAAAGTAGATAAACATTCAACCGGAGGTGTGGGTGATACAACCACTTTAGTATTAGCACCATTAGTTGCTGCTTTAGATATTCCTGTTGCCAAGATGTCAGGTCGAGGATTAGGCCATACTGGTGGAACAACCGATAAATTTGAAACTATTCCCGGTTTTAAAATCGAATTAGGTAAGCAAGAGTTTATCGATCAGGTTAACCAAAAAGGTGTTGCGGTTATTGGTCAATCAGGTAACTTAACCCCAGCGGATAAAAAACTTTATTCATTACGTGATGTAACCGGTACGGTTAACTCTATTCCGCTGATTGCCAGTTCAATCATGAGTAAAAAACTGGCTGCGGGTGCTGACGCTATTGTGTTGGATGTCAAAACCGGTGACGGTGCTTTAATGAAAACGATGGAAGACTCTGAGAAATTAGCACATGAAATGGTTAATATTGGTAATCAAATTGGCCGTAGAACCATGGCGATTATTTCAGATATGTCTCAACCTTTAGGTTATGCTATTGGTAATGCCTTAGAAGTTAAAGAGGCCATTGATACATTAAATGGTCATGGTCCTGCTGATTTAACTGAGTTAGTTTTAACGCTTGGTAGTCAAATGGTTGTATTAGCCAATAAAGCTAAGACATTAGAGGAAGCAAGAGAAAAACTACAAGAAGTCATTAAAAATGGTAAAGCGATAGAGAAATTTAAAACGTTAATTGAAGCTCAAGGTGGTGATAGCTCTGTTGTTGATCATCCTGAAAAATTAGCCAACGCCCCTTACCAAATCGATCTACCTGCACAAAAATCAGGTTATGTATCACGCATTATTGCCGACCAAATTGGTATTGCGGCAATGCAATTAGGTGCTGGACGAGCAACTAAAGAAGACGTTATTGATCCAGCAGTTGGTATTGTTTTACATAAAAAAGTGGGTGATAAAGTTGAAGTGGGTGAACCATTATTAACTATTCATTCAAGTAGCGATAAGATTGATGCAATTAAACAAAAATTGTATGACAATATTACTATCAGTGATAGTGCTAAACAACCACAATTGATTTTCAAAGTAATTACGGAATAGCTCTAATAAGGATTTGGGAGATGCCATGTATTGTTTTAAATTTAAACTGTCACTAGTTATTGTTTTAGGTCTGTTCTCAGTTAATTCATTCGCAGCAGTTGCAACCAAGCAATCTACTGCTCCTACTTGGGAAAAAGATAAGCCCTATTCTTTTACTATTTTGCATACTAATGACCATCATGGCCATTTTTGGCAAAATGACATTGGTGAATATGGTTTAGCTGCTCAAAAAACTGTAGTTGACCAAATTAGAAAAGAAGTATCCGAAAAAGGTGGGAAATTACTTCTGCTATCTGGCGGTGACATTAATACAGGCGTTCCTGAATCCGATGTTTTACAAGCTAAACCCGATTTTATGGGTATGAACAGTATTGGTTATGATGCAATGGCTGTTGGTAACCATGAGTTTGATCATCCTTTAGCAGTTATTCGTGAACAACAAAAATGGGCTCACTTTCCATTTTTATCAGCAAATACTTACTTCAAAAATACTGATAATCGCGTTTTCGATGCTTATAAAATGTTTGATTTAAATGGCATTAGAGTTGCGGTATTTGGTTTAACTACTGATGATACAATTTTCCTTGCTTCACCTAAAAATACTGATGGTGTTGAGTTTCGCAAAACCTTGCCTGAAGCAGAGAAGGTGATAAGTCAAATTAAAAATAATGAGCGCCCAGATATGATTATTGCGGTTACTCATATGGGACATTATGAAAATGGTGAACATGGTTCAATGGCACCGGGTGATGTTGAGTTAGCACGGGGATTGAAACCAGGTGATTTAAATATGATTGTAGGTGGTCACTCTCAAAACCCTGTATGTATGGCTAGCCCTAACAAACGTATTACTGAGTATGTTCCTGGCACACCATGTGCACCCGATCAACAAAATGGAACTTGGATTGTTCAAGCTCATGAATGGGGTAAATATGTTGGTCGTGCCGACTTTGTCTTTTTAAACGGTAAAATAACACTGGAAAATTATCAGTTAATTCCTATCAACTTGAAAAAAGAAGTCGACAATGGCAACGATACTAAACGTCTTGAATACTACACTAGTGAAATCGAACAAGATAAAAAATTGTTAGAAACACTTAAACCTTATCAAGATCAAGGTAAACAGCAATTACTCACTAAAACAGGTGAATTAATCGGTCGTTTAGAAGGTGATCGTAGTGTAGTAAGATATCAACAAAGCAATATGGGACAGCTGTTACTCAGTGCCTTTATTGAAAAAACGAATGCTGATGTTGGCATTATGGCTGGCGGTATGATTCGTGATTCACTTATTGAAGGAAATATTACTTATCGTGATATTTTGAAAGTTGAGCCTTTTGGTAATACAGTTGTTTACTTTGAGTTAACCGGCCGTGAATTGGTGGAATATCTTAAAGTTGCATTAAGTAAAAAACAAGGTTCTGGTGGTTATACTCACTTAAAAAATATCACGCTAGCGGGCAATACGATTAGCGATATTAAAATTAATAATGAGCCAATTGATTTGCAAAAATCTTATCGTATTACCACGTTAGATTATTTAGCGGCTGGTGGAGATGGTTATCCTGTTACCAACACTTCACCAACTTATGTCGATACAGGTTACCGAGACGCGGATGTGATAAGAGAATATATTGAAGCGCACTCACCAATTAATGCGGCAGATTATGAGCCGGTTAATTTCATTTTGGAAAAATAACGGCTTTAAAAAAGAAATATAGAATATAAATGGCACGGGTAAAATTGGTATTATAAATTAGCCATTAAATTTAATTTTTTGCTTTCAACATATAGGTAATATAGAGGTATTTATGAACATGACAGAATTTCAAAAAAATTGTTACGATATTGTGACCGATCCCAACCTGTCACCTAAACAAAAAGCGAACCTTCTCGCTTTAGCAGCGGAAAATAATTTACCTTATGTTGATTTGGATAATGAAACTAAACAAGCCTTAGATGAGCGTGTAATTTGTGACATGTACGAAGGTCATGCACCGTATAAACCTCGTTATGTGTTACCTGATTATGCAAAATTCCTTAAACAAGGATCTGAGTATTTAGAGCTTGAGCCTGCAAAAAATTTTGATGATGCCATAAATATGCTGACAATTGCTTATCATCATGTCCCTTCGGTCACTGGTATGCCCGTTTATTTAGGTTGTTTGGATAAAGTGTTACTACCTTATGTTGGCAATTTAACAGAAGAAGAGCTTTATCAGCGATTAAAACGTTTTTGGATTATGCTTGATCGCAATCTTCCTGATGCATTTATGCACGCCAATATTGGTCCAACTGACAATGTGATCTGTCGAGTAATTTTACGTGTTGATCGTGAACTCAAACAAGTTGCGCCTAATTTAACGTTTATTTATGATGAAGATATCACCCCAGAATCTTTACTAAATACAGCAATTGAGAATATCTGCCAAACAGCAAAACCACATATCGCTAATAATATGATGATCAAAAAAGATTTTGATGATCAAGGCTATGGTGTTGTGAGTTGTTATAACTCTCTCCCTGTTGCGGGTGGTGGTAGCACTTTATCAAGAATCAATTTAAAAGAAGTCGCATTAAAAAGTAACAGTATTACCGACTTTTTACAAAATATCCTGCCTTATTATTGCCAATTGCAATTGAACTTAATCAAAGCGAGATCGGAATTTCTTTATGAAAAATCGAATTTCTTTCAAAATAGTTTTTTAGTCAAAGAAGGACTAATTGACGCAACTCGATTTGCACCAATGTTTGGTATTTATGCTATGGCTGAAGCGGTTAATATTCTACAAGAAAAATCTAACTTAGCTGGTCGCTATGGTGTTGATGAAGATGCTAATGAACTAGCTACCACAATTTCTAAGCAATTAGCCGACTTTATTGATAATCATAAAATTAAACATGCATGGCAAGGTAAAGCGATGTTACATGCGCAGTCAGGTATCAGTACAGACCGAGGTGCAACACCTGGTTTACGTATCCCTTATGGACATGAACCAGATCCTGTTACCCATATAATGGCATTATTTAAACACCATAAATATTATACATCTGGCATTAGTGATATTTTAACTATTGATGAAACGATTAAAAATAATCCATTAGCCTTAGTACAAATTTGTAAAGCAGCATTTAAATTTGGTTTCCGTGAATTTACGGCTAATATCAGTGGTAATGATCTGGTACGTGTAACTGGTTATATGGTGAGATTATCAGATATCAAAAAATATAAAGAAGAAGGTTCGCGGATTAATACCACATTTTTAGGTAGTGAAGCAGCCGAAGATACAGTGAACAATAGTTACTTATGCAGGACCCCTAGGGTAATAAGCCATGAACAAGTCATGGGCAATCGTTAATAAAATTTTACCCTTTTCTTGTGTTGATGGACCGGGAAACCGGTTAGTCATCTTTTTACAAGGCTGCAATTTTAAATGTTTAAATTGCCACAATCCTTATACTATTTCACGGTGTAAGGAGTGTGGTGAATGTGTTGCTACCTGCCCCCATCAATCATTATCATTTATCAACAACAAAGTCATTTGGCAAAGTTCAACTTGCCAGCAGTGCGATACTTGTATAAACACTTGTAACTATCAGTCAACACCGATGACTTATCGATACAGTATCGAAGATATTTTAAAACTTATCCGAAAGTATCTCCCTTTTTTAAATGGAATAACCCTAAGCGGTGGAGAGGCAACACTGCAACTGGCGTTTATTGAACAGCTTTTTAGTGCGATTAAACAAGCTCAGGATTTAAAACACCTAAGCTGTTTTGTTGACAGTAATGGATATTTACCTCAATTGGGTTGGCAAAAAATAGTCAACGTAATGGATGGGGCAATGATTGATCTTAAAGCATGGGATAATCAAGTACATGAAGCATTAACCAGCAAGGGAAATTTAAGAGTTAAAAAGTCAATTGAATATCTTGCAAAAATGAATAAATTATATGAAGTCAGATTTCTAATTATTCCTAAGCATACCGATTTACAACAAAACGCTGAACATTTAGCTAATTTTTTAAAACAATTTGATGCAAATATAAAAATTAGAATCAATGCATTTCATAATCATGGTGTGAGAGGTGAAGCCAAAACATGGCAGAGCGCCTCAAAACAACATATCGAAAATTTTGCTATGGAATTAAAGCAATTTGGTCTGAAAAATATTGTTTTACCAACTGTTTATTTATCATAATAGCGTTTTTTTAATGAGTGTGTGCTTAAAAAAACATTAACAGTCTTATTATAAAAATTCCAAAATAATGGCTTAAATTTTTTACCCCATGATATTATTGAAATAAAAATGAGCAGGTTGAAAACCTGCTCATTTGATTAACAGCAAAATCAAAGATTAATATAAATCATTAATATCTGTTAAGATTTTTTAAAAAATAGCTAATTGTATATCAACGTTAATATTTAACACATAAGGTATATGCTATATCTGGTTCAACAATAATATTACCTTCTACCATCCCTACACTGTAATATCGATAATTACCTAATCCATCTTTTACCGATGATGGTTCACTGGTAAAATAGAAATCATAATTGATTAAACTTCTTAAATTTGGCGCACCAGACATCATATCTCGCCCAATATAATCAAGTGGCGAATAAAAGTAGACTTTACCCCATTCTGGCAATAATCCTTCACCGATTGCTCTTCTATATCCATTATTTTTTACATAATAGAAATCATTATTTGTTGAAACGGTAGCAAAAGGAGAATTGGATAACTCAGCTCGTATTGGTAATCTATCATTATTATTTTGACAATATGTATTTGCGCTTTGCCAATTGCCAGCCAAGTTATTTGTAAAATATAACCAATGTTTTATAGAGAAAGTGTAATAAAACTGTGCTAACGTTCGATTATTGGTAACTAATATTACAAATTTATCATCTTTAGCTGGTACATTTTCGGTAAATTTAAATTCACTTTTAGAATCAGCGCTTGAATCACGAGGAGCACTAATTAGTGAATTATTCGGATTTTTAACCAAGGTATAACTATAATCTGAAATTGGATTTACCGGCACAATTCTAAAACGTGCATCCGGGAAACCATATGTTGGGAAGTAATTGCCGTTTTGATCTTTAACAGAGGCCTTAAAACCTTTATGCATAGTAAATTGGTCTACGTTATAAGGAACATCAAGATCTATCGTATCAGCACCATAAGGAGCATAGTTATCCCCTTCATCCCATCCATTGTGCATAATCAGAGCCAATACACCAGGCCTAATATAACAGATACCATCATCAGCACTGACTTGAAATGTTTTAGAGACTTCTCTTGGTTCTGACTGATCAGGAGCACCGTACTGGGTTTTAGCAACAAATTGAATCGTTACTTTTACTGATGATTTTGCATTGGCCGTCGATGAATTACACACATCACTACCAAGTTGGGAAGTAGAATCAGAAGGAATTATGTTATTGTTTGAGTCCCGCCATTCAGTATTAATAGACTGAATGATAAAACTGCCGGTAGTAGCCACTTTGTCACCATCTACATCATTTATATCACTATCATTCAAACTTGAAGTATCTACCCCAAATGAATAAATACTTGGTGAAGTGTTGTAAGCAACAGAAATCTTATTATCAGTACCAGGCAAAACAATCACAGGATCAATACCATCAATATTTAATTTAAATTGAATTCCATTTAAGATTTTTGTATCAGCAGATTCAAGAATTTCAGGCGGATTACCGTGAATATATTGCGTAGTGGTTGCAGCAAATGATAATGCGGCTAGAGATGCATGGCAAAAAAGGCCAAAAAAAGAAATAGCTGTAATATTAAATATTAATTGCATCAAATAAAATTTTGGGGAAACAAACATTTTACTATTCATGCTAATTCCTCTACTCATAAACTTTCCTGCAAATTAGAATAAAGTTATTGATTTAAAGTTTTAATAAACTACAGAATTATCGAATGATTGATAAAAATTGTTACCTATTTCAAATTTTAAAAACGCGTATAAGCAATAGAAACCATTAGAAAGTTATTAAATTGCATCCATGTAACGGTATATTTTTATTTAATATCTAGAGCAAAAACGACTATGTCGCTATCGAAAAAGTGTAATATTCAAATGTTGTTAATAAACTAATTTAAGAATATCAAAATAAGAAATGCTATTAAAAAGATCAGCGCAAAGTAGTTTAACTTTACTAACAGGCTGATTAAATAAGATAATTAATTGTATATGTTAAAAATAATCTACACAATTGTGCATAGTATATAATAATATATACAATATGGAATAGCTAAATATCAATTTATTGATATTTAATGGTTCTCAAATGAATATTTATTAAAATAATAATTCTAAATAAAGTGATTGAGCTCCTGATTTGATTTTTAATCACTGGATTTATCATCAATAATTTTATTAAAATATTTTGAAATTAGCGTTAAATAAAAAAGGAGGCATTAACCTCCCTTTACAAATAAAATATAACTGAATTTATTTTCCTTTTTTAAAAGCTGCAGCAAAAGCATTACCCATTGCACTATTTGTAATAGGCGCTGACTGTCCACTTTTAGAAGTACCGGTTGATTTATTCGTTCGAGCTTTGGCCCCTTCTACTTTTGGCGTTGTTGGATCATCAAGTCGCATCGATAAAGCAATACGTTTGCGGGCAATATCCACTTCAATCACTTTAACTTTAACAATATCACCAGCTTTAACTACCGTTCGTGGATCTTCAACAAATTTATCAGATAATGCTGATATATGAACTAAACCATCTTGATGTACACCAATATCAACAAAAGCACCAAAATTGGTAACATTGGTTACCGCACCTTCCATAATCATGCCTATTTTTAAATCTTCCATTGTTTCGATGTTATCAGCAAACTGGGCCGTTTTAAATTCGGGCCTTGGATCTCGTCCGGGTTTATCAAGTTCTTTAATAATATCAGTGACAGTTGGAACACCAAAATGGTCATCAACGTAATCAACCGCTTTTAATGATTTCAGATAATGAGTATCACCTAAAATTTCTTTTAAAGATTTATGATTTTTCTCTAAAATTCGTTCGACAACCGGATAGGCTTCAGGGTGAACAGCCGATGCATCAAGTGGATTTTTACCCTCCATTATGCGTAAAAAACCAGCACATTGTTCAAACGCTTTAGGGCCTAAACGACTAACTTTTAACAACTGTTTGCGATCGGTAAATTGACCATTTTCATTACGCCAATCTACAATATTTTGGGCAATAACTTTATTCAATCCAGCAATACGGGCAAGTAACATCATTGATGCAGTGTTTAAATTTACCCCTACCGCATTTACTCCATCTTCAACCACCGCATCAAGTTTTTTAGCTAATTGGGTCTGACTAACATCATGCTGATATTGCCCCACCCCAATGGATTTTGGATCGATTTTTACTAGCTCAGCTAATGGATCTTGTAAACGACGAGCAATGGATACCGCACCACGAATTGATACATCCAGATCAGGGAACTCTTGAGCAGCAAGCTCTGATGCAGAATAAACAGAAGCCCCAGCTTCGCTGACAATAACTTTTTGCCCTTTTACTTCCGGATACTTTTTCTGAACATCAAGATAAAAACGTTCAGTTTCACGAGATGCCGTGCCATTACCAATTGCAACTAATTCCACTTGATGTTTAATGCAAAGTGCAGCAACAATCATTGCTGCTTTATCAGCTTGTCCTGTATGAGGATAAATCGTTTCGGTCGCAATAAGTTTACCTGTAGAATCCACAACAGCAATTTTTACACCTGTTCGTAAGCCTGGATCCATTCCCATGGTGACTTTCATACCTGCAGGTGCAGCCATCAACATATCGTGTAAATTTGCTGCAAATACGTTAATTGCTTCCTCTTCAGCACGTTCACGCAAAGTGGTCATAAGCTCGGTTTCCATGTGCATTAAAATCTTAATTCGCCATGTCCAATTAATAACTGCTTTACGCCATTTATCTGCAGGTTGATCATTAAAATGAATCCCTAAATGCTCTGTAATAATTTGCTCGCAATAGCTCTCTTTTGGCGTTTCTTCAAATTGCGGATCGGCATTGAGTGAAAGTTGTAAAAATCCTTCATTTCGTCCTCTAAACATCGCTAAAGCACGATGAGAAGGCACTTTTGAAATAAGTTCACTTTGTGCAAAGTAGTCTCTAAATTTAGCACCTTCTTCCTCTTTACCAGTAATAACTTGAGATACAAGATGCGCGTTATTCCAAAGATAATGACGAACTTTAGCAAGTAAAGCGGCATCTTCAGCAAAACGCTCCATTAAAATATAACGGGCACCATCTAAGGCAGATTTAGTATCAGCAATGCCTTTATCTGCATTGATATATTTTTCAGCTTCAGTTTCTGGATTGAGATCGGGATTTTGCCATAAATCGTCAGCGAGAGATTCAAGCCCTGCCTCGATTGCTATTTGACCGCGGGTACGGCGTTTTGGTTTATAAGGAAGATAAAGATCTTCTAATTCCGTTTTACTAAGCGTATCAGTAATTTTTTGGCTTAATTCTGGGGTTAATTTACCCTGTTCCTCAATTGATTTTAAAATTGTTTGTTTACGATCTTCTAGTTCTCGCAAATAACTTAAACGGCTATCTAAGGTACGTAATTGGGTATCATCCAGACCTCCGGTCACCTCTTTACGATATCGAGCAATAAAGGGAACGGTACTACCATCATCTAATAACTGAATGGCAGCTAAAACTTGTTCTGGTTTTACGGTTAATTCACCCGCTATAATATGGCTAATTTGATTATTTATCATGATATCTCTGTATATCTCGTCGATTAACGGAATTTATATTCATTATGCAAAAAGCTAATTATATAACAAGAGAGGGCTACTTGGCACTCGATCGTGAATTGAAATATTTATGGAAAGAAGAAAGGCCTCGTGTTACTCAAGCTGTTTCTGATGCTGCAGCCCTTGGCGACCGTAGTGAAAATGCGGAATATATTTATGGAAAAAGACGTCTTCGAGAGATTGATAGACGTGTTCGCTTTTTAACCAAACGTTTAGAAATATTAACGATTGTCGATCCTGACCCAAGACAAGAAGGAAAAGTATTTTTTGGGGCTTGGGTCAAATTGGAAGATGATTCAGGAAAATTACATATCTACCGTATTGTTGGCAGTGATGAATTCGATCCCAAAAGAAATTGGATATCGATTAATAGCCCTGTTGCCAGAGCTTTAATTGGCCATAAAATTGATGATGAAATAGCAGTCATCACACCAAACGGTAAAACGTTTTATTATATTATTGATATCAGTTACCAAGAATTTGTTTAGATATTATTTTAATAATTACCTAAATAATAGGTTCTCAAATTCAATTTTATTATCAACATTGATTAAATTATCGAGCCGATTGTCTTCTTCTAACCATTCTATGAGTTCTGACATCGCATCAATATGCTTATTATTGTCTGACGCAGCTAACATAATAAGCAAAGATATTTTTTCACCGTCAGGAAAAATAACAGGATGAGTGCATTTCAGTAAAGAAAATTTTGTTTCTTCACATATTACACCATTTTCTGAGCGAGAATGCGGTAAGGCAAAACCATCTGCTATAATAAAGTACGCACCAATTTGATTAACATTATCAATTATAGATGTTATATATCTTTGTTCGATAATATTATTTTCGATTAATGAATTTCCAACTAATTGAATCGCACTTTTCCAATCCAAATTTTCTTCATTAAACTGCCAATATCTTTCAAAAATAGGATGTATGGACATATTTATTACTCTTTTATTACTCATTATTAATTTTTTTATATCGATGATTAATATGGTTACAAGCTACCACTTGCAACCATCATCTATTTTAAGATACAACTTTCAAAAATTGGTCACAAATATTTTGACCACTAATTCCGTATTTATCTTTTAGTTGACCACTTTTTCCTGATTCAGTAAATGTATCAGATATACCTATCCTTATCAGTGGTTTTAAAATACCATTTTGCATACTTTGTTCAGCAATTAATCCACCAATACCACCATTGATACTGTGATTTTCAACGGTTATAAGAACATTGACATGTTGGCATAAAGATTTAAATTTTTCTTGATTGAATGGTTTGATACAAGCTAAATGTATAAGCTTTCCTTTATGACCAAGTGAGGTTAATTTTTGATAACCGTCATTAGCTTGTTCATAACTTGCTCCTTCGAAAATAATAGCAAAATCATTTCCTTCATTGATCACAGCATCAATGTCATTAACTCGAGGAACCTTGGTTTTATCACGGATTGGCATTGGCTCACGAGCCACTCTAATATAAACAGGGCCTTTAATTTTGGCTGCTTGTTCAAATGCTTCGTAAACTTCATCTGCATCAGCTGGTGATAAAACGGTTAAATTTGGCAAGACTCTCGTTAATGCAATATCTTCTAACGCATGATGAGAGGCACCATCAAATCCACCATCCACACCTGGATGAGTACCAACTATTTTAATGTTTGCATTTGCATAACAAGATTGTCTGAGCTGCGTCCATACCGTTCCTGTTGCAAAAATAGCAAAATCGATAAAAAATGGAATTAATCCTTCAAATGATTGTCCAGCTGCAAAGCTTAATGCTGATGCTTCAGCTATGCCCATCTCAAAAAAACGTTGTGGGTAAGCTTGTGCGAACTGATCAGCACGAGTTGAACTAGCTAAATCACAATCAATAACAGTGATCGGGAAGTTATTTTCTGCTAATTGAATTAATGCTTTACCAATTGCATCCCGAGGTGCTTTCATTTCTATCATTGTAAATCCTCCATAGCTTGTTTGTACTCGGCATCAGTTGGTGTTTTAGAATGCCAATCACCATTATTTTCCATAAAACTAACCCCTTTTCCTTTGATGGTATGAGCTAAGATAGCAATTGGTTTACCTTTATAATGGCGAGCTAATGCAAAGCCATCCACTATTTGTTCCATATCATTACCATCGGTTAATTCAATTACGTTCCATCCAAAAACTCGTAATTTGTCAGCCAATGGTTCTAATCTACATACTGAATTAACCTCATCATGAGAAGACAATTTGTTATAATCTATAACCGCAACTAAATTATCCATTTTCATATGAGCGGCTTGCTGAAGTGCTTCCCAAATTTGTCCTTCATGCATTTCACCATCACCAATAATTGCATAGACTTTATTTGGATCATTATTGAGTTTTTTGGCCGCGGCCATTCCTAATGCAATTGATAAACCTTGTCCTAATAACCCTGTATTAGCATCAAGTTGTGGAACTGTTTTAATATTAGGATGTCCCTGTAAACGAGAATTTAAATTACGAAAAGTAATCATTTCTTCATCTTTAATAAAACCTAATTGATTAAGTAGTGCGTACTGAATTGCAACCGCATGCCCTTTACTCATGACAAGACGAGCTCTAGGACTTTGATTAAAATTAATTTCGTTTTGATAAATATAGGTCATGATATCAGCTATTGATAATGCCCCACCTGGGTGACCAGCTCCAGAACGATATATCATTGAGACAATATCACGTCTTGCTTGTTTAGCTGATTTTTTTAACTGTTCAATATTCATTATTTCCTCACTTATTCTAATCCTTTATTAAACTCAACATTTAATAAGCACTTTGAGTTTGCCATCGAGGTTTCCTGATATAGCTTGTTGAAAGGCTTTATCTGCATCTTCTAATGGAAAGACTTTTTCATAGATTATTTTTGATAAGTCAGTTTGAACTTCCTTTCGACTTAACAATTTTGCCGTATTAATAAGATCTTCTGGTGTATACATATGGCTAGAAATAACAGTTATTTCCGATGATTGTAATTCATGAAGATTAACGCTATTTCCTTTAGCATATTGCGCAATAAGCACTAAATATTCTGGCTTTCTTTGTGAGTCAATAATTTCATCAAGTACATTTCGCACTCCTGAGCATTCAAAAATAATCGGTCTGATTTTTGAATCTAAAATATGAACTTCACAGATACTATTATTTACTGTAAATCCAAGTTCATTAAGTAATTTAACTCTAGTTTGATTTGTTTCAATAATAATTGGCTTTAAGTTATAAAGATGCTTTAAAACCAATCCAGTCACAACGCCTATAGTGCCACCACCAGTAATAATGATCGGATAATTATTTATATTTATATTCTCTAGAAGTTTAACAGCATGATAACCAACCGCTAAAGGCTCAAATGTGGCAGCTATTTTAAGATCAATGTTGTTATCTAACTTAACCAAATGATCGAGATCTACAGTTATGTATTGAGCTAAAGTTCCATCTAATCTAAATCCCATTACACGACGATTTACTCGACAGATATTGGGATAGCCATTAATACAATTAACACATTCTCCACACCCAACAAGTGGATTTATTGCAACATGATCACCGATTGAAAATCCTTTATTATTAGAGTTTACTTTAGTGATCACCCCAACCGCTTCATGGCCTTGAATAAAGTTTGTTGGTGGCTTCAATGAAGGGTGCATTCCCAGGTAAAAATGGGTATCTGAACCACAGATACCACCATATTCAATTTTAACAACAGCATTTCCTTCTTTGAGTAACGGTTCAGGAAGTTCAACAATGTCTGTTTTTTTTATATCAGTTATTTTCACTGCTTTCATATTTTGTCTCTGTTAAAAAAATTATAAAATTCTTACTTCAATAAGACCGTACAATATTAAGATAAGGCTTCTTTTATCTTGTTGATTAATTCATCTAATTTAGGATCACCAATATAGTTTTTAATACTTACTATTGGCTGTTTTACCTTATGGCTAGCTCTTTCAACTAATCGTTCTTGAATAACAACAAGATCAGCTTCTTGCGGTACATTTTCGATGGAAAAATGTTTTACAATAATGTCTTTATCAACACCGTTTTCCTTTAGTTGTTTTTTGAATCTTGATGCACCTAGTGCACTTGAACCAGCTCCAGCGTCACAAGCAAAAGCAATGAATTGAATATTTTTTAGATCAACTTCTTGTTCATTTTGTTGAGATTGATTTGATAACTGAATGTCAGCTTTGGCTTTCAAATAAGCTTTATTGCTTCCTTCTAATTTTGTATCAAGCACTTCTTGTTTTGAATTAGAGAAATCTTCATCTTTTTCAGTAATTGGACTGATTTTAAGTAAAAAACTACAACCAATAAATGAAACTATCGCAGCGGCGCCTATACCACATATTGTTGCAAGATGTTTTCCAGGAGGTGTAAGAGCTAAAAAGGCAAAAATTGATCCTGGAGTAGCACCTGCAACCAATCCGGCATTCATTAGTGAAAAGACAATAATCCCAGCTGCCGAGCCTAACATGAGAGGAAAAATCATTAGTGGTCGCATATAAACATATGGAAAATACATTTCATGAATACCGCCAAAGAAATGAATAATAGTTGCTGCCGGTGCAGATTTTTTACTCATACCTTTACCGAAGAAACAGAATGCTAATAGTAGACCTAATCCTGGACCAGGACTGGCAAATACCATGAAGTAAACCGATGATCCATTAACTAAAGCATCTTTCATTCCTAACTGATAAAATATTGCCTGATCAATAGCATTATTGAGGAAAAGTACCCTAGTAGGCTCAATTAATAAGGCGAGAGAAGCTAGATAACCCGTTTGTAATAATCCATCTATTGCTGCAGCGATAATATTAGTGATGGATAGCATAAATGGGCCAATAAAATAATAGCCTAAAATTGCTAATCCCATTCCTAAGAAACCTAATGCAAAATTTTGAATAATATTTTCAAAACCATTAGGTAAACGATTTTCTAATAATTTATCAAGCTGTTTACTACAATAACCACCCAATGGGCCCATAGCCATTGCACCTAATAACATAGGTATGTCTGAACCAACTACAATCCCCATTGTACCGACTGTGCCAATTATTGCTCCGCGTTTACCTCCAATCATGTCACCGCCGGTATATCCAACAAGCATTGGTAACATATAAGTAATCATAGGGCTAACTAGGCTGCCTAGTTGTTCATTCGGCAACCATCCTGCTGGAATAAAAAGAGCGGTAATAAATCCCCAAGCCATAAAAGCACCAATATTTGGTATGACCATTGCTGTGAGGAATCCACCAAAACTTTGAATTTTAGCTCTAATTGATATTTTTTTATCCATAGTAAAATTCCTTAAAATTTAAAATACATACGCATATTTAATATGACTAGTCATTATAAATAGCAAGCAAATAATATTTTATAGAAAAATAATGTATATATAATTTTATTCAAAATGTTAAGTTAATCACATTTTAATTTTTAAGTTATTATGAATATACATATTTTAATTTGTTTACTATGATTTAGGTTTATTTAAGGCTGATATAAATAAAATTGAGTATGAATAAACTTAAGAAGGAATAAGGTTGAATGGCGTTGAACCTATTTAATATATAGTCAAAATATTGCTATCTGAGGTTATTTGAATGAAAATGATAACTAATAGAAAAATTGAGGAATCAAAATGAGTGGTAACATAACAACAAAACAATTAAAAGTTATCAATTACATTACTAATCTAATAGAAGAAAAAAACTTATCTACTGGTGAGAAAATTGATACTGAAGTTAATATTGCAAAGATTTTGGATGTAACTCGTACCACTGTTAGAGAAGCCACCAGACATTTATTAGAAGAAGGACTAATTTACCGTGTCAGAAAGTCAGGATTACATGTAGGTTCATTTGAGCGAAATATTAATCTAACTGGTAAATTTAATGTAATCTCTCATTTCGATTATCAGGCTAAAAAACAAGGTTATAGGGGAGCTAGAAAAGTTCTTTCTGCAAGTATAATTCCTGTTCCAAGTGAAGAATTGGCCAATTTACTTAAATTAAAGCGAAATGACTTTGTTTATAAAATTGTTAGATTAATGTTTTTTGATAATATTCCTGTATCAATAGAGTTTACGTTAATACCTGCAAATTTATTTCATCAGTTCGAATTTAGTCAATTAGAGATATCAAAATTTGGTTATATTGAAGAGATCACAGGAAAAAAAGTAAAAAAACGAATTCAAAACATTATGGCTGTAAATGTCGATGATGAAAAAATTGAGAATTCATTAAATATAGCTAAAAATACCGCCCTACTAAAACTTGAGGAAGTCACATATCTTGAAGATGATACCCCATGCGAACATAATACCTCTTTTATAAAAGCAGAATATCATCCTATACAAAATATCATTGAACGACGATTGTAAGGTAGCTTAGGAATGAATTTATGGCACTTAAATATATAAATCCCTAATAATTAAATATATAATTTGATCAAACTAATTAAATATTTGCCGATATGATTGCCGTTAAACAACTCTTTATCTATCCGATTAAATCAATGCAAGGTATTGCATTGACGCGTGCAAAGAGTATTGATGGTGGCTTTGAATATGACCGTATCTTAATGATAAGTGAACCAGATGGAACATTTATAACTGCCAGACAATATCCAGAGCTGTTAAAACTTAAAACGGTAATAATTGACAACCAAGTGCAGGTGTCATTACCAACTAACGAATCAATCGTGATTAATTTCGATGAGTTTTCACTAAGTAATGAAGCAACCGAAGTTTGGGGAAATCACTTTACATCACATATTGCGCCAATTAAAGTTAATCAATTTTTTAGCCAATTTCTTCAAAAAGATGTGCAATTGCGTTGGATCGGCAAAAAATTGAGTCGAAGAACTAAACGTTATCCAGATGTGCCAGTTAGTTTTGCTGATGGTTATCCTTATTTGTTGTTAAATCTTGCATCATTTAACTATCTTGAACAACAGTGCCCTGAAAAATTAGATATTCGCCAATTTCGTGGCAATATTATTATTAATGGCGCACTCCCTTTTGCAGAGGATGGATGGAAAACCATTAAAATTGGTGAGTTAATATTTGATATCATCAAACCTTGTACTCGTTGTGTATTAACCACGTTCAATGTCAATTCAGCCAAAGCTTTACCTAATAATGAACCTTTAAAAACTTTAAGTTATTTTAGAACTAATTTGGATGGTAAAATTGATTTTGGTATGAATATGATTGCTCGAAATCATGGTACTGTATCGATTGGTGATAAAATTGAGGTACTTGAACGCCAACCAGCTAAAAGCTATATTAAAAACTTTCCTACAGAATCAATAAAAGACTATCAACCTTGTACAATTACTTTCCAAGATAAAAAAATTAAAGGTAATAATCAGCAAACAATTATAGAACAACTTGAACAACATCATATTTCAATTCCTAACTCTTGTCGGGCTGGTGTATGTGGTCGTTGCTCAGTATTATTAACAAAAGGGGATGTAAAACCTTTAACTCAATCAGCGATTAAACAAAATAAACATATTCTAGCCTGTAGTTGTGTTCCAAAAGGTGATATCACTATAGAATAGAAAAATAATAATTTTTATTATAAGACAAAGAATTTAATTTATTAAAATAATGGAATAAATATTAGGCTACAGTGGATGTTAAAAAAATTATTTTTATTTACGCTTCTCGGTTCCCTTTCTACATCTGTATTTTCTTTAGATCATTATAAAATGGTTTTCGACAATATAAAGGAAAAAAAAGAAGAGAAAGTCCTTAAAGAATTAGAAGAAGGCAATACAACAAATCTAACTTATCTTACTCAGCTAGGGATGAGTTATATTGAATTGGCTAATACACTTCACAACAAAAGTTGCAATAACATTCATAACATTCATGATTTAGTATCAACTTGGAAAAACCAATTTATTTTGACTAATGATATCTATTATGGTGTGTATGGTGAAGAGGATGATCGTAATAATTACTTGTCTTATAGATGTAAAAACCTAGAAATTGACATAATAAACGTTTTCATAAAACCTAAATTAATAGATAAAGGATTATCATTAATTCGAATTGCAATAATGAATGGTGATTTAAACACCATTAAATTAGTAATGACTTTAGAAGATAGTAGAAAAAATCCTAATTACTATTATTTTCATGATTTTATTGAATATATGAAAAAAGAAAATAATCAAAAAGTAAATGGTTATGTATCTTTTTTTAATTGGTCAAGCATATCTTACTGGTAAATCTATTGATAGAGCTCCTGGTAGAGCACTTTGGAGATTTTCTGAAGCTAGAGATATTGGTGAACCATCTTTACCCTACTTTATTGCTTTTGCTAAAATTGAAGCTCAAATTGATACTTTATTGAATTCTAAATATCTGTTTGATGAAAAAATTTATAAAGATGAAAACACAGAGGTTGATAAAAGTATCTTGGATGGTATGCAAGATAACGCATTTCGAGGGGATATTCCTTCCTTACTTTATTTGAGTGGCTACTATTTAAATGAAGTTAAAATGAACAAAGCTTTAATGTATTTTAAAAAGGCTTGCGCATTGTCTTCTTCTCCAGCATGTGAAATGTATAAGAATAATCTCAAATATTCATACCATAAAGAACTCTATCCGTTATTGGAAAAATTCGACAAGGATAAACCTGATCCTAAAATCGCCATAAAAATAGCTAAATGGTGTGAAAAAAATTACAAATATTTACCCGCTATTTATTTTTACTCTTATGCTGCGGATAATGATCCTAAGTTGTTTCTTCACATAATTGACTTATATTCTAAAACTAGTCTTCATGAAGATGACCAAGATAAAAAAATTATGGAAAATTATATTAAATATTCCAATTATGTTAAAAATCCTCACATTTTAGGATACATTGCTTAGAGGTTCAGTTTTATTACAGAGATAGATAAAAAAATTTATTGGTTAAAAGAAGCAGCTAAGGCAGGGGATTGGAAAGCTAACAGTTCTTTATCTAAGCTATATATGGAAGGTTACTATGTTCCTCAAGATTTTCCTAAAGCAATTTACTGGTTCAAAAAATATTGCTTTCAAGGTGGCTATAGTACTCCAGGTTGTAGACCTTTATATGAATTACGTAAAGATCCTGAATTACAACTTGCGTTAAAAAATAATGATATGGATGCTCAATACAAAGTAGGTTTAATGTTTTTTGATGAAGAACCATTGTGGGAAGCTGGACTGGATTATATAAAAAAAGCAGCTGAACAAGGGCATGAATTCGCAAAAGAGAAGTTATTGGATCATGGTAATCGTACTAAAATGGATTACTTTATAATATATTACATGCCGGGTTGATAAGTTTTAAAAGAATCAATGAGTAGTATCATACTACTCATTTTTAATTAAGATAATTAGGAAATAGCTTTTAATTCCAACTGCTCATTAACCAACGTCATAGAGCTTTCAGTTTTTACAAACTGATTAGCTAATGCTAGTCTATCATTCATCACTTTAATCGCTTCTGAAAAACAGAAGGTTTTGTTCATAGCCACAAACGTCGGTTGAGCAACAATGCAAAGCGATGCGTTTTCACCAGCTTCAACGACCAATAAACATACCCTTTGACCGGATTCTTGTAGGTTTACTTCCACAATATCAGCAACTTTGGGATTATAAAGCATAGGTTGCTGAGAAAAATACCAGCTCTTAGGCATTTGTGGTTTCAAAAAATTTGAAGCAACAATTGCATTAATTGATAATTCAATTTTTTGAGCGTCACTCAAAATCAAAGATTGACAACTATCATAAAATAGATAATAAGCTGTTGCGTCATCGACAGAAAACGAAAACTCACTAAATACATCAGGTATTAGTGTTTTACTTGCATAATTACAACGAAATAACATTTCTGATGAAATTTCAAGCATTAAGCTGTCGTATTCATTATCAAAATACCAACGCCAGCTATCAGTTGGTCGAAAAGCCATTTTCATTGATATTTTATCCTTACAAATTGAACTAAATTTGAACAAAATATACCATAACTAATATAAAAAATAAATAAAAAGTTAAAATAAAAAATTTTTAATTATTTAATTTTTAAAAGTTTTATGAAAATTTTAGAAGGATCCGAATGATCTAAGTTGGATCCTTTTTTTGATCCTTGATCCTTTGTGATCAAATCGTAATTTTACAAAATATTAAATGCAGTTAAAGCTTGATGTTAAGATACTTTAGACATAAAAAAAGGTGCTTATTAGCACCTTTTTCATAACTGATTAAGATCAATTAACTTGCTACATTGATCCTTTTCATATCTGTCATATAGCTACGAAGTTTACGCCCAACGATCTCAATTGGATGGTGACGAATAGCTTCATTAACATCACGTAATTGTGCATTATCAACACTGCCTTCAGGTATAGCTTTACCTAAGTCACCTGCTTGTAACATTGGCATGAATTTCTCTTTTAATAATGGAACAGCTGCATTAGCAAATAGATAGTTACCATATTCAGCGGTATCAGAAATAACGACATTCATTTCATACAAACGTTTACGAGCAATTGTATTTGCAATAAGTGGTAACTCATGTAGTGATTCATAATAAGCTGATTCAGGTAAAATACCAGATTCAAGCATAGTTTCAAATGCAAGTTCAACCCCTGCTTTAACCATTGCTACCATAACAACACCTTGATCAAAATAAGCTTGTTCGTCAATCTTACCTTGATATTCGGCAGCTTTTTCGAATGCAGTTTCACCCGTTTCTTTACGCCATTTCAATAAGTTAACATCATCGTTAGCCCAATCTTTCATCATCGTTGATGAGAATTCGCCTGAAATAATATCATCCATATGTTTACGGTAAAGATCAGTCATGATCACTTTTAATTCTTTAGCTAATGCATTCGCACGTAATTTAGCAGGATTAGATAAACGATCCATCATTAACGTAATACCACCTTGTTTTAATGCTTCAGTGATCGTTTCCCAACCAAATTGTAATAATTTACAAGCATATGCAGGATCAACGCCATCTGCGACAAGTTTGTCAAAGCAAAGTAATGATCCAGTTTGCAACATACCACATAAGATCGTTTGTTCACCCATAAGATCAGATTTAACTTCAGCAACAAAAGAAGACTGTAAAACACCCGCTCTATGACCACCTGTTGCAGCAGCCCATGCTTTAGCAATTGCTAAACCTTCGCCTTTAGGATCATTTTCAGGATGGACAGCGATCAGAGTTGGTACACCAAATCCACGTTTATACTCTTCACGAACTTCTGTTCCTGGACATTTTGGCGCAACCATCACTACTGTGATATCTGGACGAATTTTTTCGCCAACTTCAACGATGTTAAAACCGTGTGAATAACCTAATGCTGCACCCTTTTTCATCAATGGTTGAACAGCTTGTACTACAGCTGAATGTTGCTTATCTGGAGTTAAGTTGATAACTAAATCAGCGGTAGGAATTAATTCCTCATAAGTTCCAACTTTAAAGCCATTTTCTGTTGCTTTTTTCCATGATGCTCTTTTTTCTGTAATAGCTTCTTTACGTAAAGCGTAAGAAATATCTAAACCAGAATCGCGCATATTTAGCCCTTGGTTAAGACCTTGAGCACCACAACCAACGATCACAATCTTTTTGCCTTTTAAAAAATTAGCTTCTGATGCAAATTCATCACGAGCCATAAAACGGCACTGACCTAGTTGTTCTAATTTTTCGCGTAAATTTAATGTATTAAAATAGTTAGACATTATTCTCTCCATGAGTTGAATTATTTTTAATCAGAGCACTATAGCGTAAAATCATAATTGCGAAAATTGATATATTTAGAACATTATATTGCATAAATTGCAATAAACTTGCCAAGTTAAACACTTTCTTTTACTCTAAGTCCCCCCAAATTAATTAACCATTTATTTAATATGGATACTCGTTACAAGCAGGCTAATAAAGAAGCAAAGCTTTCATTGTTACTTACTCTTATCTATTTCGCTGCATGGGTAATTAGCGCTTATAGTTTAAAAGATCAAAAAGGTTTCATAGGTTTACCATTATGGTTTGAGCTGTCATGTATAATGGTACCATTCGGTTTTATCTTGTTATGTTATATTGTGGTAAAAAAACAATTCAAAAATATTCCATTAGAATAGGCCATTAAGCGTGCAATTAGATATTATTCTTCCTCTTATTATTTACCTTATATTTGTATTTGCGTTATCAATTTACGCTTATATAAAAAGAAAGAAAGTAAACCAATTTACTGACTATTTTATTGGTAATCGCACCATGGGCGGTTTTTTACTGGCGATGACCTTGGCTGCAACTTATATTAGTGCTAGTTCATTCATCGGTGGGCCAGGGGCTGCTTATAAATATGGACTTGGCTGGGTGCTTTTATCAATGATCCAAGTCCCTACTGTATTACTTTCACTGGGCATTTTAGGTAAAAAGTTTGCTATTTTAGCCCGTAAATACAATGCAATAACGCTTAGTGATATGCTCTATTCTCATTATAAAAGTAAAATGATTGTATGGTTTGCAAGTATCGCTTTAATTACTGCTTTTGTTGGTGCGATGACAGTACAATTTGTAGGAGGAGCACGTTTATTAGAATCATCTGTCGGTATTCCTTATGACAATGGATTAATTATTTTTGGATTCGGCACAGTAATATATACGGCTTTTGGTGGTTTTAGAGCCAGCATTTTAAATGATGCTTTCCAAGGCTTAGTTATGATAATCGGTGCCATTTTACTTTTAGTCGCAATTATTTACGCTGGTGGTGGGATTACAAATATTATTGACCGTTTATATACAATCGATCCGGCTTTATTAACACCACAAGGACCAAATAATTTTATGGACTTCCCTTTTATGGCTTCTTTTTGGGTTTTAGTCTGCTTTGGTGTTGTTGGTTTACCACATACTGCTGTTCGTTGCATGGCCTATAAAGATAGTAAAGCGGTACACCAAGGTATTATTATTGGTACTATAGTTGTAACAATCATCATGTTAACTATGCATTTATCTGGAGCACTCGGTCGTGCGATAGTGAGTGATTTAACGATTCCGGATCAAATTGTACCCACATTAATTATAAAAGTTATGCCTCCTTTGGCTGCAGGAATCTTTTTGGCTGCACCACTTTCAGCTATAATGTCCACAATTAATGCCCAACTACTACAAGTATCATCGGTTATTATTAAAGATCTATTCCTAACGATAAGACCAAATACCAAATTTAGTGATAAAATGCTAACTCGATTATCAGTTACCATTACCTATTTCTTTGGTGGATTATTGATATTAGCCGCATGGAAACCACCCGAAATGATCATCTGGCTTAATTTACTAGCATTTGGTGGGCTTGAAGCAGTATTTTTATGGCCATTAGTACTCGGATTATACTGGAAAAAAGCGAATGCAACAGGGGCACTTTGCTCAATGTTAGCTGGTGCAATAAGCTATACTCTTCTCGCTGTTTATAACATTAAGATTTATGCTTTCCATCCAATCATACCATCGTTACTGATCGGATTAGTTGTATTTATTATTGCCAACCTATTTGGCCAAACAGGAAAAAACTATGCCTTGGATTCAACTCAGAATTAACACTACTAATGAATTAGCTGAACAAATCAGCGAGCAACTAGAAGAATCGGGTGCTGTATCAGTCACTTTTCAAGACACTTATGATAACCCTGTTTTTGAACCGTTACCTGGTGAAACGAAACTTTGGGGAAACACCGACGTAGTTGGACTTTATGATGCTCAAATAGATATTGATGAATTAAAAGCGATACTAAATCTAGACCAATATTCCTATAAAATAGAACATCTAGAAGATAAAGATTGGGAAAGAGAGTGGATGGACAACTTTCATCCAATGCAGTTTGGTAAAAGATTATGGATATGCCCTAGCTGGCGAGACATTCCTGATCCTAATGCAGTCAACGTAATGTTAGATCCTGGTCTAGCATTTGGAACGGGGACCCACCCGACAACAGCATTATGTTTAACTTGGTTAGATAGTCTAGATCTAAACAACAAGATTGTGATTGATTATGGTTGCGGTTCAGGCATTTTAGCCATTGCTGCATTAAAATTAGGCGCTAAGCGAGTCATTGGAGTAGATATTGATCCTCAAGCGATCCAAGCAAGTCGTGACAATGCTGAGCGAAATAATGTTAGTGAAAAAATTGAACTATATTTAGCAAAAGATCTTCCAAATAATTTACAAGCAGATGTTGTTGTCGCAAACATATTAGCTGGCCCTTTAAAAGAACTTGAACCACAGATCAATAACCTTGTAAAAACTAATGGAAAACTAGGATTATCAGGTATTTTAGCCACTCAATCTCAAAGTGTATATGAAGCATATCAGACTCATTTTGAACTTGATCCTATTATTGAACAAGAAGAGTGGTGCCGAATTACTGGTAAAAAAAAGTAAAAATGTGACATTACCCCCTTTTAACTTAGAGGAAAAATGCGTAATATAGCCGACCTTAATTTGCTTAGCATTGGCAAGGTCACATTAAAAAACAATTTAATTGCGGCCCCTATGGCAGGAATAAGCGATAAACCATTTAGAAATTTATGTCATCGCTTTGGTGCAGGAATGACTATTTCTGAAATGTTTTTAGCTAATTCAGATGTATGGCATACTGACAAGTCAGCATTAAGAATGATTTCAACTGATGATGTTGGTATACGTGCAGTCCAAATTGTTGGCTCAGATCCAGATGAAATGGCTAGAGCTGCTGAATTTAATGTCAAACATGGTGCTCAATTAATTGATATTAATATGGGATGCCCTGCTAAAAAAGTAAATAAAAAATTGGCTGGTTCTGCATTAATGCAGCATCCAGATTTAATAAAAAATATTTTGCAAAAAGTTGTTGGCTCAGTTGATGTGCCAGTAACACTAAAAACTCGGACTGGATGGGATAAAAATAATAGAAATTGCATTGAAATCGCACAAATTGCGCAGGATTGTGGCATAAAGGCTATTACTATTCATGGGCGAAGTCGTGCATGCTTATTCAATGGAGAAGTCGAATATGACTCCATAAAAGCAGTGAAAGAAAAGGTAACGATTCCGGTAATTGCAAATGGTGATATTTGTACACCAGAACAAGCAAAAGATGTTTTCAAATATACGCAAGCTGATGGTATAATGATCGGCCGAGCGGCACAGGGGCGACCTTGGATATTTGAAGAAATTGCATTCTATTTAGCACACGGACAGTTAAAAAAAAATAAAACAATTGATGAAGTCGAACAAATTGTGTTAACACACCTTGAAGATCTTTATCAATTTTATGGAGAATACAAAGGATTAAGGATTGCCAGAAAGCATGTAAATTGGTATACCAAGAGTTATGCTGATAGTGATCAATTCAGGCGCTTATTTAGTGTACTTAGCAATACAAGTGAGCAAGTAAAAACACTAAAAGCATTTTTTAGTCAAATTAGAAACAAATAAAAGAGTTAAAAATACTATGTCAGAACAACGCGTTACAGCTGCAGCACTTAAATTTACAACTGTAAACTCTCAAGACCAAATAACACAAAAGCCTTTACGAGATTCGGTAAAACAAGCTTTAAAAAACTATTTATCACAATTAAATGGTGAAGATCCTACTGATCTATACGAATTAGTGTTAGCTGAAGTTGAACACCCATTCCTTGATATGGTTATGCAATATACTCGTGGCAATCAAACTCGAGCAGCAAATATGCTTGGTATCAACCGTGGTACTTTACGCAAAAAATTAAAACAATATGGAATGAGTTAATCAGCTTTTATTGATATCTCGTTTTATAAACCAAAAGCGCCTAATTAGGCGCTTTTTACATTTATTTATAAGTCATTATTCAATTAGACTTAAGGTTATTTAGTACAATTTATTCAAATTAAAACTAAGCAGATAAACGCTTAACTAACGTCGGTGTTAAAGTTAATGTATGCAGTTTATCATAAGGATGATGTAACCGATTTAACAATGTTTCGACAGCTAATTGTCCTAATTCTACTTTTGGTTGATGAATTGTAGTCAAAGGCGGAGACATATATTGAGCAATTTCAATATCATCATACCCCATAATAGCGATATCTTTTCCAGCTTCTAATCCATTACGATATAAAGCCTGATAAGCACCAATAGCCATGGCATCATTAAAGCAAAAAACTGCTTGGGGAGGTATTAGCAATTCTAATAAATGCTGCATCGCAACAATACCCGAAGCAAATCGGAAATCACCTTGAGCTTCGTAACCTTCTAGAATTGTTAATTGCCCTTCCTGCATAGCTTGACGATACCCTTGAAGTCGAGATTGCGCCTGAGTATTATTTAATGGTCCGGTAATGCAAGCAATACGTTTATAGTTCTGCTTAATCAAAAATTGGGTAGCTAACATAGAGCCATAAAATGAATTATCTTGAATCGTATCACAAACACCCTTGAAAGGCGTCCAATCCATCATTACCATAGGTAATTTAGGATAACGGTCGAAAATCTGTTCAGGAAAGGAATATGTTTCGGTACACATGGCTAATAGACCGTCAACACGTTTTTGTAACAAATGTTCAATATTGTTAATCATACGTTGATGATCGCCCTCGGTATTACATAAAATTAAATTATAACCAAGTTCATAACAACTACGTTCCACTCCTTGTACTACTTCTGAGTAAAAAGGGTTATTACTTGTTGTAACTAACATACCAATAGTAAAGGTTTTGTTACTTTTTAAACTACGTGCAATAGCCGATGGCGTATAGTTTAGTTGTTTTATTGCGGCCTCGACCTTACTGCGAATGGCCGGACTAACATAGCGATCGTTATTAATAACATGAGAAACGGTTGAAGTAGATACTTTCGCATAATTTGCGATATCTTTCATAGTAGCCAAGTGTTAATTTCTCTTTGATAAATTTTGTGATTGAATAAAATCATCTACTTCTTTACGTGATGGCACTGATGATTGTGCTCCCGATTTAGTCACAGATAATGCCCCTGCTGCATGAGCATAATAAACCGCTTCTTTAAGATCTTTGCCTTCTAGCAAAGCGGTAACCAACATTCCATTAAAGGTATCACCGGCACCAATAGTATCAACAGCTTTGACAGAAAATCCTGGTACTATTACTCCGTTTTGTGCATGACTAACCCAAGCTCCTCTACTTCCTAAAGTGATAATCACTGTATGGATCCCTTTATCATGCAATAATTGTGCTGATTGCTGTGCATCTTGTTCGGTAATAATTTTGATACCTGTTAAATATTCTGCTTCTGTTTCATTTGGAGTAATGATATCAACATGGGCAAGTAATTCATCGGATAATTTTTGTGCTGGAGCAGGATTTAAAATGACTTGTGTATTATTTTGTTTAGCTAACTTGGCTGCTTGTTCAACAGTTGCTAAGGGTGTTTCAAGTTGCATTAAGATTGCATCAGCTTTTGTGATATCGTCGGTAAATTGATCTAAATATTTAGGTATTACAGCTGCATTAGCTCCAGCATAAATTGCAATTTGGTTTTCACCTTGTTGATTCACCAAAATAAAAGCAACACCAGTATTTTCTTGGTCGATTATAGAAACAGAACGGGTATCAATATGATCGTTTTGTAGTTGTTGTTTAAATTTTTTACCTAAATCATCGTTACCAACAGCCGCGATAAATTGCACGTTAGCACCAAGGCGTCCAGCTGCCACGGCTTGATTTGCACCTTTGCCACCATACGAAATCCTATAATTTGTACCTGTTAATGTTTCACCTGGTTTTGGAAATTCATCTACACTTAAGATATGATCGATATTTACACTACCAAGCACAATTAATTTTTTACTGTTCATATATTGGTTCCTAATCAACTAATAAGTGGACGCAGCCATGCGTCCTTGATAATTTTATTGAGTTATCAATTTCAATTCTACAGGAATTCTTGTTTCAACCTTTTCGCCTTTTATCACTTTATCAGCAATTTCAATACCTATTGAACCGATTTTATCTGGTTGTTGAGCGACTGTTGCTGCCATTTTTCCTCGTTGTACTGATTTAACACCATCATCGGTACCGTCAAAACCAACCACTATAATGTCATTACGCCCAGCAGTTTGTATAGCGCGCACTGCTCCTAATGCCATTTCATCATTTTCCGCAAATACTGCTTGAACAGCAGGATAAGCTGTTAAAAGATTTTGCATCACATTCATTCCTTTAGCTCGATCAAAATCTGCTGGCTGTGCTGTTAAAATAGTAAATTGGTTTGTTTGCATAGATTTTATAAAACCATCACCACGTTCACGAGAAGCTGATGTTCCAACAATACCTTGCAATTGTATCACTTTTGCATTCGCACCCAATTTTTCAACAATGAAGTCACCAGCCATTTTACCACCTGCTATATTATCAGAGGCAACATGACTGACCACATCACCCTTAATCGAAGCACGATCAAGTGTAATAACCGAAATACCAGCTTTGTTAGCAGCAAGTACTGCATTGCCAACCGCTTCGGAATCAGTTGGATTGATCAATATGACTTTAGCTCCTTTAACGATAGTGTCTTCAACATTGGCTAGTTCTTTAGCTGGATTATTTTGTGAATCCAATACTACTAAATCATAACCTAATTCACTTGCTTTAGTTACTGCCCCTTCTTTTAAGGTAACAAAAAAAGGATTATTCAACGTTGAAACAACTAAAGCGATGCGCTCTTTCGCTGAGGCTTGAAAAACAAAACAAACACTTAGTGCAGAAGCAATCACAGCTGCCATCATTTTTTTAAATTTCATAACTTTCTCCCAAAATAAAATCCCGATTTAATACCCTTATTTATTGGTTTTTTTATCAACTAATACGGCTAATAAAATAACCACTCCTTTTACGATCATTTGATAGTAGGCATCGACGCCTAGCATATTTAATCCATTATTTAAAAAGCCTAAAATTAATGCACCAACCAAAGTACCTAAAATTTTGCCTCGACCACCTGACATACTTGTACCACCAAGTACCACAGCCGCGATTGCATCCATTTCATAACCTGTCCCTGCTGTAGGTTGTGCTGAGGACAACCGAGCAACTTCAATTGTGCTAGCTAATGCACAAAGCAAACCGCTAATGGCATAAACAAGGATTTTAACGCGATCAACGTTAATGCCTGATAGCCGAGTTGCAGCTTCATTACCACCTAATGCATAAATGTAACGCCCCAAGCGCGTATATTTTAGTAAGTACCAAGCTAAGACAAAAACAACTGCCATAATAAATATAGGTACAGGAATCCCCAGTACTCGACCAAATGCAAACCATTCGAATAGTTCGGAATTATCATTAGTACCTGTCGAAATTGGGCTACCTTTAGTATAAACTTGCGTTACCCCGCGTAAAATAAGCATCATGACCAACGTTGCAATAAATGCTTGTAATTTGCCTTTGGCGATAATAAAACCTGAAAAAGTTCCTAATATCCCTCCCAAAATTAAGGAAGCAAAAATCGCTATAAATGGCGATATATCAGCCCCAATCATAGACGCAATAATTGCCCCAGTTAAAGCAAAGATCGAGCCGACACTTAGATCAATACCTGAAGTTAAAATAACTAAGGTCATGCCCACAGCAATAATTGCATTAATTGAAGTTTGTTGTAGGATGTTAAAAAAGTTGTTTAATGTAAAAAAATTTTCGCTTAAACAAGAAACAATAATGATTAAAACTAATAAAGTAATTAAGGATTTTTGTTCAATTAATAAATTTTTAAGTTTTTTATTTTGCAACATCAGCACTCTCCTCTGCTTTGCCAACGGCTGCTGCCATAAGTTTTTCTTGTGTTGCCTGGTTAATTGAAAAATCCCCAGTCACTTTCCCTTCATAGATAACTAAAATACGATCACTCATGCCGAGTACTTCTGGCATATCCGAAGAGACTAAAATTACACTTAAACCCTGTTGTTTAAACTGATTGATAAGTTGATAAATCTCTTTTTTAGCGCCAACATCAACACCACGAGTTGGTTCATCTAAAATTAATATCATTGGTCTAGTCATTAATCCTTTAGCTATGGCAACTTTCTGTTGATTACCACCTGATAAAAAAACAATGATTTGATTGATGGAAGGGGTTTTTATATTAAATAAGCCGACAAAATCTTCAACGGCTTGCTGCTCTTCGGTTAATCGTAATTTTTTAAATTGATTGGTAAAATAACTTAGTGCGTTAAGTGACATATTATCTTTAACTGACATGCCTAAAATTAGACCATCTTTTTTGCGATCTTCAGAAATATAAACAATTCCATGATTCAAACCCTCACGGGGAGAAGCAATTTTTACCGATTTTCCTTGCAATATTATCTGTCCAGATTTGGCTGGATTTGCTCCATAAATCATTTTCATCAATTCTGTTCGCCCAGCTCCCATTAAACCTGAAATTCCCAGTATTTCACCTTCGTGAAGAGAAAAGCTGACATCATTAACCCCTGGACCAGTTAAATTTTTCACTTCCAACGTAACATTACCTTTAGCAACATTAATTCTTGGATATTGCTCTTCAAGTTTACGTCCGACCATCATCTCAATGAGTGTATCTTCATTTAATTGATCTATTTTTTTTTCGCCAACAAATTGACCATCACGTAAAACGGTCACTTCATCACAAATTTCAAAAATCTCTTTTAATCGATGTGAAATATAAACAATACCGCAATTTTGCTGTTTAAGTTTTCTGATTACGGTAAAAAGTGAAGTCGTTTCAGTATCGGTCAAGGCATCGGTCGGTTCATCCATAATGATGACTTTAGAATTAAAACTCAGTACTTTAGCAATCTCTACCATTTGCTGTTCACCAATTGATAGATCACTTATTAACCGTCGACTATCATAACCAAGATGAAGCTCAGCTAATAATTTATCAGCTTCGTTATAAGTTTTATGCCAATCTATGCAACCCAATTTATTGGTAAATTCACGACCTAAAAATATATTTTCAGCAATACTGAGTTGTGGAATTAAATTTAATTCTTGGTGGACAATACCTATACCCGCTTCTTGTGAGGATTTTGGTCCATGAAAATTTACTTTTTTACCTAAATAAATAATTTCGCCTTCATCTTTTTGATAGATACCCGTTAACACCTTCATTAAAGTAGATTTACCTGCACCGTTTTCTCCTATCAATGCCATCACTTGCCCTGCACGCACATTTAAATTAACGCCAGCAAGTGCTTTAACGCCAGGAAAGGATTTATGGATGTTGGTAAGCTGTAAAAGATTTTCATTCATAAATTACTCTTTTCTTTGTTTTACAACTAAGTTAAAAAATCACACCTGACTGTAAAATGATATTGGCAAAAGGTGTACATTCACCTGTTCGAATAACGGCTTTACAATGATGAGTTTGCTGTTTTAACTGTTCATGACTCAAATATAAAATATCAATACAGTTATGTTGAACTTGCTCTATTTTTTTTATTTGTTCTAGTATTTGTTCATGAATTTGAGGATTATGAGCAATGATTTCCTCAGCTAATATCACCTTTTCGATTTGCATATCATGTGAAACTGTTTGAAAAACTTGCATAAACGATGGCACGCCATAAGTTAATGCTAAATCAATGCGCGATATATCGTTAGCAATTGGCAAGCCCGCATCACCAATTGCAATTTGATCGGTATGCCCCATTCTAGATAAAATTTTAATAATTTCAGAATTAAACAATTGCCCCTTATGCATATTAAAATCCTTATATTAGTTTAATTACGACAACGATCGAAACGTTTCGATAACAAATCATCTACTTAATAAATGAGGCTGGCAATAGATAAAATTCAAAGTTGTGATCTTGATCAATATGAAATGATTCAGCTTGAAATTTAGTTTTTAAATATTTATAAATTGAGTAATATGATCACTTCTACGATAAGTGGTTTTGCGCTTCATAGAATGACTTTTTCACTTTAGCAATAATAAATTCAACACACGAGAAAAAACTCATCAATATATAGGTAATGAATTTTTAATAAAAGTTTGTTAAAATAGCTCGATTTTTAAATTATTTAATCTGGAGAATTTTATGGCAGGTCATAGTAAATGGGCCAATACCAAACATCGCAAAGCAGCTCAAGATGCTAAGCGCGGTAAAATCTTTACCAAAATTATTCGCGAACTTGTAACAGCAGCAAAACTTGGTGGTGGCGATCCAGCGTCTAACCCTCGTCTACGAGCTGCTATGGACAAAGCATTATCTAACAACATGACTCGAGATACCATGAACAGAGCAATTGCTCGTGGTGTTGGTGGTGAAGATGATACTAATATGGAAACTATCATCTATGAAGGTTATGGACCAGCAGGTACAGCTGTAATGGTAGAATGCTTAAGTGATAATCGTAACCGCACGGTATCAGAAGTTCGTCATGCTTTTACTAAAACGGGTGGAAACCTAGGTACTGATGGTTCTGTATCTTACTTATTCACCAAAAAAGGCGTTATCTCATATCCAACTGGAACTGACGAAGATCAAGTCATGGATGCTGCGCTTGAAGCTGGTGCTGATGATGTTGTGACGTATGACGATGGTGCTATTGATGTATTTACTACACCTGAATCATTCGGTGAAATTAAAGATGCACTAGATGCAGCAGGCTTAGTCGCTGAATCAGCTGAAGTTTCAATGATTCCAGCCACTAAAGTTGATTTGGATATAGAGTCTGCACCAAAACTACTACGTCTTATTGACATGCTTGAAGATTGTGATGATGTTCAAGAAGTTTATCATAACGGAGAAGTGTCAGACGAAGTTGCAGCAGCGCTCTAATGACTATCATTCTGGGGATTGACCCAGGTTCTCGTTTGACGGGTTACGGTGTAATTCGCCAAACGGGACGACAACTAACCTATCTTGGCAGTGGTTGTATCCGTACTGCAGTTGATGACTTACCAACGCGTTTAAAACGTGTCTACGCCGGAGTAAGCGAAATCATCCTCCAATTTCAACCAGACATGTTTGCTATTGAACAAGTGTTTATGGCTCATAATGCCGATTCCGCACTAAAATTAGGTCAAGCACGAGGTTCTGCCATTGTTGCAGCGGTTAATAATGATTTACCCGTTTTTGAATATGCCGCGCGATTAGTTAAGCAAAGCGTAGTTGGAACAGGAGCAGCGGATAAAAAGCAAGTACAGCACATGGTTAAGTTATTACTTAAACTACCTGCAAGCCCTCAAGCAGATGCCGCTGATGCGCTCGCAATCGCGATTACCCATGCGCATATGACCCAACACTTAGTTAAATCACATCGATAAAGTCTAATCTTTAAAAAAATCACCTCAATATCTGGTTTATATTACTCAAAAACCCCGTTCCTCAACGCAAAATTTAACTGAATACAAACTCAATTATCGTTTAAAACGATTAATTCCAAAAAGCACATAAAAAAAGCACCAAGATTATTGGTGCTTTTTAAATCTAACCTATTGGTTATTTATTTTCAGTGTTGCCTGTAAAGTTAGTTGGCAATACGACTTTATTCTTATGTTTAGTAAATACTTTAGTTACAAATAAGAAGAATAGCGGAACATAGAATATCGCCAAGAATGTTGCTGTCAACATACCACCGATTACCCCTGTACCTACCGCATTCTGGCTTACAGAACCAGCACCACTACTTGTTGCTAATGGATACACACCAAGAATGAAAGCAAACGAAGTCATTAAGATTGGACGTAAACGTAGACGACAAGCTTCTAACGTTGCATCGATTAATGATTTACCTTCTTTTTCAAGTGCATCTTTAGCAAATTCCACAATCAAAATAGCATTCTTAGCCGATAAGCCCATCGTAGTTAAAAGACCAACAATAAAGTAAATATCGTTATCAAGACCTCTAAACATCGTCGCATATACGGTACCGATAATACCTAGTGGGATCACAAATAGGATCGAAATAGGTACTGTCCAGCTTTCATATAAAGCTGCTAACGACAAGAACACCACAATGATTGAAATATAATAAAGTGTTGTAGTTTGAGAGCCTGTTTGACGTTCTTGATAAGAAATATCTGTCCAGTCAAACGAGAAGCCTTTAGGTAAGTTTTTAGATAATTCTTCCATAGTCGCCATAGCCTGACCAGAACTCAACCCAGGTGCAGCCGAACCACTAATACCCATTGCCGCTACACCATCATAACGAACAAGTGATGGTGAACCATAACTTTTTGTTGTGGTTGCAAAAGCATCATAAGGTACCATTTCACCTTTTTGATTTTTCACATGCCAGAAACTAAAATCATCAGGAAGCATTCGATAAGCCGCATCAGATTGTAAATAAACCTTTTTAACACGGTTATTATAAACAAAGTCATCAATATAAGCTGAACCTAATGCAGTTGAAAGCACGGTATTAACACTACTTACCGCAACACCAAGCGCTTGAGCCGTTTCGAAATCCACATTAATTTTATATTGTGGAACATCTAACATACTACCAGGACGAACTTGTTGTAACTTAGGATTTTGAGAAGCTTGTCTCAATAATTGGAAAAATGCCCCCATCAATGCATCATGTCCAAGGCCAGAGGTATCTTTTAACATATATGAGAAACCATTAGCCATACCAAGTGACGGCACTGCTGGTACATTGGTAATAATGACACGACCTTCAGTTATTGTTGAAGCAAACCCCCAACCACTACCAACTAAGGCATCAACTTTTTGGTCTGGGCGAGTACGCTCATCCCAATCTTTTAATCGAATAAAGCCAAGCCCCATATTTTGACCACGACCAACCATACTAAAACCAGCAACAGTAAAGATTTCCTTCACTGAGTCAGCCTTTTTCTCCATATAGAAATTAGAGGTTTTATTCAACACACCCATGGTTTGTTCTAATGTAGAACCGGGTGGTAATTCGACCATGACAATTAATACACCCTGATCTTCATTTGGTAAGAAGCCAGTTGGTAAGCGATTAAAGCCAAATATTAAAGCAACAACAATTAACGCATAGCAAATAAATGAAACGAGAGGATATCGAATAAATTTAATTACACCTTTTTCATAGGCATGTAAACTTTTGTTATATACATTATTAAATTTATTGAAGAACCATTTAGTACCAATAGAAAACCAGCTAAATGGAGGCATACTTCCTAATTTTTCACCAATCGTAGCTTTCTTAATTTTGCTTTTTGACGGCGCTTTTAAAATTTGAGCACAAAGTGCTGGTGTTAACACAATTGCCATCACCACTGATAATGACATTGACGTTACAATAGTGATTGAAAATTGACGATAAATCCCCCCTGCTGCACCACCATAAAATGCCATTGGTACGAATACTGCTGAAAGTACCACAGCAATACCAACTAAAGCAGAAGTAATTTGTTCCATCGATTTAACGGTTGCATCATAAGGCGAAAGCCCTTCATCATGCATAATACGTTCAACGTTCTCAATAACCACAATGGCATCATCGACCAGAAGACCGATGGCCAGTACCATAGCAAACATGGATAACGTATTAATGGTAAATCCACAGATATATAGAACCGCAAACGTACCTAACAATACTACCGGTACAGTGATGGTTGGAATAAGTGTAGAACGCAGATTTTGTAAAAACACATACATAACGATAACAACCAAAATGATTGCTTCGATTAAGGTATGTACTACGTTGTTGATCGATAATTTAACAAATGGTGTTGTATCATAAGGATACGCAAATTTAATATCCTCAGGAAAAATATGAGACAACTCTTCAATTTTTTTGTCAACTTTCTCAGATGTATCAAGTTGGTTAGCACCTGTTGCTAAATAAATACCTAAACCGGCTGATGGTTTACCATCATAACGAGAAAGGAAATTATAATCAGCTGCACCAATTTCAACTTTAGCTACATCTTTTAATAAAACATTTGAACCATCTGTATTAACACGAAGTAAAATATTTTGAAATTGCTCTGGTGTTTTTAAACGTGATTGAGCAGTAATGGTGGCATTAAGTTCTTGCCCTTCAGTGGCTGGTAAAGCACCTAATTGCCCTGCAGTAACCTGTGCATTTTGCGCTTGGATAGCACTAATAATTTCTTCAATCGACAGATTAAAATAATTAAGTTTATTTGGATCTAACCAAATACGCATTGCATATTCAGAACCAAATAACTGCGTATCACCTACCCCTTGTACACGACGAATCTGATCTTGTACAGTTGAATAAATAAAGTCAGCTATATCTGCCTGTGTTTTTTGAGGATTGGTTGAGTAGAAGCCGATAACTTTTAAGAAGTTGGTGTTATTTTTAGCAACCGAAACCCCATTTTTTTGAACACTTTCTGGTAGACGAGATTTAATACTTTCTACTTTGTTTAATACCTGTACCTGAGCAAAATCAGGGCTAGTACCTGGTGCAAAAGTTAACGTAGTTTGTACCACACCTTGAGCACTACTGGTTGATTTCATATAAATCAAATTATCCAAACCAGTTAAGTTTTGCTCAATTAACTGCGTAACTGTATTTTCAATTGTTTGTGCATCAGCACCTGGATAAACCGCTGAAACCGTAACAGCAGGTGGTGCAATATCAGGATACTGTTCAACAGCAAGTAACTTAATACACAAAGCACCGCCCAGCATCATCATGATAGCAATTACCCATGCAAAAACAGGTCTATCAATAAAAAACTTAGCCATAATTAAATCTACCTTATTTCACGCTGTTTTTGATGAGACTATCTAACTGCTCTTGAGTCAGTTCAGCAGGCTTACCAACTGCAACCGCTTTCATAGCTGTTCCTGTTTCAACCCCAGTTAAATTAAGTAGGCCTGTTGTAATAACTTCTTCACCGATATTAATTCCACTAGTTACCACCCAATAACCACCTATACCGGTATAAATTTTAATATCTTGGCGATATTCAACTGCACCATCTGATTTTAAAATCTTAGCTGTATATTGGCCTTTTTGGTTACTAGTAATACCTTGTTGAGGCACTAACACTGCATTTTTAATAGTACCTAATGTCATTTGTGGTTTAACAAACATACCTGGTAAAATTTTACCTTCACTATTTGAAAATTGTGAACGCAACGTAACAGTACCTGTAGTCTCATTAACTGTCATATCTGAAAATTTAATGCTACCTGATAATGCGTATTTAGAACCATCATTAAAGAACAGATCAACGTTATTGCCTTTAGCGGGTTCATAAACAATATTTTCATCTTGAAGATATTTATTATAGCGAGTCGCCGCTTCAGTCATATCAACATAAATTGGATCAAGTTGTTGAACTAGTGCAAGTGGAGCAGCTTGTCCAGCAGAAACTAGCGCACCTTCAGTCACACTTGATTTACCAATATAACCATCAATTGGCGAATAAACTTTAGTATAATCTAAATTAACTTTAGCAGCGTGTTCTGCTGCTTGAGCAACTAAAACACTTGCTTCAGCTTGTTTAGCATCAGCAGCAGCTTTATCATATTCTTGTTGGCTGATGGATTTAGTATTTAATAGCCCTGCATAACGTTTTAAAGTAAGTTGCGCAATATTAGCATTAGCTTTTGCACTTTCTACACTTGCCACCGCACTATCATAATTAGCTTGATAAATAGCGGGATCGATTTGATAAAGTGATTGCCCAGCTTTAACATTCGAACTTTCTTCAAATTCACGATTTAACACAATTCCACTAACTTGTGGGCGAATTTCAGCTATTTGCGATGCAACAACTCGTCCAGGTAAACTAATTTTAAGGGTATAATCTAAAGGTTGGACTTTAAAAACAGTTACCTTGGGTAATTGGCCATTAGCTGATTGGGATTGATTATTATCACAACCAGTTAATAACAATAGACCAGATAATGCCAGCGTAAGTAATAGCTTATTAAATCTCATATAAAAAAGACCTCGGTAACTTAATAATTATTTTTTAATAAAAAACAATGAAATCATTCAAAAGTGATCGATGATTTTACAAAAAATATGCATTGATTGTAAGTATCTTAACACCTTAATAGCACAGAGTTCTAAAAATTTACTAAATTTAACCATAACGAAACAATAATAATAAAAAAATTATGATTGATATTATGATTATTTGGAGAAATAAAGTAATATATGCGAATTGATTTTTAGTGCTGTAATAAGTGAGTATGGATTTAGCTTACGAATAAAAAGTAAAAAAATTTAATTGTGGTATTTTTTAATCCTTTTTTTTCAATTATATTATTGAATAATTTAAATCTATATTTAATTTAATTCTGAGATGGGTATTATGGATAATTTACGTACTGTTCTAATTGTTATTGCGTCCTTAGTCATTATTGCATTATTGATTCATGGGCTCTGGATCAATAAAAAAGAACGTTCTTCTTTATTTAAGTCAGGCAAAAAAGATAAATTCACACCAAATACTCAACAATTTGAAGACATCTACGGCGAAGAAGACGATGTAATATTACTCACGCCTAAAAATAAACAGGATGAAAGTAATAACCCAGTTGAGTCAGTAGTAGTTGAAGAAGAGAACGTTAAAGAAAACGTGAAAGAAGAAGAGGAAGAACATTTACCTCTTCAAGAAGATCTATTTTCAAATAATAATGACGAAGAAATTAACGATAAGGCTGATAACGAGCCTACAATCAACTTTCAACAAGAAATTTTTGCTGAAGAACCTGAAACACCAAAGGTTAAAGAAGTCCAAAAAACGGCTCAATCAGTATCTGAAGAACAAAGCAATCAAAAACTAGATGTGGGTGAAGACAACCAAACTGAAATTATTGTCTTAAACGTAACTGGTATAAATGGCAAATCATTACAAGGTGATGTACTGTTAGCTAGCATAATGCAATCAGGATTCCAATTTGGTGATATGCAAATTTTCCATCGCCATGTTGACCCAGCCGGCAATGGCCCAATTTTATTTAGTTTAGCTAACATGATTAGCCCAGGTTATTTAGATCCTGAAACCATGCACGAATTTACCACACCGGGTGTATCAATATTTATGGTTGCGCCAACTCATGGTAACAATCAACAAAACTTCAAACTTATGTTACAAACTGCGCAACGTATCGCTGACGATGTCAATGGTGTAGTACTTGATGATGAACATCACATGATGACACCACAAAAGATTGATAGTTATAAAGAACGCATTAAAAAAGCTTGTAACGAAATTTAATCATCAGAACTCTTTTTTTAAAACTATTCCACTAATGAAAATTGGTGGAATAGTTAGTTTATGTTGGTTTACAAACTATATTTATCAACACCTATTGTACTAAATTTAGTTACGTACTATTTTATTGCTAATTCTCAAACTTTTATTTTAATTTAAGAGTTAAAAATCATGCCAAATATAACTGAAAATTCAGTAAATGATTCTGAATCTCTACACGAGGTAACAGAACAGATAACTGCTTTACGCAATCTGATAAGACATCATGAATATTGTTATTATGTGCTTGATGCACCAGAAATTCCCGACGTAGAATATGATAAATTAATAAAACAACTCCAAAATCTAGAACACAATCACCCTGAACTCATCACATCCGACTCACCAACACAACGTGTAGGAGGCACACCTCTGTCACAATTTGACTCGGTAAAACATGAACTACCGATGCTATCACTTGATAATGTATTTGATGAATTAAGTTTTAACGCCTTTAATAAAAGGGTAAAAGATCGCTTACATCTCACTAGTAGCCAATCAGTTGAATACTGCTGTGAGTTAAAACTTGACGGGTTAGCGGTAAGTTTATTATACGAAAATGGACGATTCGTTCGAGCAGCAACGCGTGGCGATGGCACTACTGGTGAAGATATAACTTCAAATGTAAAAACCATAAGAACTATTCCACTGGTATTAAAAGGTGAAAACATACCTACTCGATTAGAGGTACGTGGCGAAGTCTTTATGACACACAAAGGTTTTGCCAAATTAAATGCAGATGCGGAAAAACGCAAGGAAAGAACATTTGCAAATCCTCGGAATGCCGCCGCAGGTTCATTAAGGCAATTAGATCCTAAAATCACCGCCAAAAGACCGCTCTCTTTTTTCTGTTATGGTGTTGGCATTAATGAGGGCGCAACTCTACCTGATAACCATTATGACCGTCTAATGCAATTTAAAGCTTGGGGTTTACCAGTGAGCGACAAAGTCCAGATTCGCCAAGGTGTCCAAGAAGCACTTGCCTACTTTCATGAAATTGGTGAGGAAAGAATGTCACTTGATTTTGATATTGACGGTGTAGTTATCAAAGTCAACAGTATTGCACAACAACAAGAGCTTGGTTTTGTTGCTCGTGCACCTCGTTGGGCCACAGCATTCAAATTTCCAGCGCAAGAAGAAGTAACACAGCTTAAAAAAGTCGACTTCCAAGTTGGTCGTACCGGTGCCATAACACCAGTAGCAAGACTAGAGCCGGTATCGGTAGCAGGGGTTATCGTCAGTAATGCAACGCTCCACAACAGTGATGAAATTGAGCGTTTAGGTATTCGAGAAGGTGATTATGTCACTGTACGCCGTGCAGGTGATGTGATTCCACAAATTGTTTCAGTCATCCAAGATCGGCGACCAGCTGGCACCAAAGAAATCATCTTCCCAACCCACTGCCCTATTTGTGGCTCCCTTATTGTTCGCGATGAAGGTGAAGCAATCTCTCGTTGTGCAGGTGGATTGATTTGCCCAGCACAGCGCAAAGAAGCCCTAAAACACTTCGTATCTCGCCGGGCAATGAACGTTGATGGACTTGGGGATAGAATAATCGAACAATTAGTAGACAAAGATTATGTCAAAACACCGGCTGATCTTTACAAGCTAACCTTACCAATTTTATGTTCATTAGACAAAGTCGGGCAAAAATTAGCCAACAACCTAATTAACGCATTAAATCAATCTAAAGACACGACCTTAAATCGATTTATATTCGCCCTCGGCATACCAAATGTTGGTGAAGTCACAGCTGAAAATTTAGTTAACCAATTTGGTAACTTAACGGCGATCGAAAACGCTTCATTAGAGCAACTACAAACTGTAAGTGATGTTGGTGAAGTGATCGCTGAAAGTATTATCGACTTTTTTCAAGAACCCCATAATCGTGATGTCATTGACCAACTAACCAGTCCGGAAATCGGTATACATTGGCCTGATGTCGAAGTAGAACCATTAACAATTGACTCACCATTCTCGGGCAAAACCATTGTATTAACCGGAACATTATCACAATTAACCCGTGACGAAGCAAAAGACAAACTAAAAAAACTCGGTGCTAAAGTTACTGGTAGTGTTTCTAAAAAAACCGACTTAGTGATTGCGGGTGAATCAGCAGGTTCAAAGCTTACTAAAGCAGAAGAGCTAGGAATAAAAGTCATTGATGAACAAGAAATGTTAGATTTATTAAATCAATGAATAAAAAAGGTGGAATAAATCGAGCTAATTAATCAAAATAGCTTGATTATAAACTAAGGAGAACATTATGCCTTTATTAGACAGTTTTAAAGTCGATCATACTAAAATGAAAGCACCTTTTGTGCGAATAGCTAAAACCATGGCAACCCCTAAAGGTGATGACATAACTGTATTTGATCTTCGCTTTACCATTCCTAATAAAGCACTATTACCTGAAAAAGGGATTCATACATTAGAACACCTATTTGCTGGCTTTATGCGCGACCATTTAAACAGTGATAATGTCGAAATTATAGATATATCCCCAATGGGATGCCGTACTGGTTTTTATATGAGCTTAATTGGTAAACCTAACGAATCGTTGGTAGTTGATGCTTGGTTAAAATCCATGCATGATGTGCTAAATGTAAAATCACAATCAGAAATTCCAGAATTAAACGAATATCAATGTGGAACTTATACAATGCACTCATTAGATGAAGCAAAAGCGATTGCTGAAAAAATCATACAATTCGGTATTGGTATTTGCCATAATCAAGACATCGCATTAACTGATGCACAACTTGCCACAATTAATCATTAGGAGATATTTATGCCGAATGTCGTTATCGACTTCTTAGAAGGACGCACCATCGAACAAAAACGTGAAATGGCTAAACGAGTAACAAATGCAATTGTCGAAACACTCAACTGCAAACCTGAAGCAGTACAAATTATCATGCACGAAGTGTCTAAAGACCAAATTGCCAACGGTGGAGTGCTTCGTTGCGATAAAGATTAATTAAACGATTAATCGCCCCCAAAAATCAACCTCAATATTAAATATTGAGGTTAAACAATTTAAAATATTGAAAAACTAATGACGATGTAAATGCAACAAATGCCCTAACTTATTGGCTTTGGTTGCTAAATAATGCTCATTATTCGGGTTCTCCCCTACTTCTAAAGGAACGCGCTCGGTAACCTGAATTCCTGCTTGTTCAAGCACTTTAATCTTTTCAGGGTTATTCGTTAACAGACGAATTTTTGACACCCCTAACAGCGTCAACATATCGGCACATAAAGTAAAATCACGCTCATCTGCCGCAAACCCTAATTGCTCATTTGCTTCAACCGTGTCTAAACCTTGATCTTGAAGGGCATAGGCTCTGATCTTATTTAATAACCCAATATTACGCCCTTCTTGGCGATGATAAATTAAAATCCCTTTACCTTCTTTAGCGATTTGTTTTAACGCGGCTTCTAACTGAAAACCACAATCACAACGCAAACTAAATAACGCATCACCGGTTAAACACTCTGAATGAACACGCGTCAAAATTGACGTTTCATCATTGATATCACCAAACACTAATGCCACATGATCCTTACCTGTTGCAATCTCTTCAAAACCAACAATGGTAAAACATCCCCATGGTGTTGGCAGTTTGGCTTGTGCAACATGTTTTAATTGCATTATTATCTCCAAATTTAGTAAACACATAGATAAGATTTTTTAAAAACAAATCGTTCTTCCATGTTAAAATAAATCAAATTTTATGCTTAATTGAGTTTTTAAATGGGGTTAGTAATAAAAAAAACAATAGCGGCATTAGTCTTATTTCTAATTATACCGTTATCTGTAATAGTCGTAAATTGGCATTGGCAACCGTCAGCACTTAATAATTCATCAGAATATTTCTTTTGGATAACCGAAACAGCAAGTTATCCTTGGGCAATAATCACATCAGGACTATTTTTTCTACTGTTCTGTCTACTATTGGCCAATAAAAAAAATATCTTAGTTATATTGTTAATTTTAGTCAGCGCAATGTTGGGTGGACAAATCATTAAAAGTTTAATCAAACAACAAACAGCTGAATCAAGACCATATGTTCTATGGTTAGCTAAAGAGTATCATTTTAGCGACAAACAATTTTATTCCCAAACAAGAGCTGAACGAAAAGCCAACATAGAACAGCTACTGACTAATACAACTACAATACCATCTTGGTTGTCAAAACATTGGCAACAAGAAACAGGCTATGCTTTTCCATCTGGACATACATTATTTGCAGCAACATGGGCTTTTTTAGCAATAACATTACTTAGTTTTAGACGACATTTTATAATTGTGACCGCCATCGTAGTCTGGTCAACACTGATTGAAACAAGTCGGCTATTATTGGGTATGCATTCGGCTTATGACCTGATATTAGGCGTTGTTCTTGCTTGGTTAATTGCATTAATAAGCTGTTTTTATGCTAGAAAATGGAATATAGTAGTCAGATGATTTTATAAACAACAAATTTTACAAAAAAATTTTAGTTATTTAGAGATTTTTAATAAAATAAAAAGGTTAAAATTATGAAATTAGTGATATCAATTTTATTGATAATTCTTATTTTCGCCATATCGATAACAATAGGTTCAGCTAATAACCAATTAGTCACCTTCAACTATTTAATTGCTAAAACAGAAGTTAGGTTATCGGTATTACTTGCTATTTTATTTGGTTCAGGCTTTTTAGTTGGTTGGATATTAACTGGAATTTACTTCCTAAAATCAAAATTCCAACACTCATCAACAAAACGTAAACTAAATAAATTACAGAAAAAATATGATGAAAATACGCATCAAAATTTAACCAAATTAGAAAAATAGGTAATTATGTTTGAATTGTTATTTCTATTACTACCCATAGCAGCCGGATACGGCTGGTACATGGGCGATAGAAATGCCAAACAAAAATATTTAAATGAATCTAACCGACTATCTCGAGAATATGTAGATGGCCTAAACTTTCTTTTGTCAAACCAAAAAGATAAGGCTGTTGACCTCTTCCTTGACATGTTAAAAGAAGATGAAGGCACACTTGAAGCCCATCTTACCTTAGGTAACTTATTCCGTTCACGAGGCGAAGTAGACCGCGCAATACGTATTCACCAAGCATTAATGGAAAGCGCCTCATTAACCTTTGAACAAAGACTATTAGCTATTCAACAGCTTGGTCGAGATTACATGGTGGCAGGTTTTTACGATCGCGCAGAAGAGATGTTTTTACAGCTAATCGACGAAGAAGACTTTCAACAACATGCCCTACAACAACTGCTAATCATATATCAATCAACTAGCGAATGGAATAACGCAATTAACGCTGCCACCAGACTGGTCAAACTTGGCAATGTAAAATACAAAATCGAAATAGCCCAATTTTATTGTGAGCTTGCTGCCATCGCTATTGCTAATAATGATTTGGATCAAGCTTACACTTTACTAAAAAAATCAGCGGCTGCGGACGCTAATTGTGCACGAACATCATTAATGCTTGGGCGAGTATTTATGGCGCAAGATAAAGCTGAACAAGCAATCGAGTCTTTCCAACAAATATTAAATCAAGATAAAGCATTAATCGGTGAAGCGTTACCATTATTAAAAGCATGTTACGCAAAACTTAATCAACCTCAGCTATTTAAACAATTCCTCGAAATTTGTGTCAAACAAGATACTGGCAATGTTGCCGAATTGATGCTAGCCGACATTGTTGAAAAAGACAATGGACTCGATGCAGCGCAATATTACCTTTATCGTGAATTATTAAAACACCCAAATCTAAAAGGATTCTATCGCTTAATGGATTACCATGTTGCCGATGCTGAACAAGGAAAAGCTAAAGAGAGCTTATTACTACTTCGTAACATGGTTGGTGAACAAATAAAATCAGTTCCCAATTACCGTTGCCAAAAATGTGGATTTACGGTTAACACCCTCTATTGGCTATGTCCGAGCTGTCGCTCATGGTCAACCATAAAACCAGTTCGAGATTTCGAACATCATTCAGATAATTAAAAAGAGTAAAATATGTTTCTAATTGATTCGCACTGTCATCTAGACAGTTTGGACTATACAAACAAATCGATTGATAGCGTATTGCAAGAAGCACAAAACAACGAGGTAAAACATTGCCTAAGCGTGGCAACCACACTTTCAGGCTATGAATCGATGAAAACAATGCTCATGCCATACCAAAAACAGTGCTCATTTTCATGTGGAATTCACCCACTCAATTTGGATGATGAGCCCTACGATGCCGAACGTTTTGCTCGCCTTGCTCAAGAAGACAATGTTATCGCTTTAGGCGAAACAGGTTTGGATTATTACTACCAACAAGATAATATTGAATTGCAACAAGCCAACTTTATTGAACATATAAAATTAGGCAAGCAACTAAAAAAACCGATCATTGTTCACACTCGGAATGCCAAGCAAGACACCCTAAAACTCCTAAAAGAAGAGCAAGCTTATTCCGGTGTACTACATTGCTTTACTGAAGATATTGATACGGCCAAAGCCTTATTAGATATTGGCTTTTATATCTCATTTTCTGGCATCATTACCTTTAAAAATGCCGAACCGTTACGAGAAGTAGCAAGATATGTTCCATTAGATCGCATATTGATTGAAACTGATTCGCCTTATTTAGCCCCCGTTCCTTATCGCGGGAAAGAAAACCAACCCGCTTATGTTCGGGAAGTGGCTAATTACTTGGCGGCATTAAAAGGCGTATCTCTAGAAACAATTGCAAAACAAACAACCACTAACTTTTGTCAATTATTTAATTTACAAGGGGCATTCAATGAGTAACAAATTAACTATCGATTGGGATGATTTTTTAACCAATTATTGGCAAAAAAAGCCGGTCATCTTGCGTGATGCTTTTAGCAACTTTATCGACCCAATCACCCCAGAAGAACTAGCTGGCCTTGCCATGGAAGAAGAAATTGAAAGCCGAATCGTTACCAACAATAACGGCATATGGGACGCCGCCTACGGTCCATTTATCGATTATAGTCACCTAGGTCAAGACCATTGGAGCCTCCTTGTACAAGCAGTTGACCATTGGCATGAACAAGCAGCCACATTAGTTGAACCATTCAAATGTATTCCTCAATGGCAATTTGAAGACCTAATGATCTCCTACGCCACACAAGGTGCAGGTGTTGGACCTCATATTGATAATTATGATGTCTTTATTATCCAAGGCAAAGGTTGCCGTCGTTGGCAGGTTGGTGATCGTAATCCTAATTACAAACAGTTCAGTGCTCACAAAGCGCTACTGCATGTAGAAGATTATGAGCCAATTATTGATGAAGAAATCACTGCGGGTGATATTTTATATATTCCAATTGGCTTTCCACATAATGGGGTATCAATTGGAGAATCGCTCAGTTACTCCGTAGGATTTAGAACTCAAACATCACAAGAACTACTCAGTGGTTTTGCTGATTATGTGATTGATAACTTACCCAATGGCATCTTCTATCAAGACCCAGACTTAAAATTACCAAATGATCCTTATCGAATCCAACCATATGAATTAAAAAAACTACAAGGGCAAATGATCGACCTTATCAAAAACCCAGACTTATTCAATGACTGGTTTGGTAAACACATCACTATTCCTATGCATGATCTCAACATCATTCCGGTTGATCCCTCATATGAGCTAGATGAATTTGAAGAAATCCTAAAATCTGGCGCTGAACTCTATCGTGTACCAAGTATACGTATTGTAAAAATAGAGGATACGGCTTATATCAACGGTAAAAAAATACCACTACCCATGGAAACCATCGACCTATTATGTGAAACCGATGTACTTTACTACGAACAATTACAAGATGAACAAACCCTAAATGTCATGTTGAAATTTGTTAATCTTGGTTACTGGTATTTTGACGAAGAGTAAATTTTGCTCAAAAACTATTGACTAAAAAAGTCATCGAAAAAACCACAAAATGGTGAAATTATCGGCTAATTTGTCTCAAAAATTAGATATTTATCAGAATTAGTCGAATAATTTCGCCAAAATAGAAATAAACAAAATAAAACCCGCCAATTTCAGCTTTTCATTTGGATTTTTATCATTTTTAAGTATATACTTGCCCCCGTTTTAAATTCCCGCCTTCATTTAATAATAAATGCTTATCCATTATAAATAACTTGAGGTAAACATGAACACGAACGTAAACCAGGCCGAGCACGCTGAAAGTGAACAAACTACCCCCTATCAAAAACGAACCCTATTTGCATCAACAGTAGGTTATGCATTAGATGGCTTAGATATGATGATTTTAGGTGTCTGTTTTAGCCTAATTGCCGTCACCTTCAACCTAACTAAAGCTGACCTTGGCACCTTGACGTCAGGCACATTATTAGGGGCCGTATTAGGCGGAATCTTTTTTGGAATTCTTGCTGATAAATATGGACGAGTCAGAGTATTTTCATGGACAATCCTAATCTTCTCATTATTCACCGGTCTTTGTGCTATCTCACCTAATTATGAATGCTTCCTCATTTTTCGTTTTCTAAGTGGACTGGGTCTAGGTGGTGAATTTGGTATCGGCATGACTTTAGTTTCGGAAAGCTGGCCAAAGCACAAGCGCTCAAGGGCAACCTCAATTGTCGCACTAGGCTTCCAAGCCGGTATCATCCTTGCAACACTAACTGTCAATTTTATTGGTGAAGCACACGGATGGCGCTGGGCATTTGCGATGGGAGTATTACCAGCGCTATTTGTTGCTTGGACGCGTAAAGGACTTAAAGAGCCTGAAATCTGGCAAAATCTAAAAGACCAAAATAAAAACAAAATTGCCATAGGCAAACTATTTAAAAACCCGAGAATCACCGCAACAACTATCGGATTAACCATTGCCTGTGCAGTACAAAATTTTGGCTTTTATGGCATAATGGTTTGGATGCCAAACATGATCGCTTCTGAATATCACTTACCTTTCAAAAACACCATGTTTTGGACTATCTCAACAACTATCGGCATGTCATTAGGGATCTTAATTTTTGGTTGGTTATGTGACAAATTTGGACGCCGACCTTCATACATCGTATTTTTATTGATTTCCGCCGTATCAATCTGGTTCTACTTCCAACAAAAAGAGGTTGCCATTTTAATTCTATTTGGCTCAGTGATTGGCTTTTTTGTGAACGGCATGATGGGTGGATATGGTGCATTACTAGCTGAACACTACACGACTGATGCGCGCTCAAGTGCTGAAAACATTATATTTAATGTCGGTCGTGGGATTGCTGGCGTATCGCAAGTACTGATTGCTTACTTAGCAACCATCTACTCAATCAGTTATGCATTAGCACTACTATCAGGCGCTTACTTATTATCCGCTGCCGCCTTTATATTCTTAATACCAGAAACCAAAGGCAAAGCATTAGAATAGCGATATATAAAAAAAGGGCTTAAAAAGCCCTTTCTAAATCATGTTTACCTCAAATTAATTGATATGCATACCGCCAGTAACACCATAAACTTCACCAGTGGTATAGCTTGACTCTTCCGATGCCAAATGCACATAAACACCCGCAAGCTCAACCGGTTGTCCTGCACGTTGTAATGGAGTCTGTTTACCAAATTCAGGAATCGCCTCGCTTGGCTGGCCACCACAAATTTGTAACGGTGTCCAAACCGGACCTGGCGCTACACTATTTACCCGAATACCTTTACTACCTAATTGAGCAGATAAGCCACGAGTAAATGCAATAATCGCTGTCTTGGTTGAAGCATAATCCAACAAATTGCCACTTGGTTGATAAGCTTGTACAGAAGAAGTGGTAATAATTGTCGAGCCAGATTTTAAATAACCTAATGCCGCTTTAGTTACCCAAAATAGTGAAAACACATTAATTTCAAACGTTTTTTTGATTTGCTCAGTAGACAAATGCATAATATCTTCTACCGCAGTTTGCTTACCAGCCACCAAGGTTAAATTATCAAGTCCACCTAATTTTTTATGCGCTTCTTCAACTAATTTTTTACAAAATGACTCATCGCTTAAATCACCAGGGATAAGCACAGCCTTTCGACCCGCAGACTCAATGATTTTAGCCACATCTTCAGCATCTTTTTGTTCTGCTGGTAAATAATTAATTGCAACATCAGCACCTTCTCTTGCATAAGCAATAGCTGCTGCGCGTCCAATACCTGAATCACCACCGGTCACCAACATTTTTAGACCTTCTAAACGTTGATGACCTTGATAACTTTCCTCACCACAATCAGGAACTGGTTTCATCTCATATTGCAAACCAGGGGGATTTTGTTTTTGTTTAGGAAATTTCTCATGATAATATTTATGGTTACTCATACAATATTCTCCTAAGTTAAACATGCATTTAAATTCAAATTTAACATAATAGAATCAATTAATAATCACAAAATCCTATTGTCGAGTATATTTTATATCGTTAAAATACTTAATTAATTCAATTAACTATACTGTGAAAAATAAAATCATTGATAACGAGAAAAATAACATACTTGGATGGTTTAGCGAGGACAAAAACAACAAATGCTAAAACCATGATGGGTGAAAAATTAAACACCAAACACAGTGTAACAAATAAATATACATTAAGCTAGTAATGCAGAATTAATGATAGCTATTTTTTGAAAGAACAATCAGTCGTAACATCCACAATAAGAATTCTTTTACCATCAATGTAATACGTATATTTAGCCCCCTCATTAAAATATTTCTTCAATTTACGTATTTGAGGTGAATCGGAACAATAAGATTCAACAATAGCCTTTGTAACCAATTCCCTAATATCGGGTAAAAGAAATTCGTCTGGAGTGATCCCATTAATTTCATATTTATAAACGACAACATTACCTTCAGCGTTAACATCGGATAAAGTTGTGTATTCATCTAAAGTGATGGGTAAGATTTTTTTAACTACGCTGATGGCTGCCTCTCTATAATAATCGGACTCATCAGTCTTATTATCGAAATCTAGGTCCTTTTTATCAGGATATTCATCGATGAGTTGTATTAATCTTTGGGTTTTTTCAGTACCAATAGTGTCCACAAGCTTAACAATCCCATCATTGCTATACTGTGAATACTCAAAACTTAATTGCAGCAATAAAAAAATAATTGTTATCATTCTTCACTCATCCATAATCAATAGAAGCTATTGCCGACTACCTTTTGTCTGACAATCAGCTGGCGTTAATTCAACCACAACAATCTCTTTATTATCAATAAAATAATGATAGTATGCCCCATCCGGGAACGCCGTTTTCAATTGTTGCATATCCTCCGTATTTTCACAATAAGCAGTAAAAAGTGCTTGGCGAATCGTATCGAGCGTACTGGGTAACAACATCGTATGCTCTGGCGTATTTTTAACATCATATTGATAATTGATGATATTACGATCCTTATCCTTCTCAACGCCAACCAAAGTCGTTAACTCATCAACCTCAATGGGTAAGGCTTTTTTCATCGGCTCAATCATCGAATTTTGTATTGCTGCAAGGGAATCATTTTCAACTGGGGTATTTTTTTTAGCATTATCACAACTTAACAGCAAAAAACTCACTACAAAAAACGCTAGCAATTTAAATATTTTCATAATGATATCTCACATAACGTAATAAATAGTAATTATGAATAAAGAGTTAAAAAATGCTCAAAGCAATTTAGGGAAGATGAAGAATAGTTATACACCAACCTTCATTAAAAAGCCAAAACAATCCTATCTAAATCATCAAAAACCCCGCTCCTCAACTTTTTTTAACGAACATATAAATGAATTGATGATGCTTTTAAAAAAAACAACAAAAAAATTGTTGCACTTTTTTTTAAAACGAGTATTTTGGATAAATATTTTTAAAAAATTAACGAAATAATTACAAATGAACTTTTCACTCATCGTCGTCGTCCTCATTAACATTAGCGTGGTCATTATTCCAACGCGGGGGCGTCTTTTGAGTTAAATATATGGTCATCATATTTCAAAACCCCCGCCACAAAAAAGCGGGGGTTTTTTTTTGAACAAATGGCTAAGCAAAAAGTGAGGAATGAATGTTAGGAACACAGTGGATTGTAAAAACCTTAAAAGAAAAAGGCATTACTACCGTTTTTGGATATCCTGGTGGTCAAATTATGCCTCTATACGATGCGCTTTATGATGGCGGAATTGAACACGTACTTTGCCGTCACGAACAAGGCGCAGCCATGGCAGCCATTGGTTATGCCCGTGCCACCGGCAAAATTGGCGTTTGCATTGCCACATCAGGCCCCGGTGCAACCAATATAATTACCGGCCTTGCCGATGCATTAATTGATTCTGTACCAATTATCGCACTAACCGGCCAAGTTCCAACGACACTTATAGGCACTGATGCCTTCCAAGAAGTTGACGTTTTAGGATTATCTTTAGCGTGCACCAAACATAGTTATTTAATAGATGATGCCACCCAGTTGCCAAATACCTTACAAGAGGCCTTCAACTTAGCCAATTCGGGCAGGCCGGGACCAATATTAATTGACATCCCGAAAGATATACAGCTTGCCGACCATGATTACCAAACCTATTTAACGCCAACATCCATAAAAACGCCTTCTGATAATGCTCAACTCTATCCAATCTCACCTGACGAGATAAAACAAGCCAAACAAATGATCTGCCAAGCCAAAAAACCGATGCTCTATATTGGTGGCGGTGTTGGGCTTTCTGGTGCTATCAATGAGCTACGCGAATTTATGACGCTAACCCAAATCCCTAGCGTATCGACTTTAAAAGGACTTGGCGTTGCTGACCTGAACAACCCTTATTACTTAGGGCTTATCGGGATGCACGGCGCCAAAGCGGCTAACTTAGCCGTACAAGAGTGTGACTTACTGATCGCTTTAGGGGTTAGATTTGACGACCGCGTTACTGGCAAACTTAACGAATTTGCTAAACATGCAAAAGTGATCCATGTCGATATTGATCAGTCCGAAATCAACAAACTACGCCAAACCCATTTAGGTTTACAAGGTGATATTAAACACGTATTACCGATGCTTAACCAAACGGTCTCAATTGATGACTGGCATAACAAAATAAAACAACTGAAAGCCCAGCATCCAACACGTTATGATCATCCGGGTGACGCCATTTATGCGCCAGCACTGCTCAAACGCATTTCTGAGCGCAAACCAGCTAACACCGTCATCACCACCGACGTAGGTCAGCACCAAATGTGGACAGCGCAACACATGTCCTTTACCCACCCACAAAACTTTATTACCTCAAGTGGGCTTGGCACTATGGGCTTTGGATTACCAGCGGCAGTTGGCGCACAAATGTCTAGACCAAACGACATGGTAATTTGCGTATCGGGTGACGGCTCATTCATGATGAATGTACAAGAATTAACAACGATTAAACGCAAAAAATTACCCGTCAAAATCGTTCTTATTGATAACCAACGCCTAGGCATGGTAAGGCAATGGCAAGAGCTATTTTTTAATGAAAGATATAGCGAAACCAACTTATCAGATAACCCCGACTTTTTAATGCTAGCCAAAGCCTTTGATATACCAGGGCAAACCATCAGCAAAAAATCGGAAATCGAAGGCGCACTCGATAACCTATTCAATTCGAAAGGTGCTTATCTACTGCACGTATGTATCGATGAGCTAGAAAACGTATGGCCACTGGTACCACCGGGCGCGGCAAACGAAAACATGTTAGATAAAAGCAACAAGGAGTAAGTGATGAATCAAAAAGCGACACATCAATTTACCATAACTGCCAATGATAAATTGGGTTCACTTGAACGCATTTTACGCGTTGTTCGCCACCGTGGAGGCCATATCGAACAGATGCAAATGCAATCAATTGACAATCAATTATTCACCTTGACACTGACATTAACAACCGAACGAACGCTATCGTCACTGCAAAACCAAATTACTAAATTGGAGGATGTAATAACGGTAGCGTAGTAAAGAACAAATAGATTCTTTTGTAAAAAAGACAAATTAAATTAATAAACTATAGCAGTTAAACAAAGTTATGTATAATGCACAAATTAATAAAAGCAAAATACATGCTTAATAAAAGTAAATTTAAGAGGAAAACAAAAAATGGGTACTACAGCAAAATCTGATTATATTTGGCTAAATGGCGAAATGGTTCCATGGGCTGATGCAAAAATACACGTAATGTCACACGCCCTACACTATGGAACTTCAGTATTTGAAGGTGTTCGTTGTTATGAAACTCACAACGGCCCAGCAATTTTTCGCCATAAAGAACACGCACAACGCTTACTCAACTCAGCCAAAATTTATCGTTTTCCTGTCCCTTATTCTCTTGAAGAGATCATGGAAGCAACTCGCCAAGTCATCAAAAAAAATAACCTAAAAAGTGCATACATTCGCCCATTAGTCTTTATTGGTGATGTGGGTATGGGCGTCATTCCTCCTGCTGGTTACAAAACTGATGTCATGATTGCAGCATTCCCATGGGGAGCCTACCTTGGTGAAGATGCGTTAGAACAAGGTATTGACGCAATGGTATCATCATGGAACCGTTTTGCACCAAACACTATCCCAGCAGCAGCTAAAGCGGGTGGTAACTACTTATCATCACTTCTTATCGGATCAGAAGCGCGAGCTAATGGCTTCCAAGAAGGCATCGCATTAGACGTAAACGGTCAGCTTTCTGAAGGTTCTGGCGAAAACCTATTTATCATCAAAGATGGCATATTATTTACCCCATTACTATCATCATCAGCACTACCTGGTATCACCCGTGATGCAATCATCAAACTTGCACATGATCTAGGCATTGAAGTACGTGAACAAACTCTATCACGTGAATCACTCTATCTAGCTGATGAAGTATTTATGACCGGTACCGCTGCCGAAATCACACCAGTACGTAGTGTTGACCGAATCCAAGTTGGTATTGGTCGTTGTGGCCCAATCACGAAGAAAATCCAACAAACATTCTTCGGATTATTCAATGGCAAAACTGAAGACAAATACGGTTGGTTAGATCCAATTAAATAAAATAAAAACACCGCAGCAAAAACTGCGGTGTCGTCATTATTTAACGATTTATTAATCATAGAAATACGTACCGAAAGAAATCGGTCGCTTGCATAAAAAAAATTGGGAGCAACAAATGCCTAGATATCGTTCAGCAACCTCGGTTGAAGGTCGCAACATGGCGGGCGCCCGCGCTTTATGGCGTGCAACAGGCGTAAAAAATGAAGACTTTGGTAAACCCATTATCGCGGTGGTTAACTCATTCACACAATTTGTACCGGGTCATGTTCACTTAAAAGATATTGGTCAACTGGTAGCAAAAGAAATTGAAGCGTGTGGTGGCATTGCCAAAGAATTTAACACAATTGCTGTCGATGACGGTATCGCCATGGGGCATGGCGGTATGCTTTACTCACTACCCTCACGAGAACTGATTGCCGATTCCGTTGAATACATGGTTAACGCCCATTGCGCCGATGCCATGATCTGCATATCAAACTGTGACAAAATCACCCCCGGCATGTTAATGGCGTCACTACGTCTAAACATCCCAACTATATTTGTATCAGGCGGACCGATGGAAGCGGGTAAAACCAAACTATCTGACAAAATCATCAAACTCGACTTAGTTGATGCCATGATCCAAAGTGCCAATCCAAATGTTAGTGATGCTGATAGTGAAGCAATTGAACAGTCGGCTTGTCCAACTTGCGGCTCATGCTCAGGCATGTTTACTGCTAACTCAATGAACTGCTTAACCGAAGCATTAGGTTTATCATTGCCGGGTAATGGTTCACTGGTTGCGACACACAAACAACGTGAAAAACTCTTCTTAAATGCCGCTAAACGCATTGTTGAAATCACCAAAAGTTATTACGAACAGGATGATGATTCGTACTTACCGCGATCAATAGCCACCAAAGCGGCCTACGAAAATGCCATGTCGCTCGATATTGCCATGGGGGGTTCAACCAATACCGTATTGCACTTACTTGCCACTGCACAAGAAGGTGAAATCGACTTCACCATGTCAGACATTGACCGACTATCACGCAAAGTCCCTCACCTATGTAAAGTAGCGCCAAGTACAGCTATCTATCATATGGAAGATGTGCATCGCGCTGGTGGTGTCGTCTCCATATTATCAGAGCTGGACAAAGCCGGATTACTTAACCGCAATGTCCACAACGTGCTTGGTCTAAACTTACAAGAAACGTTTGCAAAATACGACATCACCCAAACCACTGACGAAGAAGTCAAAAAAATGTATCGCAGTGGCCCAGCAGGTATTCGCACTACCAAAGCTTTCTCACAAGATTGTTACTGGGATACGCTTGATGACGATCGCCAAAACGGCTGTATCCGCGACAAAGCTCATGCCTACAGCCAAGATGGCGGACTAGCAACCCTATACGGAAACGTAGCCGAAGATGGCGCAATCGTTAAAACGGCAAGTGTTGCAGCTGAAAACTTAGTCTTCCGCGGCCCAGCTAAAGTCTATGAAAGCCAAGAAGATGCGGTTGATGCAATCTTAGGTGGACGAGTCGTTGAAGGTGATGTAGTCGTCATCATCTATGAAGGACCAAAAGGTGGACCAGGGATGCAAGAGATGCTCTACCCAACCAGCTACCTAAAATCAATGGGTCTTGGCAAAGCTTGTGCATTAATTACCGATGGTCGATTCTCTGGTGGTTCATCAGGCTTATCCATTGGTCACATATCGCCAGAAGCCGCCAACGGTGGCGTGATTGGTTTAGTTCGAGATGGTGATATTGTTGATATCGACATCCCAAATCGAAAATTAAACATCCTCGTACCTGAAGATGAATTAGAACGTCGTCGCGTAGCTGAACTCACTCGCGGTGATAAAGCCTTTACACCTCATAACCGTAACCGTTATGTCTCATACGCACTAAAAGCTTATGCAAGCTTAGCAACCAGTGCTGACAAAGGTGCGGTGCGTGATAAAAGTAAATTAGGTGGTTAACGTGAATAATAACAAACTAACCGGCGCTGATTATCTAAAAGCCACGCTATGTAGTGCGGTATACGATGTCGCTCAAGTGACACCACTAGAACATATGGAAAAACTCTCCTCTCGCCTAAAAAACCAAGTGTTTGTTAAGCGAGAAGATCGCCAACTCGTTCACAGCTTCAAAATACGGGGCGCGCAAGCCATGATTGCCAGCCTAACGCCGGAAGAACGAAAATGTGGCGTGATTGCTGCATCAGCCGGCAACCATGCGCAAGGTGTCGCGTTTTCAGCCACAAAATTAGGCATCAATTCCCTCATTGTCATGCCATTAACAACAGCAGATATTAAAGTCGAAGCGGTAAAAGGATTTGGTGGAGAAGTGCTACTTTATGGAGCCAACTTTGATGAAGCCAAAGCCAAAGCAATGGAATTAGCCAAAGAACAAAACCGTATATTTATTCCCCCTTTCGACCATCCCCTTGTCATAGCAGGGCAAGGCAGTATCGCCATGGAACTACTGCAACAAAATGCCAAACTTGACCGCATCTTTGTCCCCGTTGGGGGTGGAGGGCTTGCAGCCGGTATTGCCGTATTAATCAAACAAATCATGCCATCAATTAAAGTCATTGCGGTTGAACCTGAAGACGATGCTTGCCTAAAAGCAGCACTTATTGCCGGTCATCCCGTTGACCTTGATCGCGTGGGCTTATTTGCTGAAGGCGTCGCGGTTAAACGAATTGGCGACGAAACATTTAGACTTTGTCAGCAATATATCGATGACATAATCACTGTCGATAGTGACGAAATTTGTGCCGCCGTTAAAGATCTATTTGACGATGTGCGCGCCATTGCTGAACCGTCTGGCGCAGTGGCGTTAGCGGGAATGAAAAAATATGTTGAACAAAACAACATCTGTGGCGAAAACTTAGCCCATATTCTATCCGGCGCCAACTTGAACTTCCACAACCTACGCTACGTGTCAGAACGTTGCGAGCTAGGCGAAAAACGCGAAGTCCTGTTAGCGGTCACGATTCCAGAACAAAAAGGCAGCTTCCTCAAATTCTGCCAATTGCTCGGTGGTCGTGCTGTGACCGAATTCAACTACCGCTATCATGACGACAAATCAGCTTGCGTGTTTGTTGGCGTTAAAATTGCCAAAAGCAACGAAAAAGACGAAATCATGCAAGAACTGACCGCAGCCGGTTATCAAGTTGTTGATCTAACCGATGACGAAATGGCAAAACTGCATGTCCGTTACATGATTGGAGGCAAACCGTGCCAACCGATTAATGAACAAGTCTACAGCTTTGAATTTCCTGAATCACAAGGCGCACTACTCAAATTCTTACAAACCTTGGGTACCAATTGGAATATCTCAATGTTCCATTACCGTAGCCACGGCACCGATTATGGTCGCGTGCTAGCCGCCTTTGAAATCGACAACGCCAGCCATAGCACCTTTACCAAACATTTAACTGAATTGGATTACGGATTCCATAACGAAACAGAAAATCCTTCACTTAAACTATTCTTAACCGGTAAATAATTCAACCGCCCCCCCCAATCAGGGGCGGATTTTGTCTCAAAACATTATTGATTAACGATTAACTAATTATTAACCATGCTATTTTATTATTGATAAAAAGATTAGATTAATTTTAGCCATATCAATAAAAACCCCGCTCCTCAACTTTTTTTGAGATAAAATACCTAAAAAATAAACCCGCCGAGGCGGGTAATTGAAGCGTCGCTTAGCCGCAAAATCGCTTTTTATGGCTAAACGACGTTGACTCCTTGAGTCAGCTTACTTTTAATTGCTTAATACTATTTTTTATCACCCCCCACCCCCGGCCTAAGGCCTAAGGATTAAGGATGAAGGAATAAGAACTAAGGATAGGCACAAAGCACAAGGCCGTATCTGAAGTCGGACAAATACACAAAACCGTAGACGTTCACGAAAAACTGGCGACTACGAACCGCGTCACTAGTCCAAGGTATATCGTAGTTGAAGTTAGCGCCTGAGTATATACGCAAGAAGCCCCACTCCGCGAAAAAACCAGAACCAATTCTACGTTGGTAATAATTACCAGATGAGGAAGGGGTGGCACCTAAATTATTATAATTTGAATTTGTTAAATCACTTACGCGAGGCACACGATAACCAGTACTATTACACCAAGATAAGGTTTCAGGGTAAGTGTAAGTGTTCTGAGTACGCTTGATGAACCACTGCTTCAAAGTAAAACCATATTTAACAACAGGAGTACCATTATTATCACGACCGACCAACTCGAATGTCTGAGGCAAAGTAGTAGGTATGCCAATATAATTCGTTAAAGTAACGCGTACGCTTGTAGCAGTAGAATTAGACATTTTAACTGTAATATCACCCCGAGAAATAGAAGACCAAGACAATGGTTGATTAACACCACCAATGATTAAATCAAAGTACAATCCATCAGAACCAGTTGTAGGAAAGTTTCTACCGTAAAGTAACGGGTCAGTTGACTGAGGAATAAAACCATTAGCTGGGTCCCACATTGAAGACGGACCAGCAAAATCAATAGATGGATTACGACTATCATCACCAAGCTTACCAGGAAATAAGTTAGGCCGAGCAAAACAAACCACAGGCGAAGCCTTAGGATTGACGTAATAAGTCACATCACTAGCACTGAAAGTACTACGATTAGGAAATCCGTAACGAGTAGATAATGTACCGTTAGTACTAGATAACGTAACCTTATAAGGTGCCTTACAAATTGTTGGAACGGTACTACGTGATACAGATTCATTGTTTTTATCGACGATAGATAAACTTAAACGACCAGTAGCAGTAACGCCAGAATCACCATCATCATCCCCCCAATAATTATTAGGAGGACCGATAAGTGTACTCAAAGCGACTGAATCAGTATCAGTAGGAACGAACATACGAATATCAGCAAAACTCTGACCCTCAACGGGCAAGACGATTGGAGTTGCAGATGATGAATTGTTAGAAGGCGTGTAATTAGCTCCGTTAGATAGTGTAATCCCAAGCAGACCGTTAGTATCAACCGCACGTGTACGACCACCGTCGAAAGTCAGATAAGGTGCACTACCCTGTATCGCATTTCTAGTTGTCTGTGATGTCAATGCGTGACCCGAAAAAGGAAGGAAAAAGACCACGAAAAAAACAATCTGCCGGGATAATTGGGAAAAGGATCGAATAAAGGATCCGAAAAAGGATCGCGCGAAAATTCGCAGAATTTTACTTGATTGCGTGGAAAAATAAGTTTTAGTGAAAAATTTAAACTGGGTGCTGGACTTAGACGAATTTAAAAGATAGGTTTGGCAGGTTGGCTGTTGGCTGTTGGCTGTTGAAAATTATAATGCATTTTAGACTATCCCGTCAAGTAATTTTTTGATTAATTTACAATTTTATACTTTTCTGTCAAATTTTAGCCTTTTAGCTAAAACCGTGTAAAAAGTATAGTGATTGGAAAAACACGATGCAACACTTTTTTTCGCTCATTTACGTTAACTTTTGTAAATAGGATCTAAAAAGGATCTAAATTATAATTATTTAACTATTGTTTTAATTGAATATATCGAAGTTACAAATCTTTAAAATTAGAGCAATTGATCCTCAAAAATTTTATTTTAAGGCTTTGAATTAGAAATTTAGTGAGTTTGATCATTTAATAATTTTTAAGTGAAATTTAAAACTTCAAAAACCCCGTTCCTCAACTTTTTTTGAGATAAAATACAAAAAAATAAACCCGCCTAGGCGGGTAATTCAAACGTCGCTTAGCCGCAAAATCGCTTTTTTTATGGCTAAACGCGTTGACTCCTTGAGTCAGCTTACTTTTAATCACTCAACACTATTTTTTATCACCCCCCACCCCGGCCTAAGGATTAAGGACGAAGAAATAAGAACTAAGGATAGGCACAAAGCACGTAGAGGTAGAGGTAGCGGCTGTTGTTGTAGAACCAATACACATTACCGTGGTCTGTGTAGACGGTAAACTGCTCACTACCATTCGGGTTACTACCCAGGTCACTAGTCCAGTACACACGTTTGCCGAAGCCAACGCCAGAGTAATCGGCCATTTTGCCCCACTCCGTGAAAAAACCTGAACCTATATGACGCATATAATGATTACCCGGCGAGGAAGGGGTGGCGCCAGAGATAAGAGGAGCGTATATACGAACTGCATTAGTTAAATCCTTTACCTTAGGTACTCGATAACCAATACGACTACACCAAGATGAGGTATCAAAATAAGTGTATTTTTCTGTACCCCTGTTGACGAACCACTGCTTCAAAGTAAAACCATATTTGACGACAGGAGTACCATTACTATCACGACCGACCAACTCGAAAGTCTGAGGCAAAGGTGGAGTGGAAATACGACCAGGATAGGATGAACTATGCTGGGATGTGGTAGCGTAAGGACCCGTTAAAGTAACGCGTACGCTTGTAGCAGTAGGATTAGACATTGTAGCTGTGATACCACCATGAGAAACCGGTGACCAAGACAATGGCTGACTACTACCACTAATGAGTAAATCAAAGTACAATCCATTACCGCCAGTTGTAGGAAAGTTTTGACCGTAATAGCGAGGGTCTGTTTTTTGTGTGAGAAAACCTTTATTAGGGTCCCACATCGAAGCTGGGCCAGCAAAATCCCAAGATAGGTTATCCCTATCATCACCACGCTTACCATTTTTTAAATTAGGCCGAGCAAAACAAACCACCGGCGCAGCCTTAGGATTGACGTAATAAATCTCACTACGGGCACTGAAAGTACTACGATTAGGAAATCCGTAACGAGTAGATAATGTACC